>DASRTE010000110.1:0-2981 GCA_035656095.1 Jiangellaceae bacterium
GGCGCCGACAAGCACCCACGGGGGTCCTTCAAGGCGGACCCGGCGCTCATGGGCATGCCGCAGTGGTACGGCGAGAACGGCCAGTACGTCACCACGAAGTTCTTCGGCATGAAGATCAACCGCTACATGCACGACCACGACATCTCGCCGACGACCCTCGCCAAGGTGGCGGCGAAGAACTACCGCAACGGTTCGCTCAACCCGAAGGCGTTCCGGCGCAAGCCGCTTTCGGTGGACGAGATCCTCGCCTCGCCGACCCTGAACCACCCTCTGACCGCTGCGATGTTCTGCGCCCCCGACGAAGGCGCGGCGGCAGTCGTGCTCTGCCGGGCAGACCTGGCCTCCCGCTTCACGGATGCGCCGGTGTTCGTGAAGGCAACCGAGATTCGAACGCGCAACTACGGCGCCTATGAGGTCAACACGACGTGGGCCGCGCTCGACGAGGACGTGTCGCCCACCGTCTACGCGTCCAAGGCGGCGTACGAGGTGGCCGGGATCGGGCCAGAGGAGGTCGACGTCATCCAGCTCCAGGACACCGACGCCGGTGCCGAGGTGATGCACATGGCCGAGAACGGCTTCTGTGTCGACGGCGAGCAGGAGAAGCTCCTCGCCGAGAACGCCACGGAGATCGCTGGCCCGCTGCCGATCAACACCGACGGCGGGCTCATCGCCAACGGCGAACCCATCGGTGCCTCCGGGCTGCGGCAGGTCAACGAGCTCGTGATGCAGCTACGGGGCCAAGCCGGCGACCGCCAGGTCCCGGGCGAGCCCCGGGTCGGCTACGCCCAGGTCTACGGCGCACCCGGCACCGCCGCAGTCACCATCCTCTCGCGCTGACCCGACGTCTCCCCCGATACGTCGCGTCATCCCGGGCTCCCGTCAGGGCAGCAGCCCTGCGTCCTCGGGCCGAGGCAGCCGCCGTCGCAACGTGACCGCGACGCCGGTGCTGAAGCGGGCGACGACGACGTCGTCGGGCTCGTCCGCCGGCCGCGAGGCCGTGCCGCGCTGCACCGTCCAGGTCCTGTCGACGCCTCGACCGTCGGCGTCGACGGTCGCAGTGGGGTCGACGCCGTGGACGAGCGATTCGACGATCCCGTCGACGCCCTCGACGAGCAGCCCCGGCAGCGAGTAGGGATCACCCTCGGACATCCCGGCGGCGTCGCCCGAGAGCCTGATGGTTGTCGCGTCGGCGTCGAGCTCCACGCTGAGGCCGACGTAGTCGGCCGGGAGCAGGAAGTGGGTGAGGGGGAGCACCGTGGCCAGGGTGTCGGCCTCGCTCGGATCGACGGCCAGCACCCGGGTGAGCCGTTCCGCGGCGATCCATCCGATGCCGGTGAAGATCGCCCGGCCGACCTCGACGGCTTCGTCGTGGCCGTACCGCCGCTCCACCGCGCGCATCATCCCCCGGGCCAGCAGGTGGCCCTGGACGGCGAACTCCCGCAGCACGATGTGGAGCGCTCGGGTCGAGAGCCGCTCCAGCTCGAAGCCTGGGTCGAAGTCGCCGCTGTAGTCGTCCCAGCCGCCCCGCTCTGATGCCGCCCGCAGGTCGGGATCGTTCGGGAGCTGCGCGACCACGCTCCGCTCCATGAGCCCGAGCCACGGATGCGGCTCGACCGGGTCGGCGGACTCGTCGATCTGCACCGTCCAGTGGCAGTCGGGGCCGCCGCGGGGGACAGCGGGCGGTCGGTGCACCGGCCGCACGCGGGCGCGAGGGTTGGACGCGACCGCGGTCGCGTCGAAGGTCGGGTCCTCGATGTCGTGGCACATGACTCGGACCATCGCTTCGCCCATCGGGACCGCGTCGGCCAGCGCACCGCAGGACCGCAGCCAGAACTCGCCGCGATCAGACGAGTGGAGCTGATACCCGACGTCCATGAACTGGTGGGCGAAGCCGACATCGAGCTGCAGTCCCTTGAAGATCGTCTCGACGCCGGTGCCCTCGAATCGGAGGAGCCGCTGCATCCGTCGGGTGTAGATCGGGCTCGTCATCATCCACTCGTCGATCGCGAGCTGGGCTGCCTCGTCCACGCTTCGGCGGCTGAGGATGGCCGGGACCGACGCCCGGTCCTGCAGGTGGGCGGCGAGCATGAGCTCGCGTCCGATGGTGCAGAGGTCGGCTCGCGAGTACGACAGGAGGGGCGACAGGGTCATGGGTTCTCTCCTCCCCTGGTGCGGACGAGCTCGCGCTTTTGGATCTTGCCGTTCTCGTTGCGGGGGAGCTCGGTGACCCGCTCGAACCGGACGGGGACCTTGTAGGGCGCGAGATGCTCCCGGCACATGGCGACGAGCGCCTCGTCGGTGGTGGGCGCCGACTCGACGATGAAGGCGACCGGAACCTCCCCCAAGCGGTCGTCGGGCGCGCCCACGACGGCGGCGTCCGCGACCTGCGGCGCGAGGCGCAGGACCTCCTCGATCTCGCTGGGGTGCACCTTGTTGCCGCCCCGGTTGATCGTGTCGGACACCCGGCCCTCGATCCACACGAAGCCGTCGCCGTCGATACGCCCGATGTCACCGGTGTGCTGCCACTCGTCGAAGCGGCCGGGGATGCGCACGAGGAGCTCGCCGGTGCGGTCGTCGGTGGTGACCTCGACACCGGCGTGGGGCCGGCCGACGGCGCCCAACTTTGCGTCGCCGAACGCCTTCGAATCGGCCGCGCTCCATCCGACCACCTCCCCGCCGAGCTCGGTCTGGCCCCAGCCGTTGAGGACGCTGATGCCGAAGCGGTCGCGGAACCGGCGGGCCTGGAGCGGCGAGAGCGGTGCAGAGATGCTGCGGACGTACTTGAGCGGGGCGAGGTCGGCGATCCGCTCGTCGTCGGCCAGCATCACCATTGCCGCGGGCGGCAGAACGGTGCTGCGGATCTCGAAGCGGCGGACGAGAGCGGCGAACTCGGCGGTGTCGAACCGATCCATGACCACGACCGGGGCGCCGGTGCGGAAGGCGAAGAGCACCTGGTAGATGCCGTTCCAGAGCCCAAGGGA
>DASRTE010000111.1:0-53128 GCA_035656095.1 Jiangellaceae bacterium
CTACTCGGTGGTGATCGCCCGCAGGACGTCGAGTCGGGCGGCCCGGCCGGCCGGCCACAGGGCCGCCAGAAGCCCGACCACGGCAGCCAGCACGACGAAGATGATCAGCTGGACCCACGGCACGGCCAGCACCTCCAGGCCGAACTCCGCCTGCGATCGCTGCAGCGCGATCCCGAACAGCAGGCCGAGCCCGATGCCGAGTACAGCGCCCAGGACGGCGATCGCGACCGACTCGAGCTGCACCATCCGTCGCAGTTGTGGACGGGACAGCCCGACCGCCCGCAGCAGTCCGATCTCGCGGGTGCGCTCCACGACCGACAGCACCAGCGTGTTGACGATGCCGAGGATCGCGATGATGATCGCCAACCCGAGCAATGCGTAGACGAGGTAGAGCAGCTGGTTGACCTGCGAGCGCTGCTCTGCCTTGAACGCCTCCTGGTCCTTGACGGCGACCATGGGCAGCTCGTCGGCCGCCTGCTCGATGCCGCTCTTGACCTCGGCCAGGTCGGCACCCGGCTCGCTGACCACGTAGACGATGGAGTCCGCCGGCCGGATTCCACCGAACTCGAGTGCCTCGAGGCCGACGACGAGATCCGCGAACAGCAACTGTGTCGGGGCGAAGATGCCGCCCACCTGCATCTGGCGGCTTCCTGCAGGCAGCGCGACCGTGACGGTGTCACCGACGCCGGTCCCGTGGTCTTCGGCGTAGTCCTCGGACACCAGCACGCCGTCGGAAGGCAGAGCGTCGTCGCCGGCAGCAATGTCGAACTCGGCCGCCTGCACGTAGGCAGCCGGATCGAACGCGGAGAGGAAGACGTCGCTGCCGTCCGCCTGGGCGGCGTTGTACCGGACCCGGGCGACCTCGGCGACGCCGTCCAGCCCGGCGATCCGGTCGGCCAACGCCGGGGAGAACGGCTGCCCCACGGCATTGGACACCACGAACTGGGCCTCCAGCCCGTCGTCGAGCGCCTTGTCGATGCTCCGGTTCGCCGACTGGCCGATGACCGACATCGCGGCGACCAGGGCGAGCCCGATCATGAGAGCGGATGCCGTCGCCGCGGTCCGACGCGGATTGCGTTGGGCGTTCTCGCGCGCCAGCAGGCCCACGGTGCCGAATGCGCGCGGGAACCAGCCTGCGATGACCCGGACGATCGGCGGCCCGATGACCGGTGCAAGCACGGCGATGCCCACGAACACCGCCGCGACGCCGGCGCCGACGAAGGCACCCGCCTGTGCGACCTCGGCGAACAGGCCGACACCGATCGACGCGGCTCCGACCGCGGTCAGCACGGTTCCGACCACCCGGCGCACGCGCAGTGAGGTGTGCGGAATGACGACGTCGTCGCGCATCGCGGCCACCGGTGGTACCCGGGCCGCGCGACGGGCCGGAACGTAGGCCGCGACCAGCGTCACCACGACGCCGACCGCGTAAGCGACGAGCACCGTGCGCGGCCGCAGGACGAGGCCGGCGCCACCGAGGTCGAGGCCGAACAGCGCAAACGCCAACGTGAGCAACTGGGCGACGCCCAGCCCGAGCAGCAGCCCGATCGTCGACCCCACCAGACCGACCGCCGCGGCCTCGACGAGCACGGACCTCGTGACCTGTCTACGGCCGGCGCCGAGGGCTCGGAACAGGGCCATCTCCTGGGTCCGCTGCGCCACCAGGATCGAGAACGTGTTGAGGATGAGGAAGATGCCGACGAACAGTGCGACCGCCGCGAAGACCAGCAGAAACGTGTTGAAGAAGCCGAGCGCCTGCTCGATCGCGTCCTCGCTCTCCTCCGCGATCTCCGCTCCGGTACGGGCCTCGACACCCTCGGGCAGGGTCTGTGCGATGCGGTCGCGCACCGCTGCGACATCGGCGCCGTCGTCGGCGGTGACGGCGATGCTGTTGAAGACGTCCTCGCCGTCGAGGAGGAGGTCCTGAGCGGTCTGCGTGTCGAACAACGTCAGCGTGGCACCGGCCAGGCTGTTCCCGTTGCCGAAGTCGGTGATCCCCACGAGCGTCGCATTGATCTGCGGCGGGTCATCCGGCATGACCAGCGTCACCCGGTCGCCGACCTCGTACTCGGCCCGGTCGGCCGTCTTCGTCTCCAGAACGACCTCGTCCGCGGCCCGCGGTTCCCGCCCGTCGACGACCTGCAGCGGGTTCGAGCCGTCCTCCGCGGGCGCGTCGGTCCAGTTCGTGGCGATCCCGGGCGCGCCGGTGCCGCCGACGAGCCTGCCCTCGGCACCGATGACGAACACCGACTGGTTCGACACGACACCGTCGGCCCGGTCCACCCCGTCGACGCCGGCGAGATCGTCGACCATGACCGCGGGCAACGTGCGCGCATCACCGCCGGTGAACTGGAACTGGTCGCCCTCACCGAGAACCGGCCGGACGATGACGTCGGAGTTGGCGTCGGCGAACAGTCGCTCGAACGTCTCGTCGAGGGTGTCGGTGAACACGAAGGAGCCGACCACGAACGCGACCCCCAGCACGATGGCGAACGCGCTCAGCGCCAGCCGCAGCTTGCGCGCAGCGAGATTCCTGAACGTAGCGCGCAGCATCGCTCAGGAAACCCGGCTCACGGGGTCGAAGCCCTTCATCCGCTCGAGGACGCGCTCGGCCGTGGGCTCGGCCATCTCGTCGACGATCCGACCGTCGACGAGGAAGAGCACGCGGTCGGAGTACGACGCCGCGTTGGGATCGTGGGTCACCATGACGATCGTCTGACCGAACTCGCGCACCGAACGGCGAAGAAAGCCGAGAACTTCGGCACCGGACCGCGAGTCGAGGTTGCCCGTCGGTTCGTCGGCGAACACGATGTCGGGCCGGCTGACCAGCGCGCGGGCGCAGGCGACGCGCTGCTGCTGGCCGCCGGACAACTCGCTGGGCTTGTGGTCGAGCCGGTCGCCGAGCCCGACGGTCGACACCACCCGGTCGAACCACTCGGGGTCGACCTTCCGGCCGGCGATGTCGACCGGGAGGGTGATGTTCTCCCTCGCCGTCAGCGTGGGAACGAGGTTGTAGGCCTGGAAGACGAAGCCGATCTTGTCCCGGCGCAGACGTGTGAGCTCGTTGTCTCCGAGCGAGGTCAGCTCGGTGTCGCCCACGTAGACCTTTCCGGCGGTGGCCGAGTCGAGCGCCGCCATGCAGTGCATGAGGGTCGACTTGCCCGAGCCGGACGGACCCATGATGGCCGTGTAACGGGAGCGGCCGAACTCGACCGAAACGTCGTGGAGTGCCACGACCTGGGTGTCGCCGGCGCCGTAGACCTTCCAGAGCCCCTCGGCCCGTGCCGCTGTCTGGTCGGTGCCCGCGGGTGGACCGGGAGTGACTGTCACGGCGGCTCCTCGAGCTGAGTTCGTTGTGACGACCGTAGACGGTCCGAGCGGCGCTTCGCTCGACGGCGGGACGGGTTCCGGGATTCCGCCGGACGATCCGCCGCCGGAGGTCGTCCCGGGGAAGGAGGCATCGCGCTACTCGGTCGTGATGGCGTGGAGGACGTCGAGCTTCGCGGCTCGCCGGGCCGGCCACACGGCAGCGAGAACGCCGACCAGGGCTGCCAGGAGCAGGAACGCCGCGAGGCGTCCCCACGGCACGGCGAGGACCTCGAGGCCCTCCTCGGACAGAGCACTCTGCAGAGCGACGCCGAAGACGACGCCCAGCACGATTCCCAGCACGGCGCCCAGCACGGCGATGGCAACCGACTCCCAGCGCACCATGGCCCGCAACTGGCGCCGGGTCATGCCTACCGCACGCAGCAACCCCACTTCGCGGGTGCGCTCCATGACCGAGAGAGCGAGGGTGTTGACGATGCCGAGCACGGCGATCAGAACGGCCAACCCGAGCAGGGCATAGACCAGGCTGAGCAGGCGGTTGACCGGCGCCCGCCGCTCCTCGGTGAAGGCGTCCTGGTCCTTGACCGTCACCGTGGGTAGCGTGGCCGTGACCTGCTGGAGCCCGGCCCGGACGGTGGCGATGTCGGCACCCGGCTCGGCCACGACGTAGACGTAGCTGTCGGCGGCGCTGACGCCGCCGGACTGCAACGTGTCGAAGCTCACGACGACCTCGCTGCCGACGGCGGGGTTGTCGGCGAAGACGCCGACCACCCGGAGCCGTTGCTCACCGGCGGGCAGCGCGATGGTCAGCCGATCGCCGACGTCGAGGCCTTCCCTGCCGGCGAGCCCGGCCGCCACCAGGACTCCCTCCGTGCCCAACTCCGCGCCGCCGTCGGTGATCTCCAGGTTCGCCGCCGTCGAGAACGCCGCCGGGTCGAGTGCGGCCAGGTTGGCGTCGTCCCCGGCGACCTGGCCGGCCTGCCAGCGAACCTGAGCGACCTCCGCCACCCCGTCCAGGCCCGTGACCTCGGCCGCCACCCTGGTCGAGAACGGCTGCCCGAGCGCGTTGGACACGACGAAGTCGGCGGTCAGGTCGTCCTCGAACGCGACGTCGATGCTCTTGTTCGTCGACTCGCCGATCACGGCCATGGCGGACACCAGCGCCAGCCCCACCATCAGGGCGGACGCCGTGGCGGCCGTGCGCCGTGGGTTGCGCAAGGCGTTCTCGCGCGCCAGGTGACCGACCGCTCCGAAGATCTTCGGATAGCCCACCGCGACGGTGCGAACGATCGGCGCGGCCAGCACCGGTGCGAGCAGCGCGATGCCGAGGAACACCGCGGTGATGCCGGCGCCGACGAGCGGCGTCGGCCACGACGTGTCGAGGAACAGCCCGGCGCCGAGCAGACCGGCACCGAGGATCGCCAGCCCGGCGCCGAGACCCGCGTGCAGGCTGCGAGGTGCCTGCGGAAGCGCGACGTCCTCGCGCATGGCCGCCACGGGTGACACGCGCGCCGCCCGACGCGCCGGGATGTAGGCGGCAGCCATGGTGACCGTCACGCCGACGCCATACGCGACGGCGACCGTCCGTGGTTCTACCACCAGCCCGCCCGGGCCGAGGTCGAGGCCGAACGCGCCGAAGGCGAGCTTGAGCAGGTGAGCGACGACCAGGCCGAGCACCAGACCGACCGTCGCGCCCAGCAGGCCCACCACGAGCGCCTCCACCAGCACCGACCGGGTGACCTGCCGGCGTCCGGCACCGAGCGCTCGATAGAGCGCCATCTCCTGGCTGCGCTGGGCGACCAGGATCGAGAACGTGTTGAGGATGAGGAAGGTCCCGACGAACAGGGCGACCGCGGCGAAGATCAGCAGGAAGGTCGTGAAGAAGCTCAGGGCCGCACGAAGCCCGTCGGAGGTCTCGTTCGAGGTCTCCGTGCCGGTCTTGGCCTCGAAGCCGTCGGGGATCACGGCCTCGACCTCCGAGCGCAGCCGCTCCTGGCTGATGCCGTCACGGGCCGCAATCGTGATCGTGGAGTAGGCCTCGGCACCGTCGAGCAGCAGACGTTGGGCGCTCGCGGTGTCGAACAGCGCGAGCGTCGCACCGGCCAGGCTGGCGCTCTCGCCGAACGTGGCGGTGCCGACCAGGGTGGCCGCGATCTCGGCCTGCTCGGTGCTCGTGACCAGCCGAACCGTGTCGCCGAGACCGTACCCGCCCAGTTCGGCGGTGCGCACGTCGAGCACGACCTCACCAAGCCTGGCAGGCGGGCGGCCGTCGGCGATCTTCAGCGGCGCCTCACCGGTGGTGTTGGGGGCGTCGGACCAGTTGGCGCCGATCCCGGGAGCCCCGCCGCGGCTGACCACCCGGCCGTCGCTCCCGACGACGATGACCGACCGGTTCTCCACGACACCGTCGACCCGCCGGGCGCCCTCCAACTCGGCGAGCTGCTCGATCATCGACGCCGGGACGGTGCGGGTGTCGTTGTCGACGGCGTCGCTGCCGACCAGCGAGCTCAGGCCCCGGGAGCCTTCGGGCCGGACGATGACATCGCCGTTGAGGTCGCTGAAGATCTCGTCGAACGTGCTGTCGAGGGTGTCGGTGAACACGAACGATCCCGCGACGAAGGCAACGCCCAGCACGATGGCCAACGCGCTCATCGCCAGCCGCACCTTCCGGGCGACCAGGCTCTTGAGGGTGACACGGAGCACGGCGCCGCTCCCGCTACAGCGCGCCCGGCTCGACCAGGCCGCTCTCGTAGGCGTAGACCGTGGCCTGTACGCGGTCGCGCACGCCCGGCTTCGCGAGCAGGTTGCCGACGTGGGTCTTGACCGTCGCGGCCGTGACCAGTGCGACCGCCGGCGCCATCCGGCGACGGAGCAGCAGGGGTACGGTCCCGGCGACCACCAGCAGGACGCCGAGCCCGTCACCGTCGCGGTACGCGACACCGCTGTCGTCCGTGTAGACGTACAACGCGACCAGGCCGCACACGAGTGTCACGTCGAACAGCCACGGACTCAGCCGCGGCAGCGTGACGCTCCGGCTCATCCCTCCACAGTAGGTCCGCGCACCAGGCGCGGGCTCATCCCGCGTGTGGATGCCGTCCTCCGCCGCGAGAACGATGCTCAGGGACTCCAGCTGCTGGGAACATCGTCTGCACAGCCATGTCGTCGACGCCGGACAGGAGAGGCCACGATGTCATTGACGATGGGAACCGCGCCGTTCGGCCACCAGCCCTGGGGAATCTCGAACGCTCCGCTGCCGGGCAAGGGCTGGCTCTACCTCGAACCGTCGCCGCGCCGGATCCGCGGCATCGTCGGCGACCAGGTCGTGGTCGACTGCCGGACGCCGATGCTGTTCTTCGAGCATGGCCAGCTTCCGCGCTACCACTTTCCGCGGGAGAGCGTCCAGACCGACCTGCTGACGCCGAACGGCCGGGCGGAGAGCGCGGAGGGAAAGGGAACCGCGCACTACGTCGACCTTGCCGTCGGCGACCGGGTGGTCGAGAACGCAGGGTGGACGTACGAGTCGGAGGGCGGCCTGGCGCCGGACCTGCGGCCCTACGTCGCCTTCTACTGGCGGAGCATGGACCGCTGGCTCGAGGAGGACATGGAGGCGCTGGCACACGCCCGTGATCCGTACCATCGGGTGGACGCCGTGCCGAGCTCGCGCCGCGTGCGAGTCAGCGTGGACGGCGAGATCCTCGCCGAGAGCGAGCGCACGGTGGTGATCTTCGAGACGGCACTCCCGCCCCGCTGGTACTTCCCCCGGGAGGACGTCAGGGCCGGGCTCGAGCCGTCCGACCTGCGTACCACCTGCGCCTACAAGGGGCACGCGTCGTACTGGTCGGTGCGGGTCGGCGACGGTTCCCGGGCGAACCTCGCCTGGACCTACGGACAGCCTGGCCGCGATGCCGAGCCGGTGCGCGACATGGTCTGCTTCTTCAACGAGCAGGTGGACCTCGAGCTCGACGGCGAGATGGCCGTGCGTCCCGCGTCCCCCTGGTCGGAGCCCGACTGGTGGCGCGGATCGGCCATGGACTTCGAGAAGCGGCTCTGAGCACCCGGCCCGGACCGGCTCAGAGGTCGACCGGCGAGGTTCGTGGCGACGGTGCCTCGTCGGCCGGTACGGCCGAGCCGGTGGCCGCGGGTTCGGGCAGCGGTGGCGGCGTGCCGCCCCAGGACGGGCACAGCGCCTGGTGGGCGCACCAGTCGCAGAGCCTGCTCGGGCTGGGCCGCCAGTCGCCGGTATGGGCCGCGCGCTCGATGGCCCGCCAGAGTGCGTTCACCTTGCGCTCGGTGGCGAGCAGGTCGGCCTCGTCGGGCTCGTAGCGCAGCACCTCGCCGCTGCCGAGGTAGACCAGCTGGAGCAGCCGGGGTACCCGCTGGTACAAGCGCCAGAGCACGAGCGCGTAGAACCGCATCTGGAACATGGCCCGCTGCTCGAACCCCTCGGGCGGCGCCTTGCCGGTCTTGTAGTCGACGACCCGCAGGTCGCCCGTGGCCGACGCCCGGTCGACCCGGTCGACGTAGCCGCGCAGGCGCAGCCCGGAGTCGAGAACGGTCTCGACGTAGAGCTCACGTTCTGCCGGTTCGAGCCGTGGCGGGTCCTCCAGCGTGAAATAGCACCGGACGAGCTCTTCGGCGCCGTGGATCCACTCCGCCAGCGCCGAACCGTCCTGGTCGTCGTCGAAGAGGGCGGCCAGATCAGGCTCGGCCTCGACCAGCTGCTCCCACACCGGTGCGACCAGCGCGGCGGCGCGCTGGACGGTGCGCTCGCCGGCCGGCAGGTCGAACAGCTGCTCCAGGACGGCGTGCACGATCGTGCCGCGGGTGGCCGCGGGACTGGGCGGCTCGGGCAGCCGGTCGATGGTACGGAACCGGTAGAGCAGTGGGCAGGTCATGAAGTCGGCTGCCCGCGACGGAGACAGTGTGGGTCCGGCGGCTTCCACCCCCTCGCGGTCCCGCGTGTCGCCGGCCGGCTCGAGGGCCGGTGCGACGGTCTGCGCGGGCGCCTCGACGTTCATATCGGCGACTGTAGGCCAAGCCCCGGACACCACTGCATGGACACGACCGGGACCGGTGAGATGTCGCATCAGACGATCCACACACACGACGTGTGGCGGCTTGGACACGCCTCTTCGAGCAAGGACCGGTTGCGATCCCGCCACAGGTGGGAACATGTGGGGATCCCGGTGGGCCCATGGGGGCCTAGCCTGGGTGCGTGACGGACGGCGACCGGCGGCGGCTGACCCTGGGCAGGGTCGCCGGCGTGCCGGTTCACATCAGCCCCACCTGGTTCATCGTGGCCGCCGTCATCACGGTCGGATTCGCGCCGCAGGTTCGCCGGGAACTGCCCGACCTGGGCGCCGGGACCTACGCCGTCACCTTCGCCTTCGCCGTACTGCTCTACGCGTCGGTCCTGCTCCACGAGGTGAGCCACGCGCTGGTGGCGCGCGGGTTCGGGCTGCCCGTGCGCGGCATCACCCTGCACTTCCTGGGCGGGTACACCGAGATCGAGCGCGAGTCCCCGACGCCGGGCCGCGACCTGATCATCTCGGCCGCCGGTCCGCTGGTCTCCCTGGCCGTCGGTGCGCTGGCGCTGCTCGTGGCCGTACCGGTGGCCGAGCCGATATCGGAGTACCTGCTCCTCGGATTGGCCGTGGCCAACCTGATCGTCGGGGTCTTCAACCTTCTCCCGGCGCTGCCGCTCGACGGCGGCCACATGCTGCGTTCGGTCGTCTGGCGGATCACGGGCGACGAACACCGCGGCACCGTCGTCGCTGCCCGAGCGGGCCAGGTGCTCGCGGGCCTCGTGCTCGTCCTCCCGTTCGTCCTCGCCCGCGGCTCGCCCACGATCGTGTCCCTGGTCTGGTCCGCGCTGGTCGCCGTGCTGTTGTGGAACGGCGCGACGCAGGCGCTGGCTGTCGGGCGCGTGCGCAGTCGCCTTCCCCGGCTGGACCTGCAGACGCTGACCCGCCGGGCCACGCCCGTCGCCCCGGACGTACCGCTGGCCGAGGCATTGCGCCGGGCGTCGGCCTCCGGTGTCCGCGCCCTGGTCGTCGTCGACGGGGCGGGCCGGCCGACCGGCCTGGTGAGCGAGGCGTCGGCCAACGCCACCCCCGAGGACCGGCGACCATGGGTGCCCGTGGGGCAGGTCGCCCGGTCCCTCGAGGCCGGCCTCGTGGTGCCCGTGGACCTCGGGGGAGAGGACCTGATCACCCGGATGCGAGCCCACCCCGCGTCCGAGTACCTCGTCGTCGATCACGACGGCGCCGTTTACGGTGTGCTCTCGACCGCCGACGTGGACGCTGCCCTGGCCACCACGTAGGGGCCTACTCTGCATGCCGTGACCCAGCCGAGCGGCACTCCGGCGCGACGTACGGGACCACTGCGCCCGGGCGACCAGGTGCAGCTCACCGACCCGAAGGGCCGCCACCACACGATCACCCTGGAAGCCGGCCGCGACTTCCATACGCACAAGGGCTCGTTCGGGCACGACGCGCTCATCGGACAGCCGGAGGGAACGGTCGTCGTCTCCACCGGCGGCACGGCCTACCTCGCTCTGCGTCCGCTGCTGGCCGACTACGTTCTGTCGATGCCGCGTGGTGCCGCGGTGGTGTACCCGAAGGACGCGGCGCAGATCGTCGCCATGGCCGACGTCTTCCCGGGCGCCCGGGTGGTGGAGGCCGGCGTCGGCTCGGGGGCCCTGACGATGTCGCTGCTACGGGCCGTCGGTCCGTGGGGGACCGTCCATTCCTACGAACGACGGGCCGACTTCGCAGCCATCGCCGGCGCCAACGTCGAACGCTTCTTCGCCGGACCGCACCCGGCCTGGCGGCTCACCGTCGGCGACCTGGTCGAGGCACTGGACGAGCCGGCGCCGGTGGACCGGGCGGTGCTGGACATGCTCGCGCCCTGGGAGTGCGTCGACGCGATCGGCGGCGTTCTCGCTCCGGGCGGTGTCCTGTGCTGTTACGTGGCCACGACGACTCAACTCGCCCGAACCGTCGAGACGATCCGTGACCACGGCGGCTTCACCGAGCCGGTGTCGTGGGAGTCGATGATCCGGACGTGGCACGTCGAAGGCCTCGCTGTCCGGCCCGACCACCGCATGATCGGCCACACCGGGTTCCTGGTGACCTCGCGACGGCTCGCGCCGGGTGTCGTGGCACCGCCGCGACGGCGGCGCCCCGCTCCGAGCGGCGAGGCCTGACCCCGCCCGGTGCTGTGAGGCACGACACCCTGCCACCCCACGGACAAGGGGTCTGGCCAACGGCGCCGCCCCGGGTAGGGTCGTGACAAGAGGACCCTCCGTAGGAGGTGAGGACAGTGCCGACGCACGACGGCAGCTCCGATCGACCACGCCACGACGCCGAGCGCGTCCCCTCCGACGTGTCCGCCCAGATTTCCTTCCTCGAGCAGGAGGTCGCCGCGCTGCGCCGCCGGCTGGCCGAGTCCCCACGACAGGCCCGCCTCCTCGAGGACCGCCTCGCCGACACCGAGTCGCAGCTCGTCGCGATGACCACCCAGAACGATCGCCTCGCCGCCACATTGCGGGAGGCCCGCGACCAGATCGTCGCGCTCAAGGAGGAGATCGACAGGCTGGCCCAGCCCCCGGCCGGCTTCGGCATCTTCCTGTCCCGCTACGAGGACGGCACGGTCGATGTGTTCACCGGTGGCCGCAAGCTGCGGGTCGCCGTCAGCCCGGACGTCGAGACCGACGCGTTGCGGGCCGGTCAGGAGGTCATGCTCAACGAGGCGCTCAACGTCGTCCGCGCCATGGCGTTCGAACGCGTCGGCGAGGTCGTCATGCTCAAGGAACTGCTCGCCGACGGCGACCGTGCGCTGGTCATCGGGCACACCGACGACGAGCGGGTCGTGCGGATCGCGTCGCCGCTGAAGGACTCCGTCATGCGGGCCGGCGACTCCCTCCTGCTCGAGACCCGATCCGGCTTCGTCTACGAGCGCATCCCGAAGACGGAGGTCGAGGAGCTCATCCTCGAAGAGGTCCCCGACATCGACTACGCCGACATCGGCGGCCTGTCGCGCCAGATCGACCAGATCCGCGACGCGATCGAGCTGCCCTACCTGCACGCCGACCTGTTCCGCGAGCACGACCTCCGCCCGCCCAAGGGCGTGCTGCTCTACGGCCCGCCCGGATGCGGCAAGACGCTGATCGCGAAGGCGGTGGCCAACTCGCTGGCCAAGCAGGTCGCCGCGCGCACCGGGAAGGCCGAGGAGAAGTCATACTTCCTCAACATCAAGGGACCAGAACTGCTGAACAAGTACGTCGGAGAGACCGAGCGGCACATCCGGCTGGTCTTCCAGCGGGCCCGCGAGAAGGCCGGCGAGGGCACGCCCGTCATCGTCTTCTTCGACGAGATGGATTCCCTGTTCCGTACCCGGGGCTCGGGGGTCTCCTCCGACGTCGAGAACACCATCGTCCCTCAGTTGCTCTCCGAGATCGACGGCGTCGAGAGCCTCGAGAACGTCATCGTGATCGGCGCCTCCAACCGCGAGGACATGATCGATCCGGCGATTCTGCGGCCCGGCCGGCTCGACGTGAAGATCAAGATCGAGCGGCCCGACGCGGAGGCGGCCCGCGACATCTTCAGCAAGTACCTGACCGTCGGCCTGCCGTTGCACGCCGACGATCTCGCCGAGCACGAGGGATCGCCCGGCGCCGCGGTCGAGGCCATGATCCAACGCTCGGTCGAGCGGATGTATACGGAGAGGGAGGACAACCGGTTCCTCGAGGTCACCTACGCCAACGGGGACAAGGAGGTCCTCTACTTCCGCGACTTCAACCCCGGCGCGATGATCCAGAACATCGTCGACCGGGCCAAGAAGATGGCGATCAAGGAGTTCCTCGAGACCGGCGCCAAGGGCATCCGGGTCCAGCACCTGTTGACGGCCTGCCTGGACGAGTTCAAGGAGAACGAAGACCTCCCCAACACCACCAACCCGGACGACTGGGCCCGCATCTCGGGCAAGAAGGGCGAGCGGATCGTGTTCATTCGCACGCTGGTGTCGGGCAAGGAGGGCATCGAGGCCGGCCGGTCCATCGACACTGTCGCCAATACCGGCCAGTACCTCTGATGCCCGGCCGTCGACCGGGATGAACGCGTCGACCTCGGGCTGGTCATCGCTGCCCCCGATCCGGTGGGGGATCGTGGCGACCGGCGGGATCGCGCACACCCTTGCCGGCGAGATGCTCCTGGTCGAGGACGCGCAGATCGTCGCGGTCAGTTCTCGGGTCAAGGAACGGGCGCAGGTGTTCGCCGGCGAGTTCGGCATCCCGCGGGCCTACGGGTCGTACGCGGACCTGCTGGCCGACGACGACGTCGATGTCGTCTACGTGGCAACTCCGCACGCTCAGCACGCCGAGATCGTGGATGCGGCGCTCGACGCGCGGAAGGCCGTGCTGTGCGAGAAGGCGTTCACGACCTCGCTGGCCGAGACGGAGCGCCTGGCGCAGAAGGCTCGCGACCTCGGCGTGTTCTGCATGGAGGCGATGTGGACACGGTTCGCACCCCTGATCGCGCGACTGCGCCACATCGTGGCCGACGGCGGCATCGGCGAGGTTCGCAGTATCAGTGCCGACCTCGGATTCGTGGCCGGGCCGCGGGCGAAGGACCGGATCTGGGATCCGGCGCTCGGCGGTGGGGCGCTGCTCGACGTCGGCATCTATCCGGTCGCCTTCGCCCAGATGCTGCTCGGCTCGCCGCAGAAACTGGCCTCGCACGGCACGCTGACCGCTGACGGTGTCGACGCCGAGGCGGCATTGCTCCTGGGGTGGGCCGGCGGTGCGTACGCCCAGCTCGAGACGTCCCTCATCGCCCATTCCGGCAATACCGCCCGGGTCGTCGGCACCGCCGGGCGGATCGACGTGCCGGCCCGCTTCCATCAACCGAGCCGGCTGATCCACACCCGCTCCGACGGCAGCGTGCAGGTGTACGAGGACGAGCCGGTCGGCCGCGGCTACGTGCCGATGCTGCGCGCAGTGCACGAGTGCGTTCGCCACGGTCGCACGCAGACCGAGGAGATGCCGCTCTCCGACACCATCTCGGTGATGGCGATCCTCGACGACGCCCTGCGGACCCTCGGTGTCAGCTACCCGGCGCCCGCACCGGCTGGGCTGTGACGGCCGCGTCGCGCAAACGTGCGGGCGCCGAGCATTCCACCCTGCGTGCTCGCGGACCGGTCGGGCAGACGCCGTAGGCTCGTCGCATGAGCGCCCGCCGCGTCGTCGGTATCGAGACCGAGTACGGCATCGCCGTGCCGGGCAATCCGGCCGCGAACTCGATGCTGACCTCGTCGCAGGTGGTCAACGCGTACGCCGCCGCGACCGCCCGGGCCCGGCGGGCGCGGTGGGACTTCGAGGAGGAGAGCCCGCTGCGCGACGCGCGCGGTTTCGAGCTCTCCCGCGACAGCGCCGACCCGAGCCAGTTGACCGACGAGGAGGTCGGGCTGGCCAACGTCATCCTCACCAACGGGGCGCGGCTCTACGTCGACCACGCGCACCCGGAGTACTCGTCCCCGGAGGTCACCTCGCCCCGAGACGCCGTCCTGTGGGACAAGGCCGGCGAGCTGGTGATGGCCGAGGCATCCCGGCTGGCCGCGCTCGCGCCGGCGTCATCGCCCATCCAGCTCTACAAGAACAACGTGGACAACAAGGGCGCCTCCTACGGCTGCCACGAGAACTACCTGATGAGCCGGCAGACCCCGTTCGCCGACATCGTCCGCCACCTGACCCCGTTCTTCGTGTCGCGCCCGGTGGTGTGCGGGGCCGGCAGGGTGGGGCTGGGTCAGGACGGCAACCGGCACGGCTTCCAGCTCTCCCAGCGGGCCGACTACTTCGAGGTCGAGGTGGGCCTCGAGACCACGCTCAAGCGGCCGATCATCAACACCCGCGACGAGCCCCACGCCGACCCCGAGCGCTACCGTCGCCTGCACGTGATCATCGGCGACGCCAACCTGTCCGAGGTGTCCACCTATCTCAAGCTCGGCACCACCTCGCTGGTCCTGTCCATGATCGAGGAGGGGTTCCTTGCCGTCGACCTGTCGGTCGAGCGGCCCGTCACCACGTTGCACGAGGTGTCGCACGACGTCTCGCTGCGCCACCTGCTCGCTCTCAAGGACGGCCGCAGGCTCACGGCGGTCCAGTTGCAGATGGAGTACGCGGAGCAGTCGCGCAAGTTCATCGAGAACCGGTACGGCGCCGACGTCGACCCGGACACGGCCGATGTCCTCGACCGGTGGGAGTCGGTGCTCACCCGCCTCGAGGCCGACCCGATGTCCCTGTCGGGCGAGCTCGACTGGGTGGCCAAGCTCGCGCTGCTGGAGTCCTATCGCGACCGCGATGGCCTGGACTGGTCGCATCCCAAGCTCCATCTGGTCGACCTCCAGTACTCCGACGTCCGGCCCGCACGAGGTCTCTACCACCGGCTGGTCTCGATGGGGCGCATGCAGCGGCTGCTCGACGACGCCGACCTCGTGCGAGCCGTCCACGAGCCGCCCGAGGACACCCGGGCCTACTTCCGGGGCCGTTGTCTGGCCAAGTACGCACCGCATGTCGCCGCCGCGTCCTGGGACTCGGTCATCTTCGACCTCCCCGGCCGCGATGCCCTGCAGCGGGTGCCGACGCTGGAACCCCTGCGCGGCACCAAGGCCCACGTGGGCGCCCTGCTCGACCGCTGCCGCACCGCCGAGGAGCTCGTGCACGCACTGTCGGCCGGGTAACAGGTCGGAGACATTGTGCTCTGGGCGTACGGTCCGGGCACGGGCGGTGGCCCCGGAGCGTCACTCCTGCTAGATAGGCTCAGACCAGACGACCGCACTCTTCCCGGAGGTGGCCATGGCACGCGACGGTGGCGGGCAGCAGCACAAGCAGCCCCGCCGGGCCGACGACGTCGAGGCGAACGAGGCGGCCGAGGCCTCCGAGGAGCTCAAGGAGCGCCAGGACAAGCTCGCCGACGACGTCGACGCGATCCTCGACGAGATCGACGAGGTGCTCGAGGAGAACGCCGAGGACTTCGTCCGTGGATTCGTCCAGAAGGGGGGAGAGTAGGCTCTATGTCCCTTCCTGGTGACGCGCGGGGAGGTCTTCCCCGCGCCTTCCTGACGCCGGGGACGTCGTCGTTCTCCGACTTCCTGGGCCAACAGGCTCCCGACCTGCTCCCCGGGCGGCGGTCACTGCCCGGTTCCGAGCTGTCCGAGCGTGCACCGCACGGCACCACGGTCGTCGCGACCACCTACCCGGAGGGCGTCGTCATGGCCGGCGACCGCCGGTCGACGATGGGCAACATCATCGCCCAGCGCGATGTCGAGAAGGTCTTCCCGGCCGACGAGTACTCCTGCATCGGTATCGCGGGCGTCGCAGGCGTGGCCGTCGAGCTGGTGCGGCTGTTCCAGCTGGAGCTCGAGCACTACGAGAAGATCGAGGGCATGGTCCTGTCGCTCGACGGCAAGGCCAACCGGCTGTCCCACATGATCCGTGGAAACCTCGCCATGGCCATGCAGGGCCTGGCCGTGCTGCCGCTGTTCGCGGGCTTCGACCTCGAGCAGGGTCGGGGCCGCATCTTCTCCTACGACGTCACCGGCGGCCGCTCCGAGGAGCACACCTACTACTCGGTCGGGTCGGGGTCGCTGTTCGCCCGCGGCGCGCTGAAGAAGCTGTACCGCGACGATCACAACCAGGCCGAGGCCATCACGGTCTGCATCGAGTCGCTCTACGACGCGGCCGACGACGACTCCGCCACCGGGGGCCCCGACCTGTCCCGGAGGATCTTCCCCATGGTCGCGCTCGTGGACGCGCACGGCTACCGCCGCCTCGCCGAGGACGACGTGGCCGAGGTCGTCGAGTCCGTGGTCGCGGCTCGCCAGGAGCGCCCCGACGGTCCTCAGGCCCCGCTGAACTGACCTCCCGAGAGGACGCCACCGGTGTCGATGCCGTACGGATACGTCTCCCCCGAGCAGCTGATGAAGGACCGGGCCGACTACGCCCGCAAGGGCATCGCGCGCGGACGCTCGGTGGTCGTCATCCAGTATCCGGGCGGCATCCTGTTCGTGGCCGAGACGCCGTCGCGGTCACTGCACAAGATCAGTGAGATCTACGACCGGATCGCGTTCGCGGCCGTCGGCAAGTACAACGAGTTCGAGAACCTGAGGGTCGCCGGCGTGCGACTCGCCGACCTGCGCGGATACTCCTTCGACCGGGCCGATGTCACCGGCCGCGGCCTGGCCAACGTGTACGCCCAGACCCTCGGCACGATCTTCACCCAGGAGCCGAAGCCCTACGAGGTCGAGATCGTCGTCGCCGAGGTCGGCCGCACCGTCGCCGAAGACGAGATCTACCGCCTCACCTACGACGGTTCGGTCGCGCAGGAGACCGGGTTCGCGGTCATGGGCGGCTCGGCCGAACAGATCCACCGGTACGTCGCCGACCACTACACCGCGGAGATGGGCCTGCCGGCGGCACTGCGGCTGGCCGTCGACGCCGTCGGCCGCGACAACGGCGGCGGTGAGCCGCGACAGCTGACCGCGGAGTCGCTCGAGGTCGCGATCCTCGACCGCGACCGTCCTCGGCGGCGGTTCCGGCGGGTCACCACACCCGAGCTCGACGATCTGCTCGCCGCTTCCGGCGACGCGGCACCGAGCACGTAGTCTGGCCGGATGGACCGCCGCATCTTCGGCCTCGAGAACGAGTACGGCGTCACGTGCACGTTCCGCGGCCAGCGGCGGCTTTCGCCCGACGAGGTCGCGCGCTACCTGTTCCGCCGCGTCGTCACCTGGGGCCGCAGCAGCAACGTGTTCCTGTCCAACGGCGCTCGGCTCTACCTCGACGTCGGCAGCCACCCCGAGTACGCGACGCCCGAGTGCGACTCGATCATCGACCTGGTCACGCACGACAAGGCCGGGGAGAGAGTGCTGGAAGGGCTGCTCGTCGACGCGGAGAAGCGGCTGCGCGAAGAGGGCATCGCGGGCGACGTCTACCTGTTCAAGAACAACACCGACTCCGCCGGGAACTCCTACGGCTGCCACGAGAACTACCTCGTCGGCCGGCACGGCGAGTTCTCCCGGCTCGCCGACGTCCTCATCCCGTTCCTGGTGACCCGCCAGATCATCTGCGGCGCGGGCAAGGTCCTGCAGACACCGCGTGGTGCGGTCTACGCCGTCAGCCAACGTGCCGAGCACATCTGGGAGGGCGTCTCCAGCGCCACGACGCGCAGCCGACCGATCATCAACACCCGCGACGAGCCCCATGCCGACGCCGAGCGGTACCGGCGGCTGCACGTGATCGTCGGTGACTCGAACATGAACGAGTCCTCCACGCTGCTCAAGGTCGGCGCCACCGACCTCGTCCTGCGGATGATCGAGTCCGGTGCCAACGTCCGCGACCTCGGACTCGAGAACCCGATCCGGGCCATCCGCGAGATCAGCCACGACATCACCGGTCGTCGTAAGGTGCGCCTGGCCAACGGACGTGAGGCATCGGCGCTGGAGATCCAGGACGAGTATTTCACCAAGGCTCGCGACTTCGTCGACCGTCGGGACCTGGGCACGCCGGCCGTCCAGCGCGTGCTCGACCTGTGGGAGCGCACCCTCAAGGCGGTCGACTCCGGCGATCTCGCCCTGGTCGAGCGCGAGATCGACTGGGTGACCAAATACCGCCTGATCGAGCGTTACCGCGACCGGCACGGCCTGTCCTTGACCCACCCCCGTATCGCGCAACTCGACCTCGCCTATCACGACATCCACCGCGGCCGGGGCCTCTACTACCTGCTCGAGCGCCGTGGGGCGGTCACGCGGGCGTGCCGCGACGTGGAGATCTTCGAGGCCAAGTCGGTGCCGCCGCAGACCACGCGCGCCCGCCTGCGCGGCGAGTTCATCAAGCGAGCCCAGGAGAGGCGCCGCGACTTCACCGTCGACTGGGTGCACCTCAAGCTCAACGACCAGGCGCAGCGCACGGTGTTGTGCAAGGACCCGTTCCGTGCCGTCGACGAGAGGGTCGAGAAGCTCATCGCCAGCATGTGACGGATGCTCCTTCGGCCTCTCTCAGGTTCCGGGGATAGGGTGAGCCTCCGGCCCGTCGACGGCGCCACACCCCCACGATCTCGAAGGACGCCTCACCGTGCGTAGAACACCCGCCCTGGCCGCCCTGCTCCTGGCCACCTCGCTGGCGCTCGTCGCCTGCGGCTCCGACGGTTCCGACGACTCCGGTGACGACGTCGTCGCGACCGAGAGCGGGATCGAAGTCTCCGGCGAGTTCGGCGAGAAGCCGGAGCTCGACCTGCCCGAGGGCGACCCGTCCGACGACCTGGTGGTCGAGGTGCTCAGCCAGGGAGACGGCGACGAGGTCCAGGACGGCGACTACCTCGTCGCCGACTACCTCGGGCAGACCTGGGAGCCGGCCGAGGGTGGCGAGGCGAACGTCTTCGACAACTCCTACGACCGCGGGGAGCCGGCCGGCTTCTCGATCGGCAGCGGAGCGGTCATCCCCGGCTGGGACGAGGGCCTGGTCGGCAAGACGACCGGTTCCCGCGTGTTGCTCAGCATCCCGCCGGACAAGGCCTACGCCGACGCGCCCCCGGAAGGCTCGAGCATCGAGGCCGGAGCCACGCTGGTGTTCGTCGTCGACCTCGTCGACACGTTCGGTGCGGACGCGGGTATCTCGGGAACGCCGGTATCCGACCTGCCGGCCGACATCCCGACGGTCTCGGGCGAGGATTCGGAGCAACCCACGGTCGAGTTCCCCGACTCGGCCACGCCGGTCGCGACCTCCACGGCCGACATCGTGGTCGACGGCGACGGCGACGATCTCGGCGAGCGGTTGGTCATCAAGGTCGTCCAGGCGTCCTACACCACCAAGGAGACCCAGTTCTCCTCCTGGGACGAGGGTGCGGGTCCCATCACCATGTCGCCCGATCAGCTCCCCGGCCTGGGCGCGGCGCTGGAGGGCCGGAAGGTGGGCACGCGTGCGGTCGTCCGCATCGCCGCGGCCGACAACGTCACGGAGCAGGCGCCCGATGGCGAGCCGATCGTGATCGTCGTCGACGTGATCGGCACGCTCTGACGCCGTCAGTTCCCGGTTCGGAGCAGGTGGCCCACGTGGCGACCGGCCGCGGCCGCCGCCAGGAAGTAGTCGGCGTCGTCGTCGAGGCCACGGCCCATGGTCGACAGGGCCAACGGCGCCTGGCGAAGCGCGTCCATCAGCCCGTCGACAGCGACGGTGACGATCCGGTGGCGTGTGAACGCCCCCAGCTGAGACCGGATCACCTCGTCGAGGTCGGTACCGAGTGCGGGCACGACGACCTCGGCCGGCGCGAGCGCGACCCGTCCGTACGCGGTCAGGCTGTGGTGAGAGATCCCGTGGTGCCGCTCGCGCGGATCGGCTCCGCTGATGCGCAGCGACGCCACACACCGACCGCCGAGGGTGACCGTGGCGTTGACCGCCTCGCCGCAGGCGACGCCGGAGAAGCCCCACCGGGTGCCGCTGCCGAGATTGCCCGGTCCCTGGGCGACGACGGCGACGTCTGCACCGAGGACGTGGCGTGCGGCGAGCAGGCCGGTGTGCAGCGTGACGGCTTCGGCGTCGCCTCCGTAGGCCTGGCCCGCGGTCACCATCCCAGCCAGCCAGCCGACCTCGCGGAGGCGGGCGACGGTCCGGCTGTACCACGCCGGCAGCGCGCCGCCGTCGGTCATCACGTAGACCACCCTGGCGCCGGGAGCAGTCTGCCGCAGACCCGCGAGCACCGCGGGCAGCGCGGAGTGCAGGTCCGCGACGACCACTGGCATCCGCTCGAGATCGTCGGCGTCGCGGAGCACGTCGTGGGCGGGCGAGTCCTGCTCGTCGACGCCGAGAACCATGGTCTGCAGGGGCGTGTACCGCGACTTGACCAGGTGGCCGGGCCCCGGCGCCGGGTCGGGCGGGAGCCGGTCGGGCACGGCGACGACCATCGCGTAGCCCCCGGTGCCGAGGCCCATGGCCAACGCCGTCGTGTTGAGCAGCACCCGGTCCCCGGGGCGCGGTCGGCCGACCACCTGGTCGTACGCCAGAGCGAGGACCTCACCCTCGTCGTCGACCTCCACCGAGACCTCGACGGCGCCCGGCCAGGACCGGCCCGACGAACGGACCACACCCGACCGCCACCGGATCACCGGACGAGGCTAGCGACCGGGTAGCCTCGCGACGTCAGAAGGGGGCACCGTGCCGACCCAGGCCAAGAGCGAGCGCCTGATGAACCTGGTCATCTGCCTGCTCGTCTCCCGCACGTTCGTCCCGAAGTCGCGAATCCGGCAGATCGTCGGAGGGTACGGGGAGCAGAGCGACGAGGCGTTCGAACGCATGTTCGAGCGTGACAAGGACGACCTTCGCGAACTGGGCATCCCGATCCAGACCGGCTCCAACGACCCGTCCGGCGACGAGGAGCCCGGGTACAGCATCCGGCGTCAGGACTTCGAACTCCCGGAGATTCACCTCGAGCCCGACGAGGCGGCGGTCCTCGGGCTGGCGGCCCGGGTGTGGCAGCACGCCAGCCTGGCCGCGGCCACCAGCCGCGCCGTGCTGAAGCTGCGCGCCGCCGGGGTCGACACCGACACCGGTGCGCTGGCGGCGGTCGAGCCGCGGGTCGCCGTCGAGGAGCCGGCCTTCTGGCCGCTGTGGGAGGCCGTCCGCGACCGCAGGCCGGTCACCTTCCAGCACCGGAAGGCTGCAGGTGACGCGCCTGCGCGACGCCACCTGCAGCCGTGGGGGGTGCAGTCGTGGCACGGACGCTGGTACGTGGTCGGCTACGACGTCGACCGCGCGGCCCCGCGGCTGTTCCGCCTCTCGCGCATCGTCGGCGGAGTCGAGCCCGTGGGCGCACCGGGTTCGTACACGGTGCCGGCGCCGGCGGTGATCCGGACGGCCGCGGACGCCCTGGTGCCGCCTCGGCAGCGGAACCTGGCCCGGGTGCGCGTCCGCCGCGGCTGTGGGTACGGCCTGCGGCGGCGTGCGGTCACGGCTCAACGGGGAGACGGATGGGACCTGCTGACGGTCCCGTACGCGGACAGCAGCGTGCTGGCCGACGAGGTAGCCGGGTACGGCGCCGATGTGGTCCTGATCGAGCCGGACGAGGTCCGTCGCCGCGTCGTCGACCGCCTGCGGGCGGTGCTGGGGGAGCCCGCGTGACCCGACGACCCAGCGGTGCCCAGGAGCAGGTGTCGCGGCTGCTATCGCTGCTGCCGTACCTGCTCTCGCACCCGAACTCCCGCGTGGCCGACGTCGCCCGGCTGTTCGGCGTCAGCGAGCAACAGATCCTGCGCGACCTGAACGTGCTGTGGTTCTCCGGGCTGCCCGGCCTGGCCATGGGTGACTACATCGAGGTCGACATGGAGGCGGCCGAGGGCGAGGGCGTGATCAACGTGTCCAACGCCGACTACCTGGCCCGGCCGCTCCGACTCGGCACCGACGAGGCGCTGGCGTTGGTCGTCGCGTTGCGGACGCTCGCCGCCATGCCGGGAACCTACGACCGGAGCGCGGTCGATCGGACCATCACCAAGCTCGAGTGCGCGGCCGGTGCCGCTGCCGAGCGGGCGGCCGCCGTCCGGGTCGAGGTCGACGGAGACGCCGTCGCCGGCGTGGCGTCGACGGTGCGGCGGGCCCTCGACGAGAAGCGGCGCCTGCACCTGTCGTACTGGGTTCCCGGGCGTGACGAGACCACCGAACGCGACGTCGACCCGATGCGCCTCGCCCTGGCCGACGGGCGGCTCTACCTCGAGGGATGGTGCCGGCGGGCCGAGTCGGTCCGGCTGTTCCGGCTCGATCGGGTCGCGGGTATCGCGCTGCTCGACGTGCCTGCCGAGGTTCCGCGCCAGGCCCGCTCGCGCGACCTGAGCGCCGGGATCTTCCAACCGTCGCCGGACGATCTGCTGGTCACCCTCGTCCTGGAGCCGGCCGGTCGCTGGGTGGCCGACTATTACCCGTGCGAGACCGTGGACGAGATCGGCGCCGGCCGGCTGCGCGTCACCGTGCGGGTCGGCGATCCGCGGTGGATGCGCCGGCTGGCGCTGCGGCTGGGTGGTACCGGTCGAATCGTCGACCCCCCGGACCTCGCCGCCGACACGGTGGCCGATGCCCGGGCGGCACTCGACGCCTACGCGGCGGCCGGAGCGCTGGAGTCCGACCGTCGTGCCGAGGCGAGCTGAGCCGATAGGGTCGGAGCCATGTCGACGCCGGCGATCTGGTCGTTCGCGGGCGTCGCTGTCCTGTTCGCGGGTGTGGTGGTGATGCTTGTCCGAACCGCCCGGTCGACCTTCCGGCGCGGCCGGCAACTGGCGGAGGAACTGACGGCTCTCGGCGTCGACGTCGAGGAGGTGATGGCGGCTGTCGGCCAATCCACGGCGACCCCGGCAACGAACCCCGGGGCCGAGCGTACGATCGAGAGTGCTGGATCCGAATGAGATGAGGTCGCGATGTTCCGTGGCGGTATAGGTCCACCCGAGATCATCCTGATTCTGCTCGTCATCGTGCTGCTGTTCGGCGCGAAGAAACTGCCCGAGACCGCCAGGGGCCTGGGCAGGTCGTTGCGGATCTTCAAGGCGGAGACGAAGAGCATGAAGGACGACGACGCCGTCGACGCGACCGAGGTCCGCGAGGAGCCGTCGCCGGCGCCGCGGGAGGTCGAGGCCCGACGCGAGGAGCCCGCGGCTCCGCCGGTGTCCGCGCCGGTCTCCAACCCGGCCCGCGAGAGCGCCGCCGATCCGCCCCAGCGCGGCGTCTGAACCCGCGCCGGTGCGGTTGCCGGCTACAACGTGAGCACAGTGATCGGACGTCGTCGCCGCTCCGGCTCTGCGCCCGAGCGCGATCCCGAGGGCCGAATGAGCCTGGCCGAGCACCTGCGCGAACTGCGGTCACGGCTGACGAAGGCGGTGGCCGCCGTGATCGCCGGTGGCGTCGTCGGCATCGTCTTCTACGACCAGATCCTCGGCTTGTTCATCGGCCCGTTCACCGACGCCGTCGAACGGCTCCAGGACGAGGGCCTCGAGGCGGAGATCAACTTCGCCGGTATCGCCGACCCGTTCACAGTTCCGCTCCAGCTCGCCCTGCTGACCGGCATCGTGCTCGCCGCTCCGGTGTGGATCTACCAGATATGGGCCTTCGTCACGCCCGGGCTCTACCGCAACGAGCGACGCTGGGCCGCGGTGGTGGTGTTCACCGCCGCGCCGTTGTTCTTCGCCGGCATCGTCCTCTGCTACTGGCTGATGCCCAAGGGCCTGACGATCATCCTCGACTGGACCCCGGACGACGTCAGCAACATCGTCTCGTTCAGCCAGTACTTCGGCTTCGTCATGAGGCTGATGCTGGTCTTCGGTGTGGCCTTCCTTCTGCCGGTCTTCGTGGTGCTGCTCAACGCGGTGGGCGTGCTCACCGGGGCCGGCCTGTCGAGCACCCGCCGCTGGACGGTGCTCGGCATCTTCGTGTTCGCGGCGGTCGCGACGCCGACCGCCGACCCGGTGACCATGCTGATGCTCGCCGTCCCCATGTGGGTGCTGTTCGAGGCCGCCGTGCTCATCTGCCGGTTCAACGACCGTCGGCGGGCCCGCGAGCTGGGCACCGACCTCGACGACGACGAGGCGTCGACGCTCGAACCCGCCCGCCAGGATCCCTTCGACGACCAACCGTCCCGCCTCGACGACGTCACCTAGGGTTCGCCGGGCCGCTACCCTTCGCCCGTGTCCCGACAGATCGCGCTCCTGGTCAACCCGACCTCCGGCCGCGGCCGCGGAGCACGGGTCGGGCGCGAGGTCGCGGCGCGGCTGCGCGACGCCGGCCTCGCCGTGCGCGAGCTCGCGGGGCGCGACGTCCGTGAGAGCCAGGATCTCGCCCTGGAGGCGGTCGAGCAGGGAACGGACGCCCTGGTGGTCGTGGGTGGCGACGGGATGGTGCACCTGGGCCTGCAGGCCGTTGGCGGCACCGACGTTCCCTTCGGTGTCGCACCGGCGGGCACCGGCAACGACTTCGCCCGCGCCGTCGGCGTCCCGCTAGGAGACCCGATCGCGGCTGCCGACATCGTGGTGGCCGGTGCCGAACGCCGGATCGATCTCGGCCGCACGGGCGACCAGTGGTTCGGCGGCGTCGTGGCTGCCGGCTTCGACGCCCGGGTCAACGACCGGGCCAACCGGATGACCTGGCCTCGCGGGCGGATGCGCTACAACATCGCGATGCTGGTCGAGCTCGGGGTCTTCCGCCCGGTGCCGTACGTGCTGGAGCTGGACGGCGAACGGTGGGAGACCAGCGCCATGCTCGTCGTGGCCGGCAACATTCCCTCCTACGGGGGCGGCATGAAGGTGACCCCCGATGCCGTGGTTGATGACGGGCTGCTCGACGTCATGGTCGTCAAGCCGCTGTCGACGGCGCGGTTCCTGACCGTCTTCCCGAGGGTCTACTCCGGCTCCCACGTCACATTGCCCTTCGTCGAGATCCGCCGCGCCAAGCAGGTGCGCATCGATGCTCCCGGCATCACCGCCTACGCCGACGGTGAGCGGCTGGGGCCGCTGCCGGAGACGTTCGAGGCGGTGCCCTCGGCGCTGCGGGTCATGGTGCCTGCCCTGTGAGTACGTTGATCATGGCGAAGCGGGGGTGCGCGAGCGCTCCCTGAGCCCCACTCCGCCATGATCAACCGAGTGGGACGGTAGCGTGAAGCCATGAGCTCGCCGGCGGAGAGCTACGCCGCCGCGCGGCGCCGGCAGCAGGACAGGGCGGCTGCACTGGGCCGGTTCCGGGCGGGCTACGAGTTCGAGCTGGACGAGTTCCAGGTGCAGGCCTGCCGGGCCGTCGAGGCGGGCCGGGACGTGCTGGTCGCGGCGCCGACCGGTTCGGGCAAGACCGTCGTCGGCGAGTTCGCGGTGGGCCTGGCTCTCCAGCAGGATCGCAAGTGCTTCTACACCACGCCGATCAAGGCCCTGTCCAACCAGAAGTACCACGACCTCGTCGCCCGGCACGGGCTCGCGAACGTCGGCCTGCTCACCGGGGACAACACCGTCAACGGCGACGCCCCGGTGGTCGTCATGACCACCGAGGTGCTGCGCAACATGCTGTACGCGGGGTCGACGACGTTGACCGGACTCGGCTACGTCGTGATGGACGAGGTGCACTACCTGGCCGACCGGTTCCGCGGCGCGGTGTGGGAAGAGGTGATCATCCACCTGCCGGAGTCGGTCAGCCTGGTCTCGCTGTCGGCGACCGTCTCGAACGCCGAGGAGTTCGGCGAGTGGCTCTCGACCGTACGTGGCGACACCGACGTCGTCGTGGAGGAGCGGCGTCCGGTCCCGTTGTGGCAGCACGTCATGGTGGGTTCCCGCCTGCTCGACCTGTTCGTCTCCGGCGGCCCCGGGGACGGCCAGCGTCGGGTCAACCCCGACCTGGTCCGGTATTCCCGCGACGAGCAACGGTTGGCGCGGGTCGGCGACCGTCGGCCGGGCCGCGGCGGGCACCGTCCCCGGCGTAACGGCGGGGCCTACACCCCCGGCCGGGTCGACGTCATCGACCGGCTCGATCGCGAGGGCCTGCTGCCGGCCATCGTGTTCGTGTTCAGCCGCGCCGGGTGCGACGCTGCGGTGCGACAGTGCCTCGATGCGGGTGTCCGACTGACCGCGCCGGCCGAGCGCGAGGAGATCCGGAAGATCGTCGAGCGACGCTGCGCCGACATCGCCGACGACGATCTGCACGTCCTCGGTTACCACGAGTGGGCCCAAGGCCTCGAGCGCGGCCTGGCCGCTCACCACGCCGGCCTCCTCCCGACCTTCAAGGAGGTCGTCGAGGAGCTGTTCGTGCTGGGGCTGGTACGCGCCGTCTTCGCGACGGAGACGCTGGCGCTCGGCATCAACATGCCGGCCCGGTCGGTGGTGCTCGAACGGCTGGTGAAATGGAACGGCGAGACCCATGCGGAGGTCACGCCGGGGGAGTACACCCAGCTGACCGGCCGCGCCGGACGCCGCGGCATCGATGTCGAGGGGCATGCCGTCGTGCTGTGGCAGCCGGGGCTGGACGCAACCGCGGTGGCCGGGCTCGCATCCACCCGTACCTACCCGCTGCGCTCGTCGTTCCGTCCGTCGTACAACATGGCGGTCAACCTGGTCGGCCAGGTGGGCCGTGCGGCCGCCCGCGAGCTGCTGGAGTCCTCGTTCGCACAGTTCCAGGCCGACCGTGCGGTCGTGGGGCTGGCACGGACGCTGCGCCGGCACGAAGAGGCGCTCGAGGGTTACCGCGAGGCGATGGCCTGCCACCTGGGCGACTTCGAGGAGTACGCCGAACTGCGTGGACGCATCGCAAACCGGGAGGCGGCGCTGGCCCGGCAGGGCACGGCGTTGCGCAAGGCCGCCGCGGCGGAGGCACTGGAACGGCTCCGGCCGGGCGACGTGGTGCGGGTGCCTGCGGGGAAGTTCGCCGGCCTCGCGGTCGTGCTCGACCCCGGCATGTCCGGTGGCGGCAGGGGCGACGGGCCCAGGCCCACGGTGCTCACCGAGGCACGGCAGGTCCGGCGGCTGTCACTGGTCGACTTCCCGGTCGCCGTGGAGCCGCTGACGCGGATGCGAATCCCGAAGTCGTTCAATCCGAAGGCGGCGCCGTCGCGGCGCGATCTTGCGGCCGCGCTGCGGGCAAAGGCACCCGACGACAGCGGACGGCGGCCGCGGCGCCCTCGATCCGCGGCGACGGACGATGCCGAGCTGCTGGACCTGCGGCGACAGCTGCGCGCGCACCCGTGCCACGGTTGTGCCGACCGTGACGAGCACTCCCGCTGGGCGGAGAGGTGGCTCCGGCTGCGGCGCGAGGCCGAGCAGGTGCAGCGGCGGGTCGAGTCCCGCACCAACACGGTGGCCCGACAGTTCGACCGGGTCTGTGCGGTGCTCGAGAGCCTGGGCTACCTGCGCGGGGACGAGGTCACGCCGGCGGGGCGGCGGCTCACCCGCCTCTACACCGAGCTCGACCTGCTCGCTGCCGAGGCGCTGCGGGAAGGGTTGTGGGATGCTCTCGATCCGGCCGAGCTTGCCGCGTGCCTGTCCGCGCTGAGCTACGAGTCCCGTCAGCCGGACGACGCCGTACCGCCACGGATGCCGCCCGGGCGGGTCCGCGACGTCCTCGGCCAGATGGTCCGCCTCTGGGGTGACCTCGACGCGTTGGAGAAGGAGCACCGGCTGGACTTCCTGCGCGAGCCCGATCTCGGCTTCGCCCACGCGGCGTGGCGGTGGGCCAGCGGTCACCGCCTCGAGTCCGTGCTCACCGATGCCGACCTGACCGCGGGCGACTTCGTTCGTGCCGTACGGCAACTGCTCGACCTGCTCGACCAGGTGGCCGACGCGGCCGGCGACACCCCGCTGCGTGAGACCGCCCGGTCGGCCGCTGTGGCACTGCGTCGCGGCGTGGTGGCGTACGCGACGCTCGGCTAGTGTCCGGTCAGGTTGGCCCGAGGGTCGATCCGCTCGTCAGGGCGTGGCGTCGAACGTGACCACGACGCTTCCGACCTTGTGGCCGCCGTCGACCCGGCGATGCGCGTCGACGATCTGGGCAAACGGTAGGACCGAATCGATCACCGGCTTCAGCACTCCCTGCTCGGCCAGAGACATGAGGGTTCGGTAGCCGTCGGCGGTCATCGAGGAATCGCTGGCGCCGGCGCTGATCGTGGCCTTCTGCCACGACGCGGCGAGCATCTGGCCGAGACCGCCGATAACCATCAGGAAGCGGCCCCCCGGCTTCAGCGAACCCTTGACCCGCGCGTAGGGCGCATTGCCGTGATTGTCCATGATCACGTCATAGCGCTGCCCGTTGCGCGTGAAGTCGTCCGTCGTGTAGTCGATGACGTGGTCGGCCCCGAGGCCTCTGACCAGTTCCGCGTTGGCGCCGCTGCACACGCCGGTCACTTCGGCGCCGAGGTGCTTGGCCAGTTGCACGGCCATGGTGCCGACCGCACCGGAGGCGCCGTTGATCAGCACTGTCTCACCAGGGGCGAGCTTGCCCAGTCGGAAGAAGGTGAGAGCCGTCGTGCCGCCGAAGCAAAGAGCCACGGCATCCTGGTAGCTCAGGCTCTCGGGGATCCTGGCGATCGCTCCCTGTTCGGCCACGGTCACGTGTTCGGCGTGGCAGCCGAAATCGAACCCGCGCGAGACGACCACCTTGTCGCTCGGCTGGAAGCGGGTGACCGCCCTACCCACGGCCTCCACCTCTCCAGCCAACTCGAAGCCGAGGATCGGCTGCTTCGGCTTGGTGAGGCCGAGTTTCAGCCGCATCGGCAGGCGCAGTCCGCGTGGGACGCGCAGCGCCCTCACCCGGGTGTCGCCGGAATTGACCGTCGTCGCACTGGCCTTCACGAGCACCTCGCGGTCCGCCGGCGCGGGTGTCGGGACCTCCCTGATCCGCACGACCTCAGGAGGCCCGTACCTCTCGCAGACTGCAGCCTTCATCGCTCACCTCCGGAGGGCGCATGGTATCCGTGACGCGAACCGTCGTCGTGCAGCCGTCAGGAGCCTTCCAGGACACTAGGGCCGAACGGGGTTGAACGCGTTGAGGACGCGGTTGAGTGACGCGTCGAGGTTCCACCGGTCACCGAGTTCCACGAGCGAGGCGGGGTCGCGTGGCTCGCTCGGCAGTGCGTCGTCGTAGTCGGGGAGCGGGACGTCGGTGCGGACGGCGACCACGATCGGCGCGATCTCGAGGTACGCGCGGGCGTCGGCGAGCTTGTGGCGCATCATGGGCGCGAGGTCGGAGGCCGGGTCGTCGACGGCAGCCAGCAGCCCGTGGATGTCGCCGAAGCGCGTGACCAGTGTGGCCGCGGTCTTGTCGCCGACGCCCGGCACGCCGGGCAGTCCATCGCTCGGGTCGCCGCGCAGCGTCGCGAAGGCCGCGTACGACCGGCCCGGGATTCCGTACCTGGCGGTGACGGCCGCCTCGTCGACGATCTCGTGCCGGCCGACCCCTCGGGCCGTGTAGAGGACCCGCACGTCGCGGGAGTCGTCGACGACCTGGAAGAGGTCACGGTCGCCGGTCACGACGTCGACCGGCCCACGGTCGCGTGCCGCGATCGTGCCGATGACGTCGTCGGCCTCGAAGCCGTGCACGCCGACCCTGGCGATGCCCAGCGCGTCGAGCACGTCGAAGATGACCGGGACCTGCGCAACGAGAGCCGACGGCACCTGCTCGATGTTCCGCTTCCGGTCGAGCAGCCGGTGGGCTTTGTAGGACGGCATCGCCTGGGCCCGGAACGCAGGTCGCCAGTCGGCGTCGAGGCAGGCCACCAGTCGGTCCGGTGTCCGGACCGAGACCAACCGGGCGATGAAGTCGAGCAGGCCCCGCACGGCGTTGACCGGGCTGCCGTCGGCCGCGGTGATCGACTCCGGCACGCCGTAGAAAGCCCGGAAGTACAACGAGGCGGAGTCGAGGAGCATCAGCCGGCTCACGCTCGGAGAGCCTGCCACGCTGGCGGCATGGCCGAACAGTTACGCTCCGGACGATGACCGCCGATCGCCTCGAACGGGCACGCGCTGCAGCCGCCGACGCCGGGATCGACGTCGTCCTCGTCACACCCGGAGCCGACCTGCGCTATCTCACCGGCTACGACGCCATGCCGCTCGAACGGCTCACCTGCCTGGTGATACCGGCCGACGGAGACCCTGCGCTGGTGGTCCCCGCGCTGGAGCGCCCGGCCGCGCAGGCGTCGCCGGCCGGCTCGCTCGGCCTGGAGATCGTGGACTGGGAGGAGACCGAGGACCCGGTCGCGTTGGTGGCCCGGCTGACGCCACGGGCGCGGCGCGTGGGTCTCGACGACCACATGTGGGCCGAGAAGGTGCTGAGGTTCCGCGCCGCGATGCCGGAGGCGGTCCAGGTGCTCGCCGGCCCCGTCCTGCACGGCCTGCGCATTCGCAAGTCGGACGACGAGATCGAGGCGCTGCGCGAGGCCGGGGCCGCGATCGACCGCGTACATGCGCGGATGGGGGAGTGGCTGCGGGCAGGACGCACCGAGCGGGAGGTCGGCCGCGACATCGCGGACGCGATCGTCACCGAAGGGCACGTCCGCGCGGACTTCGTCATCGTCGCGTCCGGCGCCAACGGCGCCAGCCCGCATCACGAGACCGGCGACCGGGTGATCGAAGCCGGCGATCCGGTCGTCGTCGACATCGGGGGCACGACGAGGGCGGGTTACCGCTCGGACGAGACCCGAACCTACGCAGTCGGCTCACCCGCCGACGACTTCGGGACGGCGTACGAGGCGCTGCACCGCGCCCAGGTCGCAGCGGTCGAGTGGGTTCGGCCCGGAGTGACCGCCGAGTCGGTCGACGCGGCTGCGCGCGACGTGCTCGACCGGGCCGGGCTGGGGGAGTACTTCGTCCACCGCACGGGTCACGGCATCGGCCTGGAGACCCACGAGGAGCCCTATATCGTCGCGGGCAACGCCACGCCGCTCGAGACAGGCATGACGTTCTCGATCGAGCCGGGCTTCTACCTGCCCGGCCGCTTCGGCGCCCGCATCGAGGACATCGTGGTGGCCACCGATGACGGCGTGGAGCGCCTCAATCTCCGCCCCCGCGACCTCGTGGTCCTCGACACGTGACCCGGACGGCACCTCCTAACCGTCTTGTGGCGGGTTCGGCACGCCTCGTTGCGTGACGAGACGTTGTCAGGCCGCCACAAGTTCCGGTCAGGCAGGGCTCAGGTCAGCGCGTTGAGCGCGAGATCGACGTCGGCCTCGGTGGTGTAGAGGTGGAAGGACGCCCGCAGCCGGCCGCCGCGGACCGCGGCCCGGACTCCGGCGGCTTCCAGCCGTTGCTGGGCTCCGGGCACGTCGGCCGAGACGATCGCCGACCCGGACGCCGGCAGCCCGAGCCCCTCCCGGAACCGGTCGGCGAGTCCGACGTCGTACGCCCGGATCTCCTCGACGCCCACCTGCTCGATCAGCTCCAGCGCCGGCGCGGTCGCCACCCAGGTGAACCAGGCGGGTGATATGTCCAGCCGGCGGGCATCCCGTGCCAGGCGCAGCGGCGGACCGTAGTACGACGTGTGCGGATCGTCGCCGGCCCACCATCCGGCCATCGACGGGAGGATGCGCTCGCGAAGGCTCGGCGTCGTGACCATGAAGGCGGTCCCACGCGGGGCGAGCAGCCACTTGTACGTCCCGCACACGAGGGCGTCGAACCGGGTGGCGTCCACAGGCAGCCATCCGCATGCCTGGGTCGCGTCTGCCACGGTGAGCGCTCCGGCCGCCGCTGCGGCGGCCGTCACCGCGTCGACGTCGGCCACGGCGCCGGTCGCGGACTGGACGAGGCTGAACGCCACCACGCCCGTTTCCGGCCGCACCTCGTTCGCCAGTTCGGCCGCCGGGACCGTTCGCACCTGGACACCTCTGGCCTCCTGGACCAGCCACGGGAAGAGGTTCGAGGTGAACTCCTCCTCGGGCACCAGCACCCTGGCACCTTCGGGTACCGACGCGGCGACCATGCCGACGAGCTGAGACACCTGCGAGCCGGTGGTGATGTCGGCGGCGTCGGCACCGACGAGCCGGCCGAATGTGGTGCGAGCGTGGCCGGTCGCCTCGCCCCATGCCGGCCACGAGCCGCGGCCGACGCGCCAGTCGGCGAGCGCTTCCTGTAGTGCGTCCCAGGCCGGCCACGGGGGCAGGCCGTAGCTGGCCGTGTTGAGCCAGCCGGGTTCGGGGTCGAACAGGGTGCGTGCCTTGGCGATCTCCACGCCGGACATCGTCCCACTCGACGGACGCGCGCTCATCTAGGGTGACAGGCGTGGAGGAGATCGACCGGCATATCGTCGACCTGCTCGCCAGGGATGGCCGGCTGAGCTACACCGACCTCGGCAAGGCCACCGGCCTGTCCACGTCGGCCGTGCACCAGCGCGTGCGCCGGCTCGAGCAGCGAGGGGTGATCCGCGGCTACGCGGCCATCCTCGACTTCGAGGCGGTCGGTCTCCCGCTGACGGCGTTCGTCTCCATCAAGCCGATCGACCCCAGCCAACCCGACGACGCGCCCGACCGGCTGGCGGACATCGCCGAGATCGAGGCCTGCCACTCGGTGGCGGGGGAGGAGAGCCACATCCTGAAGGTCCGGGTGGCGCGTCCGGGCGACCTCGAGAACCTGCTCGCCCGGATCAGGGCCGCCGCCAACGTGTCGACCCGCACGACGATCGTGCTCTCGACGCCCTACGAGGCCCGTCCGCCGGCGAACGGCGCGCCAGCAGGCGACGGTGATCTACGGCCGTGAGGCTCGTCTACTCGAAGGCGGAGACGCCGGTGAGGGCCTGGCCGATGACGAGTTGGTGGATCTCGGAGGTGCCCTCGTAGGTCAGCACCGACTCGAGGTTGTTGGCGTGCCGCAGCACCGGGTACTCCAGCGTGATGCCGTTCGCGCCGAGGATGGTCCGGCAGGTGCGCGCGATCGACAGTGCTTCGCGGACGTTGTTGAGCTTGCCCAGACTGACCTGCTCGGGGCTCAGTTTGCCCTCGTCCTTGAGCCGGCCGAGGTGCAGCGCGAGCAGGTAACCCTTCTGCAGCTCCAGGGCCATGTCGGCCAGCTTGGCCTGGGTGAGCTGGAAGGACGCCAGCGGTCGGTCGAAGACCTCACGGTCTATGGCATACGAGACCGCCGACTCCAGGCAGTCGCGGGCGGCGCCCAACGCGCCGAAGACGATGCCGAACCTCGCCTCGTTGAGGCACGACAGCGGTCCGCGCAGGCTCGACACCTCCGGCAGAACGGCTTCGGCCGGCAGCCGCACGCCCTCCAGGACGAGCTCGCTGGTGACCGATGCGCGCAGCGAGAGCTTCTTGCCGATCTTCGGAGCGGAGAAGCCGGGCGTGTCGGCGGGGACGACGAAGCCACGGATGCCGTCATCGGCTCGGGCCCAGACGACGGCGAGGTCGGCCACCGAGCCGTTGGTGATCCACATCTTGGTGCCGTCGAGGATCCAGTCGTCGCCGTCGCGGCGGGCGCGGGTGCGCATGCCGGCCGGGTTGGAGCCGAAGTCGGGTTCGGTCAGGCCGAAGCAGCCGATGAGGTCGCCTGCCGCCATGCCGGGCAGCCACTGCCGCTTCTGCTCCTCGGAGCCGAACTTCCAGATCGCGAACATCGCCAGCGAACCCTGTACCGACACCAGGCTGCGCACCCCGGAGTCTGCGGCCTCCAGCTCCATGCAGGCGAGTCCGTAGGAGACGGCGTTGGTGCCGGCGCAACCGTAGCCCTCGAGGTGCATGCCCAGCAGGCCGAGCTTGCCGGCCTCGCGGGCGAGCTCCAGCGGGATCTCACCCGCCTCGTACCAGTCGGCGATGTAGGGGCGGACCCGATCGGCGGCGAAGCGGCGGACGGATTGCCGAATCGCCTTCTCGTCCTCGCTGAGCAGGTGGTCCACGCCGAGCAGGTCGAGAGCGCCGGTAGCCGTCATCGGTGGTCTCCTTCGGTGAGCCGGACTGCCGCGGCCTCGATCTCGTCCTCACTCAGGAGCACATCGCCCGCGGCCGGCCCCAGTGGGATGAAGCTGTCCAGGCTGGCCACTCGGGCCATCGACCCGGTGAAGCCGCCGTCGACCAGTGCTGCGAGCACGCCTTCGGAGACGCCTCCACTACGGCGGGTCTCGTCGGCGACCAGGACCCGGCCGGTGGCGGCGGCCTCGCGGAGGAGATCGTCGACGGGGAGCGGCGCCAGCCATCGCAAATCGAGGACCCGGCTGGAGACACCGCGACGCTCGAGCCGCCGCGCGACGCGAAGACTCATGCGCAACCCGTTGGCGAAGCTGACGATGGTGAGGTCACGTCCGTCACCGTACGTGCGGCCCCGGCCGATCGGCACGTGCCCGTCCTCCCAGCGCTCTGGCGGCGCGTAGGGGTCGAGCCAGCCGTCGTCGTCGGAGTCGTAGAGGTCCCGGGTGTGGTACAGGGCGATGGGTTCGAGGAAGGCGCTCACCGTGCCGTCGACCGCGGCAGCGGCGAGGCACGTGCGCAGCATGGCCGCGGCGTCGGCCGCACGGGCCGGGCAGGCGACGACCAGGCCGGGGATGTCGCGGAGCACGCCGACGGCGTTGTCATTGTGGAAGTGACCGCCGAAGCCCTTCTGGTAGCCCAGGCCGGCAATGCGAACGACCATCGGATTGCGGTACGCGCCCTGGGAGAAGAACGACAGCGTCGCGGCTTCGCCGCGCAACTGGTCCTCGGCGTTGTGTAGATAGGCCAGGTACTGGATCTCCGGCACCGGCAGGAGGCCGGCCACGCCCGCTCCCAGCGCCATGCCCAGAATGGACTGCTCGTCGAGAAGCGTGTCGAAGACCCGGCCCGCCCCGAACCTACGGGCCAGACCGCGCGTCGCGCCGTAGACGCCGCCCTTGCGACCGACGTCCTGGCCGAAGACGATGACGCGCGGATCGGCCGTCATGGCGTCGGCGAGAGCTGCCGTGATCGATCCCGCGAGGGTGGTCGGGCCGGTGTCGCCGGCCTTCACCGACCGTGCCGACCCGGCGACCGCCGCGGCGACGCGGTCCGGGCGACGCGGTGAGAGCGGCGCCACGACGTCATCGGCGGAGGCCAACAGCGGTGCGGTGGAGAGGTCGTCGACCGTGCGGGCGACGAGAGCAGCCGCGGCGTCATAGCGCGCAAGGATCTCGCCGGGCGTTGCGGCTCCGGCCGCGACCAGTGCGGACGCCGTTCCGAGCAGCGGGTCGCGCGCGTGGTCCGCGGCCATCTCCGTCGGCGTCCGGTAGCTGATCTCCGCGTCGCTGCCGGCGTGACCGAGGTAGCGGACGGTCTTCAGGTGGAGGAAGACGGGCGTGCGGGTCGCACGGACGTGACCAGCGGCGGCCAGTGCCGTGTCGTATGTCGTGGCCGGGTCGAATCCGTCGACGGCGACGTAGGGCAGGCCCGGGCGGGACCCGTAGGCGCGCTCGATCCATCCGGCCGGCGTGCGGACAGAGATCCCGAGGCCGTTGTCCTCGCAGACGAACAGGACGGGGACCGGAAGGTTCTGGTGGGCCGTGTGCACCGCCGTGTTGATGGCGCCAGTGGCGGTGGAGTGGTTGGCCGAGGCGTCGCCGAAGGAACAGACGACGACGGCGTCGGCGGGCCAGGCGGGCACCACCCCCAGCTTGACCGCCCGGTGCAGCGCCACGGCGAGGCCGACCGCGCGCGGAAGGTGCGACGCGATCGTCGACGTCTGCGGGATCACCGAGAGCGCGGCGTTGCCGAAGACCTTGTGGCGACCGCCGGCGATGGGTTCGTCGGCGGCGCACAGCATGCCCTGGAGGACGTCGCGCACCGGCGTCGAGCCCGCCACCTGGGCCGCCCGCGCCTGGTAGAAGCCTCCGGCCCGGTAGTGCAGGAGCGCCGGATCGGTCGGGCGCAGCGCGGCAGCAACGGCCGCGTTGCCCTCGTGGCCGGCCGAGCCGATCGTGTAGAAGCCGCGGCCCTGCGACTGCAGGATGCGTGCCGCGAAGTCGAGGTGCCGGCTGGTCGCCTGGGCGTCGAACAGGTCCAGCGCCGCGCCGACGGTCAGCTCGCTACCGGTGCGGAGTGGCTCGGATGCATCGGCCCGTGTGGCAGCCCGAGACTCCAACCCGGCGACGGCTGCACGAAACGCCGCGTCGAGCGGCTCGTTCACCGGTCTGCTCACTGCTCCGGCAGGCGGAAGCCGAGCTCCGGGGACAGTTCGACGACGTCCATCTGGGCCTTCTGCAGCCTGCCGGAGTAGTCCCAGTTCATCGCCTGCCAGCGGGTGAACTGGTCGAGCACCCACATGCCCGACTGGCGGGCGCCGTTGCCGGACTTGCCGTTGCCGCCGAAGGGCAGGTGTGCCTCCGCACCGGAGGTGGAGTTGTTGACGCTCACCATGCCGGCGGAGATGCCCCTGCGGAACGCGAAGACCTCGTCCGGTTCGGTCGTGTAGACCGCCGACGACAGGCCGTAACCGGGGGCGTTGGCCAGCTCTATCGCCTCGGCGAAGGTGCGGTAGGTGGCGATGCCGACGATGGGGCCGAAGGTCTCCTCGTCGAAGATCGCATCACCGGGGCGGACCCCGTCGACGACGACCGGGTGGTAGAACAGGCCGGCCTCGGCCTCCCCGACGAAGCCGGCGCGGGCGTTGCCGCGGTCGATGCGACCGGTCGCGCCGTACACCGCGTGGTGTGGCTGCACCCAGCCCAGGAAGGCCTCGTACCGGGTGGCGAACTTCCGGTCGAGCAGCGGCCCCATCAGAACGTCCTCGAACGGGTCTCCCACCGGTGCCGACTCGACCGCCTTGGTGAACCGCGCGACGAACTCGTCGTGCAGCGACTCGTGCACGATCACCGTGCCGAGGGACGTGCACCGCTGCCCGGCCGTGCCGAATCCCGAGAACAGCGCTCCCTCGACGGCCAGGTCGAGATCTGCGCTGGGTGTGACGACCAGCGGGTTCTTGCCGCCCAGCTCGAGGCAGGCGGTCTGCAGGTGCCGGCCGGTCAGCGCGCCGATCTCGCGCCCGACCGCCGACGAGCCGGTGAAACCGACCTTGTCGATGTCGCCGGCGTCGAGGGCGGACTGCAGGCCGGCGAAGGTCTGCTGGCCGTCGGCGTGGACGAGGTTGAAGACGCCGTCGGGCAGCCCACCACCGCGGACGAACAGCTCGTGGAAGGCGTTGGAGACCGCCGGGGAGTACTCGGCCGGCTTCCAGACGATCGTGTTGCCGGTCAGCAGCGCCGGGACGATGTACCACGACGGCACAGCGACGGGGAAGTTACCGGCAGTGATCACCGCAATCGCGCCCACCGGGTTCCGGAAGGTGAACAGCTGCTTGTCCGGCATCTCGCTCGGCACGGTCTGGCCGTAGAGACGACGACCCTCGCCGAGGAAGAAGTCACAGGTGTCGACGATCTCGCGGACCTCGCCGAGCGACTCGGCGTACGGCTTTCCGATCTCCCGGGTGACGAGCCGGGCGAGCGCCTCGGCGTTCTCCTCGACCGCGCGGCCGATGTGCGCGATGGCACGGCCACGGACCGGTGCGGGGACGTCGGCCCAGGGCGGTTGCGCAGTCTTCGCGATGGCCGCCGCACGGGCGAAGGTGGCGGCATCGGCCATGACGACCTCGACGACGACATCGTCCAGCCGTGCGGGGTTCGTGCTGGCGACGGTCCGGCCCTCGGTGATGGCCGCGCCGCCGATGACAGAGGTGACGGTCTGGCTCACTGATGCTCCTCGATGCGTGCCAGCGCCCGGCCCAGCGCCGCGGTTGCCAGGTCGAGCTCGTCGTCGGTGACGGACAATGCCGGCCGGAACCGGATGGAGCGGTCGCCGCTGCCGAGGACGAGGACGTGCTCATCGTCGCGCAGGGCGGTGAGAACCCGATCGCGGGTCGCCCGGTCGGGCAGGTCGATGGCGGCCATGAGACCGCGGCCGCGGACGTTGGTGACCAACGCCGGCCGTTCGGCGGCGATCTGCATGAGGGCGGCGACGAGGCGCTCGCCCTTCGGCCCCGCGGCCGAGATCAGACCCTCGCGCTCGACGATCTCGAGGATGCGACGGCACCGGACCATGTCGGTGAGGTTGCCGCCCCAGGTGGAGTTGATCCGCCCGGAGACCGCGAAGACGTTGTCGGGAATCTCGTCGACGCGGCCGCCGGCCATGATCCCACCGACCTGGATCTTCTTGGAGAAGGCCACGATGTCGGGTTCGAGGCCGAGTTGCTGGTAAGCCCACGGCGTACCGGTGGTGCCGCCGCCGGTCTGCACCTCGTCGAGGACGAACAGCGCGTCGTTGGCGTGGACGAGTTTCTGCATGGCCTGCAGGAACTCGCCGCGCATGTGGTTGTCGCCGCCCTCTCCCTGGATCGGCTCGGCGATGAACGCGGCAACGTCGTGCCGGTTCCGGGCAAAGGCCTGTTCGGCCTGCCGCAGCGCGTGCTCCTCCGCGGCGCGGACCTCGGCCTCGTCGAGCGGGAAGTGGATCGCGGGTACGTCGATGCGCGGCCAGTCGAACTTCGGGAACCGTGCGGTCTTGCCCGGCTCGGTGTTGGTGAGCGACATCGTGTAACCGCTGCGCCCGTGGAAGGCGCGGGTCAGATGAATGATCTTCGTGCCGAGCTCGGCCGGGCGACCGTTCGCCTCGTTGTGGCGGCTCTTCCAGTCGAAGGCGACCTTGAGCGCGTTCTCGACCGCGAGCGCTCCACCCTCGACGAAGAACAGGTGGGGCAGCCGCGGATCGCCCAGGACGCGGGCGAAGGTCTCGACGAACTCGGCGTAGTGGGTGCTGTAGACGTCGGAGTTGGCCGGCTTGTTCGCGGCGACCTCGGTGAGAACGGCGAGGAACTCGGGGTCGTCGACGATGCCGGGATGGTTGCAGCCCAGCGGTGCCGACGCGAAGAACGTGTACATGTCCAGGTACCGCTGGCCATCGCGCGCGTCGACCAGCCACGAGCCAATGCTGGCGCGCGTGTCGAGAACGAGCTTGAAGCCGTCGGTGAGCAGATGCCGGGCGAGAACGTCGTGGACGTCGCCGGCTGCTACGCGGGCCCGGTCGGCCATGGTCGTGGGCACGTCGCCTGCCTCTCGTGTCGTCAAGCACGCGGCAAGGCCGCATGGCTCGGGCGGGAGTTTCTCCGGTAGAAAGCATACGTTGAGAGAACTCTTGCGGGCTTAGACGTCGACACACGCAGAAGCTGCGATATGCACGAGCAGGCAGACTGTGCCTCATGCCTCCGGTTCCACCGACGACCCTGCTCCGAAACGGCCGGGTCCACAGCCCGGCCGGCCCGACGGCCACCGCATTGCTGGTCGTCGGCGGCCGCGTCGCCTGGGTCGGCGACGAGAGCACCGCGCAGACCCACCACGACGCCGCGGACGCGGTCGTAGACCTCGAGGGCGCACTTGTCACGGCCGCGTTCGTCGACGCTCACGTGCACGTGACCGAGACCGGACTCGCCCGCGAGGGAGTCGACCTCACCGGATGTGCGTCGCTGTCGGAGTTCCTCGACCGCGTGGCGACCCACGCCAGGACGCGGCCGGGTCGGGCAGTCCTCGGACACGGTTGGGACGAGCGGTCATGGCCCGAGGCGCGGCCGCCGACCCGAGCGGAGGTCGACCGGGCCGGCGGGGGAGCGGTCGTCTATCTGTCGCGGATAGACGTGCACTCCGCGGTCGTGTCCACCGCCCTGCTCGACGCTGCACCGGAGATCGCCCGCGCCGCGGGATTCGACGATGGCCCGGTCCGCCGCGATGCCCATCACCTGGCCCGGAGGGCGACGAGGGACCGTCTGACACCGCAACGTCGCGAGGAACTCCAGCGCACCACGTTGCGTCACGCGGCTGCCGGCGGCATCGGAGCGCTGCACGAGATCGGTGCGCCCCACATCGCCGGACCGGAGGACGTTGCCACGTTGCTGGCCGTGGCCGACGAGGGCGGCGGACCGGACGTGTTCGCGTACTGGGGGGCCGTCGGCGACGGCGTCGAGACCGCCGCGCGACTCGGCTGCGCGGGCGCAGCCGGTGATCTCAACCTCGACGGCAGCCTCGGCTCGCGCACAGCTCGGCTGAGTGAGCCCTACGCCGACGCGGCCGACCAGACGGGCTTCCTCTACCTGGACCTCGACGAGGCCACCGAGCACGTCGTCGCGTGCACCCGGGCCGGCATCCAGGCGGGCTTCCACTGCATCGGCGACGAAGCGGTGCGGGTGGGCGTGACCGCCATCGAGCGGGCAGCCGACCGCTGCGGTGTCGCCGAGGTCGTCGCCGCCCGGCATCGCCTCGAACACGTCGAGATGATCACGGCCGACCTGGTGACGGTGATGGCGAGGCTCGGCGTGGTCGCCAGCGTGCAGCCGCGCTTCGACGAGTACTGGGGCGGCGACACCGGCATGTACGCGGCCCGGCTCGGTGTCGATCGTGCGCGGACGATGAACCCGTTCGCCTCGATGGCCCGGGCGGGGGTCGCGGTCGCCCTGGGCTCGGACTCGCCGGTGACGCCGCTGGGCGGGTGGGAGATGGTCCGCGCCGCAGCCGCGCACCACCGGCCGGGGGAGCGAATGACCGTCCACGCCGCCTTCGAGTCGGCCACCCGTGGTGGCTGGCGTGCCGTCCGGATCGACGACGCGGGCGTGCTCTCACCGGGAATGCGCGCGACGTACGCCGTGTGGGACGTGCCGCCCGACCGGGCCGACGAACCGCGGACCGGCCTGCCGGACCTCTCGCCCGGTTCTCTGCTGCCGACCTGCCTGCGCACCGTCGTGCGAGGGCGGACCGTCTTCGACCGGCTGTCCCCGTGATCGCCGACGGCGCGGGACTGCGTCGGCGTGTCGCCGCGACACGCCGCAACCTCGCATCCGCAATGATCGACTTCAGCGGTCGAGCGTCCGTGCTGACCTGCGCAAACACCATGTTTCCGCAGGTCAGGCCATGGTTGACAGGGCAGGGGAGCGGGAGCAGAGTCGCGTCTTGTCCACCAGCGGACACTGCTCGGGCCGGCGTCCGAGCGCGCCGCGTGACCGGAGTCGCGGGGAACCTCCGGCTACAGGGGAACCGCACACCAGGCTCATGCTGACGCGGAGCGCCAGGTCGCTTCCCGGGCGGCACGGGGTGCGACGAGGTCGGGCCCGGCCCGCCCTGTAGACAACGGTCCGGCGGACCGCAGCCGGCGATCTGCGGACCGGTTCGAAGGGTGAGGCCGGGCCCCGTCCCGGACGGGATCCGACGCCCGGCTTGGTCGGCTACTCCCCCTGGCGCCTGCGGGCACCAGGCGCGCCGACCGCACGTTGTACCGTCACGCGAAGCGCACGCGTCTCATGCGTGCGCCCTTGACCGGTACCTGGACGGAGAGCGCAGCCCGTGAAGCCTCTCGCCTGCGCCGTCGCGGCGGCGGCCACGGGCGCCGCGTTGATCCTGGCCTTCCCGCCCTACGACCTGTGGTTCGTGGGGGTGGCGGTCACAGCCGGGTTCGCACTGCTGGTGCGAGGACAGTCCGTGCGCAACGCTGTCGGCCTCGGCCTGTGCACCGGGGTCGGCTTCTTCGTGCCCTTCCTGCCCTGGATCGGTCAGGAGGTGGGCCCGATCCCGTGGCTGCTGCTCGCCGGCTTGCAGGGACTGTTCTTCGCGCCGCTGGGCGTGGCGGTGATGCTCGTTCAGCGGCTTCCCGGCTGGCCGGTGTGGACCGCCGCCGCCTGGGTCGCGCAGGAGGCCCTCCGCGGGCGGGTTCCGTACGGCGGGCTCACCTGGGGCAAGCTGGCCTTCTCCCAGGCCGACGGCCCGATGCTCGGGCTGGCGTCCGTGGGTGGATCGCCGCTGGTCTCGTTCGCAGTGGCGCTGGCCGGCGGGCTGCTCGCGTGGGCTGTGGTGGCTCGGCGAGTCATGGCGCGGGTCGCCGCGGTGGCCGCGGCGTTCGGCGTCATCGCGGTGGGAGCGTTGATTCCGACTCCCGAGCTGGCCGGTCCGACCGCCACGGTCGCGGTCGTCCAGGGCAACGTCCCCGAACTCGGCCTGGGATTCAACGACGAGCGTCGCCGGATCACGCGCAACAACGCCGAGGTCACGGTCGCGCTGGCCGACGACGTGGCCGGCGGCCGCACGACCCAGCCGGATCTGGTGGTCTGGCCGGAGAACTCGGTCGACATCAATCCCTACGCCGATGCGCAGACGCGCGCCGAGGTGAGCCGGGCGGTCGACGCCATCGCCGCCCCGACTCTGATCGGGGCACTGGTGCCGACTCCTGACGGTCGCAACGTCGAGAACACGTCGATCGTCTGGGAGCCGGGCAGCGGCGCCGGTCAGACCTACGTCAAGCGGCACCCCATGCCCTTCGGCGAGTACATCCCGTTCCGCAGCATCGCTCGCAGGATCACGTCTGCGGTCGACCAGCAGCCCCGCGACTTCGTCGCCGGCGATGACGTCGGCCTGCTCGAGATGGGGCCCAGCGACATCGGCGCCGTGATCTGCTTCGAGGTCGCCTTCGACAACCTGGTCCGTGACGCGGTCAACGCGGGCGCCGACCTGCTCGCGGTCCAGACGAACAACGCGACCTTCGGCTTCACCCCCATGACCGAGCAGCAACTGGCCATGGCCAGGTTCCGGGCCGTCGAGCACGGGCGCACGGTGCTGGTTGCGGCGTTGGCCGGGGTGAGCGCGATCGTCGGGCCGGACGGCGCGGTGCGCGAGCGCGCCGAGCTCTACACCCAGGACGTCCTGCTGGCCGACGTCGGGCTCTCGCAGGCGCGGACGACGGCGACCACGGTCGGCGAGTGGCCCGAGTGGATCCTGGTGGCCGTGGCCGTCGCAGTCACCGCGATGGCCGCCCTCGGATGGCGACGCCACATCGACGACCACGCCGATGGGCCGGCCACGCCCGCGGTCACCGCGGGCCTGCGATGAGCGACCGCGAGGCGATCGGGCGGGTGCTCGTCGTGATCCCCACCTACGACGAGGCGCTGACGATCCGCTCGGCTGTCGAAGGGCTTCGGGCGGCGGCGCCGGACGCCGACGTCCTCGTGGTCGACGACGGATCGCCCGACGGCACCGGCGAGATCGCCGACGCGCTGGCCGCTCGTGACGGCCACGTGAACGTTCTGCATCGCGAGCGGAAGGCAGGTCTGGGTGCCGCCTACGTGGCCGGCTTCCGCTGGGGGCTGGAGCGGGGATACGGCACGCTGGTCGAGATGGACGCCGACGGGTCGCACCGTTCTGACGACCTGCCCGCGCTGCTCTCCGCGCTGGTTCACGCTGACATGGTGCTCGGCTCCAGATACGTCCCCGGCGGCAGGGTCGTCAACTGGCCGTGGCGACGGGAGGTGCTCTCGCGCGGGGGCAACCTCTACACGCGACTCGCGCTCGGGGTCGCGCTGCGGGACGTCACGGGCGGCTTCCGCGCCTATCGTGCCGGCGCACTGCGACGCCTGGACCTCAGCGAGGTCTCGTCACAGGGATACTGCTTCCAGGTGGACCTGGCCTGGAGAGTGGTCCGGGCCGGGATGCGGGTCGTCGAGGTGCCCATCACGTTCGTCGAACGGGTCGAGGGCAGGTCGAAGATGAGCGGAGCGATCGTGCGTGAAGCGCTGTGGCAGGTGACCCGCTGGGGGGTCGAACGCCGGGTCCTGCAGCTACGACAGGCGGCGCTGCGCCGATGAGAGCGCCGTTTGCCGTGCGTCTGGCCATCGCCCTCTACGCGGTGGCGGAGGTGGGGTTGCTCGTGCTGGCGGTGCGCTGGCTCGGTGGTTGGCCCACGTTCCTGCTCGTGCTGGCGACGAGCCTTCTCGGCGGATGGATCATCCTGACGACCGGCGTCAGCGCGTTCGGCAGTCTCGAGGAGGCCGTCCGGGCCGGCCGGACCCCGGACCCGCGGCTCGCCGATGCCGGTCTGGTGATGACCGGTGGGCTGTTGCTGGTCCTGCCCGGCTTCATCACCGACATCGCGGGGGCACTCACGGTGCTGCCCGTCACCCGGCCCCTGGTACGTCGTGTCCTGCGCCGGGTGGGGCTGGCGGCGCGTCGGCCGTCCGTCGGGCGCGGACCGGTGATCCGCGGCGAGGTCGTCGACCCCACGGACGACGATCGACCCCGTCCACCGATCCCGCCACCGGGACCAGACATGTGAGCGGGCCGCGTCGCGGGGGGAGCGACGCGGCCCTGTCGAAGCCGAAGGACGCAGGGTATGGCCTGCGACCGACGGTGGTCAGGCGGTCTTCCTGCGGCCGCGAGAGGTGGGGGCGAAATGTGCCCCACCGGGCAGTAGGCCAGCCCGCAGGAGTTCGAGGCGCTCGTCCAGGAGAACCTCCAGGTCCTCGACGGAGCGACGCTCGAGCAGCATGTCCCAGTGAGTGCGCGCGGCCTTACCCGGCTTCTCGTCGGGGCGGTCGGTCGCGACCTGGAGTGCCTGGGCACCGCAACGGGGGCAGTCCCACAGTGCCGGCGCCTCGGCCTCGACGGAGAAGGTCATCTCGAACCGGTGACCGCGAGCGCAGTCGTACAGCACGATCTGCCGGTCCGCGAACTCGACGCCGCGCTCGTCCTCGTAGCTGGTGGCGCCAAGGCGCGAGCCACGGAGGGTGGAACGCTCGGCCATCGTGTCAACCCTTCAGGGACGGTAGTCCCGATCTTCGAGGTCAGTCTCGGTGTTCCCGCGGTTGCCGGTCGGGCAAACTACGGTCTTGACATTGGCAGAACGTTCCGTCCGTCTTCGTTGTTCCGGACTTCTGTGATAGGGAGCCGACGTGACGTCGCTCACACATCCGGTCCAGCGAAGCGCCGATGTGGAGGTCGGGTGACGGTCCGCGAGATCCGCCTCTACGGGGACCCGGTGCTGCTCACTGTCGCGGCGGAGGCCACCGCGTTCGGCGATGCCACGCACTCTCTCGCGGCCGACCTCGTCGACACCGTCCTCCTACCCGGCCGGGCGGGCCTGGCTGCACCTCAGATCGGGGTCTCGCAACGGGCATTCGCGTACAACGTCGACGACCAGGTGGGGGTCGTCTTCAACCCCGTCGTCGTCGCACGTGACGGCGAGCAGAACGGCGACGAGGGGTGTCTGTCGGTACCGGAGCTGTGGTACCCGACGCGGCGGTCGATGCACGTCGTGGTCGAGGGGCTCGACGCCGACGGCGACCCGGTCCGGATCGAGGGCACGGAGTTGATGGCGCGCTGCCTCGAGCACGAGGTCGACCACCTCGACGGCGTCGTCTTCCTCCGCCGACTCGAGCGCGACACCCGACGTGCCGCGATGCGTACAGTCCGCGAGAGCGAGTGGTTCAACCGCTGAGCGGCAGCGGTCAACTCAGGTGTACGGAGGCGAGTTCGACGCGCCAGGCTACGCCGCGACGGTCAGGTGCGGGCGCACCCGGCGGATGCCTGTCGGTGTGACGACGTACGTGCCGTGGCAGGTCAGCCCGGCCATCTTGGCCGTGCCGGCGAATGCATCGTGCCAGGCCAGGTCGCCGCCCTGCGTGCTCGGGTGACCCTGGCGCGCGACGGCCAGCAGTACGCCCGGGTGGCCACCGTCCGCGAGATGCCGCAGAAGGGGACCGAGAGCCTGCACCCGGGCGTACTGCGGGGGGTCGTGCGGAACGTCGTCGACGGCGACGGCCGTCTCGGCGGTGGCATCGACGTCGGTGATGACGACCAGCAGTGAGCCGGGGCGCAGCTCGCCCGCTTGGACGATGCAGGACAGGTACCGGATGGCGTCGGCCTCGCGGTCGAGGCGGGTCTTCGCGTCCATGCGCCCGATGCTGCCCGTTGGCCCCTGTGGATCGCGTCCGCCGTCCACAGCCGGCTCGTGGTATGGCACCGCTACGGTCAGCCGATGCGGACCAGCAGCGACACGCGGCGCCCTTTCACCGCGTGAGGGTGTCGAGCAGCTCGAGGATCGCGGCTGCAGCGGTGGCGGGATCGGTCAGCATCGACAGGTGGTGACTACGCCGTTCGAGCACCGGCCAGCCGCGACGGCGGGCCAGCACCGCGTCGCTCTCGTATGCCTCGCTGAGAAGGAGGTATCCACCCGGTCCGTCCCACGAGGCCGGCGCCGCCGGCTCGTGGAAATAGGTCAATGGCAGGCGAGGCAACTCGGCGACGAACCGTGCACGCAGGTGCGGATCGGGCAGCAACTCCTCGACGGCGCCGGCCTCGAACCACTCGTTCCACGGCGGCAGCAGGCCGTCGCTGGCCAGCCCGCGCAGGTGGTCGGCCAGATCGGCCGGCGCCCGGTCGAACCAGCTGGCGCCGGCCTGGGGGAGGAGTGAGTCGACGTAGAGCAGCGCGCGGACCGGTGCCGCCGTCCGGTCCGCGATACCGGGCAACAACGGGCCGGCACCGCTGTGCCCGACCAGCACCACCGGCCCGGCCGGCGGCACCGAGCCGACGGCATCGGCGGCGGCCTGCTGGACGGCCGGGAGTACCGGCGGGCCGAGGGTGACGCTGCGGGTGAGGTCAGGTACGGCGACGACCTCGCCCTCGTCCCTCAGCACCTCCGCGACGGCCTGCCAGGTGAGCGAGCCGACGAGGGGGCTGTGGACGAGGGCGAGCGTCACTGCCGCGCGGAAGCCGTGATCAGGTGGGCACCGCCTCCGCGACAGGACCATCCGCGGTCAGCTCTTCGTGCTTGATGTTCAGCCCGAACAGCACGATCACCGCGCCCGTGAGAATCATCACCGCCGCCACCCAGAAGGCCTGCGTGGCGCCGTGAGTCTGAGCCGCCGCGCCGATGAGTTGCGGATCGAAGCTGCCTGCTGCGGCCAGCTGACCGAGCTCTTCGGCCTTGTTCTCGGCAGCCTGGACCGCCACCGTGCCGAGCGTGGCCAGCCCGAGGGCACCTCCCACCTGCTGCATGGTGTTGAGTACGGCAGAACCGACACCGGAGTCCTCGCGCGCGACCCGACTCACCGCGGTGAGCGTGAGTGGTACGAACACCAGACCCATCCCGACCGACTGGACGAGGATCCAGGGCAGCAGGTCGGCGGCATAGGTGGAGTCGACGTCGAGCTGGGTGTAGCCCCACATCCCCACGGCGCTGACCATCGCGCCCACCCCGGCGATCCAGCGCGGATCGACCCGCGAGGCGAGCGCCGACGCCGTCTGCGCCGACACGATGATGCCTGCGGTGAACGGCAGGAACGCGACGCCGGCCTTGAGTGGGCTGTAGCCGAGGACCTGCTGGACGAAGAGGCTGATGAAGAAGAACATCGCGAAGATCGCCGCGCCCATGATGAGCATGGACACGAAGCTGACAGCACGGGTGCGATCGGCGAGGATCCGCATCGGTAGGAGCGGGTGCTCGGTGCGGGACTCGGCGGCGACGAAGAGCAGCAGCAGCGCCACGCCGAGTGCCAGCGTGATGATCGTGGTCGGCGAGGTCCACTCGTGGGACGCCGCGTGGGTCAGACCGTAGACCAGGGAGACCAGGCCGGCGGAACCGACCGCGGCGCCGGCGAAGTCGAACTCGCCGTGCTGCCGGGGCGACTCGCCCAGGAACCGCGGGACCAGCACCAACAGGAGGATGCCGATCGGGATGTTGATGAACAGCGTCCACCGCCACGACACCTCCGTGAGCGAGCCGCCCACGATCAGGCCGATCGCAGCACCCATGCCGGACATGGCCGCATAGACGGCCATGGCCCGGTTACGGGGCGGTCCGGCCGGGAAGGTGGTCGTGATCAACGCCAGGGCGGTGGGGGAGGCGATCGCGGCACCGACGCCCTGGAGGGCCCGCGCGATCAACAGCGTCGTCTCGCCCTGGGCGATGCCGCCGAGGAACGACGCGACCGTGAACACCGCGATGCCCAGCATGAAGATGCGCCGCCTGCCGAGCAGGTCGCCGAGGCGGCCGCCCAGGAGCAGCAGGCCACCGAAGGCGAGGACATAGGCGTTGACCACCCAGGACAGGCTGGCGTCGGAGAAGCCCAGGTCGGCCTGGATCGACGGTAGGGCGATGTTGACGACGGAGGCATCGAGCACGATCATCAACTGGGCCGTGCTGATGATCGCCAGCGCGATACCCAGATGTCGATGCCCGTGGTCGTTCTCTGTCGCCTTCGGCTGCGGCGCCTGGGCGTCGACAGCCGTCGTGTCGTGGGACATCACAGCTCTCTTTCTCGGCTTGTCGTGGATGGGCGCGAAACCGCTTCGGTGCGGTGCGCCGCGGGGAGCAGGACCCCGTCGATGATGCGGGCGATGAAGTCGTCGTCGACCGACCTGCCCATGACGAGCCGCCGGTGCAAGACCATGCCCGGCAGGACGTCGAACAGCAACTGGATATCGACTCCGGCCTCGATCTCGCCACGCTTCCGGGCCCGTTCGAAGACCGTGTCGAGGACGTCGATGCGCGGCGCCACGAAACGCTCGCGGAAGGCGCGCTCGAGATCGGCGTCATGATGCATGGCCGACATCAAACCGGCCAGCACCGACAAGGGGACCTCGTCGGTGAGGCCACCCGCGTTGCAGGCGACGGCCATCAGGTCGCCTCGCAGCGATCCGGAGTCGACGTCGACCGGCTCGGGGCACCGCTTGGCGCGGACCACCGCGTCGACGACGAGCTCGGCCTTCCCCTGCCACCGCCGGTACAGCGTCGCCTTGCTCGCGTGGGCCTCGGCCGCGACGGCGTCGAGTGTGAGCCGGTCGTAACCGAGGTCGACGAGCAGGCGGACGGTGGCGTCGAGGATCTGCTCCTCGCGCTCACCCTCGACCCGGGGTCGGGTGCGCGCGGCACCGACGGCTGGCACGTCGTCCTCCTGGTGGCCATTGGATGAAACGGAACGGTTTCGTTTCGTCCGAACGATAGCGAGCCGGCTCCGGCATCGCCAGCCTGTTTCCGCGATCTGACGTCCGCCCTCGGCGAACGCGGGGTTGTGCTCCACCGGAGTCGCCGGCCGGAGGCAGCCGCGGCGTCGGCATACGCCGATAGCACGAGGATTGCGCTCCGTGAGCGGCTCGGTCTTGAACAGAACGCGTGTCCGCGGGCAGTTAGTTGACATTGACTAGTCGTGATTGGATAATCGGGATCAACTATTTACGAGGAGGCGCTCATGGCAGGACGGAGGGTTGGCAACCTGCTGGCGCTGGCCGTGATGTCCTACCTGGCCCAGGGCCCCCTGCATCCGTACGAGCTGGGGAAGATGCTGCGGGACAACGAAGACACGCGCAGCATCAAGTTCACGCACGGCTCGCTGTACATGGTGGTCCAGCAACTGGCCAAGGCCGGCTTCATCGTCGAGCAGGAGACCACCCGCGACGGTCTCCGCCCCGAACGCACGGTCTACGCGCTCACCGACTCCGGCCGGCACGAGCTGCGTGACTGGCTGCGCGAGCTGGTCGGGGAGCCGCAGCACGAGTACCCGCATTTCGTGGCCGCGCTGTCGCTGATCGCGGCACTGCCGCCGGACGAGGTCGTCGAGCTGCTGCGCACGCGGATGCGCCTCCTCGGTGAGCTGCGAGCCGGGATCCGAGACCTGATCGACGGCACGGTGGACCGGGGCGTCCACCCGCTGTTCCTGGTCGAGGAGGAGTACCGCCTCGACCTGCTGGATGCCGAGTCCGCGTTCGTCGAACGGTTCATCGAGCGGATCACCCACCCCGAGACAGGGTGGGCCGGGCCGTGGGCGGAGTTCCACGGCGCCCCCGCCACCACCGACGAGAGAGGGAAGACCTCATGACCCGCACACGCACCGCCCTTGATCATCGGCGGCGGCATCGCCGGGCCGGCCACGGCCATGGCACTGCAGAAGGCCGGGATCGAACCGACGGTCTACGAGTCCCGCCCCACCGGTGCCGACGACGTCGGCGTGTTCCTCACGCTCGCCTCCAACGGGATCGACGCGCTTCGCATTCTCGGGGCGGACACCGCTGCCCTGGCATCGGGGTTTCCGACGCCGGGCATCACGTTGCGCAGCGGTACGGGCAAGCGCATCGGCGAGAGCCGCACGGGCCGGACTCTGCCCGACGGAACGACCAGCCACACGATGAAGCGTGCCGACCTGTACCGGACGCTGCACGAGCAGGCACGCGGCCGAGGCGTGCACATCGAGCACGGGAAGCGCCTGGTCGCCGCGGGGGAGACCCGTGAAGGCGTACGGGCGGTGTTCGCCGACGGCACCGAAGCGGTCGGGGACGTGCTGGTCGGCTGCGACGGCGTCCACTCCACAGTTCGGCGGATCATCGACCCGGCTGCTCCTGCGCCGAGGTACGCCGGATTGGTCAGCACCGGCGGCTACGCACGCGGAGTCAGCGTCGACACGGAGCCGGGTGCCTGCGAGATGATCTTCGGCAAGCGTGCGTTCTTCGGCTATGCCGTGGCACCCGACGGGGAGGTGTGGTGGTTCGCCAATGTGCCCCGGCGTGACGAGTCGGGCCGCGGCGACCTCGAGTCCGTCAGCGGCGACGCGCGGCGGCGGCTGCTGGTCGAGCTCTACGCCGATGATGCGGGGCCCGCCGTCCAGATCATCCAGGCCACTCCCGACGTGATGGCAATGAGCCCCGTCCATGCCATCCCACACCTGCCGACCTGGCACACGGGCCGGATGATCGTCATCGGGGATGCCGCCCATGCCCCGTCGCCGACGTCTGGTCAGGGCGCGTCGCTGTCGATCGAGGACGCCGTCGTCCTCGGCAAGAGCCTGCGCGACCTGCCCGGCCCACAGGCCGCCTTCGCGTCGTTCGAGCAGTCGCGACGGCCCCGGGTCGAACGCATCATCCGGGCAGCCGCGCGGATCAACAACAGCAAGGCCGTGGGCACCGTGGGCAGGGTGATCCGAGATGCCATGCTTGCGATGATCTTGAAAAGGACGGCCGACAGCACAGCCTTCGAGCAGACGTACGGCTTCCACGTCGACTGGGACGCCCGTACCACGGCGGCGGCCTGACTGCTCGCCTTCCGCGACACCCGGCAGCACGGCGGGGTTCTACTCTGTCGGGAATGGCGACATGGGATGACGTACGCCGAACCGCGTCGAGACTGCCCGAGACGGTCGAGCTCTCCAGGCAGGGCGTACCGGCATGGCGAGTCAGGGACAAGGCGTTCGCGTGGGAAAGGCCGTTGCGTCGCGCTGACCACGAGGCCCTCGGCGAGGCGGCCCCGGACGGGCCGATCCTCTGCGTGCGGGTGGCGGACGTCGGCATCAAGCAGGCGCTGCTCGCCGGGAACGCCGCCGTCTTCCTCACCACGCCACACTTCGACGGCTATCCGGCGGTCCTCGTCAGGCTCGACCGGATCCCGGTCGACGAACTCGACGAGCTGATCGTCGAGGCCTGGCTCGACCGGGCACCGAATCGGCTGGCCAAGGCGTACCTGGCCGAGTTCGACGGGAAATGACGCACACGGGCGTCGGGGGGCGGGTGTCGCGCACAGCCCGTGCGAGCGGTTCGCGGCTACGTGACAGGACGCTCGCCGCGCCCTGCGGCGGGCTTGCTGCGCTCGTACGCGACGGACCGCCGGCACGACCGGAGTGCGAGTCGCGCACGGCGAACAACCGGCGGCACCGGTTCGGCTTCTTGACCGTGGGGTTCGGGGCCCGCGCTGTTCTGAGCGGTGCTTCGGGTTGCAGGCTGTGAGGTGTTTCCACCGCGGCGCATGCGCCGCGGTGCGGCCACGGAGGACGGGAGACCTTCGATGCTTGGAGACCATCCGATCACGCCGGTCCTGTTGGCCAAGGACCTCGTGGCGGCCCGGGAGTTCTACCACGACAAGCTCGGCCTGGAGATCGCCACAGAGAACGAGGCCGCCATCGTGTTCATCTGCGGCGGCGGCACCCACCTGGACGTGACCAAGAGCACCGTTGGCACTGCGGACGAGCAGACGCAGGCGTCCTGGCAAGTCACGGACATTCGCGCCGAGGTGGACGAGTTGCGCGCCCGCGGCGTGACAATCGAGGACTACGAAATGCCGGGGCTCAAGACCGTGGACGGCATCGCCGACATCGGCTTTGCCTGGGCTGCCTGGATCATCGACCCCGGGAAGAACGCCCTCGGCATCCTCCAGCTCAAGCAGTAGCCAACCGACGAGCGCCGCCTTGGTCGCGCTCAGGCCTGCCCCGTCTCACCCGGGCAACTCGTGCGGGCGCACAGGGAGATCGACCATCTCGAGCAGGCCGAGGCGTGGCGGCAGCAGCCCCGGACACAGGTCGACGTCTACCTGGACGGCGGCTCGCAAGGACAGCATTGCTGAGCATTGCCGGCAACGTCCTCACATGCCGCCGGTCGCCGACCGGCGGCCTGAGCGTATGTTGCGTTCGCACCTGGGTGCCTCGTCCTACGGCCGTTGGCGGTTCACCTCCTGGCGGTCACGGTGGTGGGTGCCGCAGACGAGATGCGGTTGGTCCCTGGCCGCCTCAGCAGCGCCTCGTAAACTGGCCCGCCCGAGCAGCATCGGCGTGCTCTCGTGCTCGCGACCCTTGAGCTCGTAGGCCCTCCTCGACGAGGTCGATGTCCTTGAACGTGGAGCAGACCGGACGCGGAGTGCGGTGGGACGCCAGCGGCGCTAGGCAACTGCGGCGTCGTTATGATCTCGCATGTGACCAGCAGTCCCGTCTCGGCACAGCATCTGCGCGACCTCGCGCGGCTGCGCCGCGTTCGCGACCGGATCGACCGGGAGTACGCGCAGCCGCTGGACGTCGAGGCGCTCGCTCGCGGGGAGCACATGTCGGCCGGGCACCTCAGCCGCCAGTTCCGGCGCGCATATGGGGAGTCGCCGTACAGCTACCTGATGACGCGGCGCATCGAGCGCGCGATGGCGCTGCTGCGCGTTCGCGACCTCAGCGTCACCGAGGTCTGTTTCGCGGTCGGCTGCTCGTCGCTGGGCACTTTCAGCACTCGCTTCACCGAGCTGGTCGGTGTGCCGCCCAGCGTCTATCGGCGTGAGGGGGCGCGCACGACGGCGGGGATGCCGGCGTGCATCGCGAAGCAGGTGACCAGACCGATCAGGAATCGAGAAGCCCCGGCCCCCGAGCCGCAGCTAGCGTGACCGCCATGGACATCACCATTCACACGAGCTTCCTCCCGCATGACGACCCGGACGCCTCCCTGGCCTTCTACCGCGACACCCTCGGCTTCGAGGTCCGCAGCGACGTCGGAAAAGGCAAGATGCGCTGGATCACGGTCGGCCCCGCCGGCCAGCCCGACACGTCCATCCTCCTGGCGCCGCCGGCCGCCGACCCCGGCATCACCGACGACGAGCGCCGCACCATCGTCGAGATGATGGCCAAGGGCACCTACGGCTGGATCCTCCTGGCCACCAAAGACCTCGACGACACCTTCGAGCGGCTGCAGGCCGGCGACGCCGAGGTCGTCCAGGAGCCGACCGAGCAGCCGTACGGCGTTCGCGACTGCGCCTTCCGCGACCCCGCGGGCAACCTGATCCGCATCCAG
>DASRTE010000112.1:0-9472 GCA_035656095.1 Jiangellaceae bacterium
GGCCAGCGACATCGCTGCGGCAGGATGAGCACGGAATCCGGGCCGAGGAGCTGTGGGAGCTGCGCGTCCTCGCCGGGTGGATGCCCGCCGCAGGCGCACCGCTGGCCCGGTCCTTCGCGGCACGGTTCGAGCAGGCCAACATCGAGCGGCACCGCGAGCACCTCGCCGGTCGGGCCGCCCCACCGGTGTACGAGCTCGGCAGCCTGGCGACGTCCTGGCCACGCCTCGCGGCCACGACGTCGCTGGAGGACTTGCATCGTGAGCTCTCCGCGTCTCCCTGGGGCGACCCTGGCGAGCTGACCGCGACCGCGCTGCACGACGCCTTGGTCATCGGCTGGCTGCGGATGGTCGCGCGCTCGGCTTCGGACGGCTTGTCCGCGGTGGGTCGCTGGGTGGCCGCCGGAGCCGCACTGGTGGTCGCCCGTAGCGTCGTCGCCCTCTCGCAGGAGCCGCCCGAGTCCCTGGTCCGCGCGGCGACGCCGCTGATCGGCGCTCGGTGGTCGACCGCACGGTCGATGAGCGACTTGCGAGCCGCCCTGCCGCCGACTGCGCGCTGGGGGCTCGCGGACGTCGATGAACCGGCCGGGCTGTGGCTCGCGGAGGCACGCCTGCGCGGGACGGTGGAGTCGGACGGGTTCCGGATGCTCCGTTCGCCTCGATCCGGGCCTGCACCCGTGGTCGGGGCCCTCGCCGTGCTCGCCGTCGACGGTTGGCGGGTTCGGGCAGCCCTCGCCTGCGCTGCCGCCGGAACCGGACCGAGTGAGGTGTTCGATGTCGTGGCGTGACGGCCCCAGACCGGTCCGGATGGAGCGGGTGGCCCTGGTTGCGCCGACGACCGCATTCCGACCCATGCTGGAACACGTCGGCGATGTCGGCCTGGTCGAGCTGGAACCGCCCGACATCGAGCCCACCCGTGAGGCGGAGCTGGAGCGGCGTGCCGCCCAGGCGGTGGTTCGCGGGCACGTGAGCGCCGTGGTCGGCTGGACACCCGCATCCGCACGACCCGGGCTCGCCGACGAGCTTGCGCCCTGGGGTGCGGCGGCGGTGCCGCTGACGCCGCCCCGCGGTGTGCAGCCGCCGACGCTGCTCCGGCGCAACCGCGGCGCCCGGTCGTTCGACCTGCTGGTCGAGACCTACACCACGGTGCCCTACACCAACGTGGACCCGACGCTGCTCGCCGGTCTGGCGTACGTCGCGATGTTCGGGATGATGTTCGGCGACGTCGGTCACGGGATGCTGTTGATTGTCGGCGCGCTGCTCGTGAGAAGTGGGCGGATCCGCCGGCTCGTGCCGTTCCGCCGAGCCTGGCCGTTCCTGGCAGGGGCGGGCACGACGGCCATGGTCTTCGGATTCCTGTACGGCGAGATGTTCGGCCCGACCGGCCTGATCCCGGTGCTCTGGCTCTCTCCGCTGGAGGAGCCCGTTGCGCTGCTGCTCGCGGCGGTGGGCGTGGGGGCACTCCTTCTCGCCGGTGCTTACGTGCTCGGCACCGTCAACCGGGTCCGCGAAGGTGGCTGGGGCTACGCGCTCTATGCCCGCACGGGTATCGCGGGAGGCCTGCTCTTCCTGGCACTCGGGCTGCTCGCCGCCGGCATCTATCTCGGCGACGGCGCCCTCACCGCGGCGGCAGTCGTCCTCGGCGTCGTCGGCCTGGTGCTGGCGTTCGTGGGCCTGCTCATGACCTCCGGGCGCGGCGCGGCGGGCGTAGTCCAGGCGGTGGTCGAGCTCTTCGACCTCGTGCTGCGGCTGGGCTCGAACCTGGTCTCGTTCGCTCGGCTGGCGGCGTTCGGGCTCACGCATGCCGCGCTCGGAGCGATCGTCTGGGCCGGCACCACGGCCCTGTGGGGTCCTGGGCTCTCGGCATTGGCGGCGGTCCTCCTGTTCGTCGTCGGCAACGCGGTCGCCTTCACCCTGGAAGGGCTGGTGGCCGGCATCCAGGCGCTGCGCCTGGAGTACTACGAGCTGTTCTCCCGCGTCTTCGACGTCGAAGGCCGGCCCTTCCGCCCCTGGAAGCTCCCCGCCAACGAGAAAGCAGAGGTGACGGCATGACCGCATGGCTCGAAAGACCCGCGGTTCGACGGACGTTGTTCGTGGTCAACGGTCTCGTGATGGTGATCGGCCTGGCCATGGTGATCGCCATCATCGCGGCCTTCCCGGCCGAGGCCGCCGGGGGGGCGCAGGACTCCGCCGAGACCGCGGAAGCCAACAGCTCGGCCCTGATCGCTGCCTCCATCGCCGTCGCAGGTTCGTCGCTGGGCGCCGCCATCGCTGTCGCCTACACCGGCGCCGCCGCCCTGGCCGCGATGAGCGAGCGACCGGAGTTGTTCGGGCGCTCCATGGTGATCGTCGGCCTGGCCGAAGGGATCGCGATCTACGGCTTGATCATCGCGATCATCCTGATCGGCCGGGCTTGAGGACGGGGTCATGAGCACCGTCGCGGTTCTCGGAGCGCGTGCACTCGTCCAGGGCTTCGCGCTCACCGGCGCACGGGTCCTGGTCGCGGAGACCGCCGCGGACGTTCGGGATCAATGGGAGCGGATGCCGAACGACGTCCTCGTGGTCATCGTCACCCCGTCCGCGGCCGCGGAGCTCCCGGGCATCCGGTCGTCGGCGGACGGTCCGATGACGGTGGTGATGCCGACATGAAGCCGAGACTTCCCAGCGAATCCAGCGCGGCGCTGGATCCGGTTCGGGCCGCGCTGCTCTCGCAGGCCCACCACGACGCCCAGGCGGTGCTCGCGGAGGCCCGACAGCGTGCGGAGGACGACCGGGCCACGGCCCGGGTGCGGGCCGCACAGATCCTCGAGGCAGGCCGGGACGTCGGTGAGCAGCAGGCCGGTGCCGCCGCTGCCAGGCACCTCGCGCGACGCCGACGGGACGCTCGCGACACCACTCTGGCCGCCCAGCGCGCCCTGTACGACGAACTTCGACGGCGGAGTCGCGACGCGGCGCGCGCACTACGCGATGCTCCGGACTACCCGGTGCTGCGGAAGTACCTGATCGAGCGCGCCCGTGCGGCCCTCGGGCGGGACGCGTCGCTTCGCGAGAGCCCGGACGGCGGCGTCGTGGCCGAGGCGGGCAGCCGCCGATTGGATCTCTCGCTCCCGACGCTCGTCGACGACGAGCTCGATCGGATCGGCGGGGAAGTGCGGCTGCTGTGGACCGCGTGACGCCGCTCGCCCCCCACCGGCGTCGTCCTTCGGGCCGGGTCCGGCGGGTCAACGGGCCGCTCCTCGAGGTGACCGGCCTCGAGGGGGCGGCCATGTTCGAGGTCGTCGATGTCGGACCGCTCCGGATCCCGGCCGAGACGGTCGCGATCGCGGGTGACACGGTCACGCTGCAGGCCTACGAGTACACCGGCGGACTGAGGGTCGGCGACCCGGTGGTGCGGGCCGGGCGCCCGCTGTCCGTGCGGCTCGGCCCCGGTCTGCTCGGACAGGTCTTCGACGGACTGCTGCGTCCGCTCTCGTCCGCTCCGGTCTGGTTGACTCCCACCCGGCGAGCCGATGACGTCGGACGACGCTGGCCGTTCACGCCGGCCGTCGAGGCCGGCCGGAGCGTAGGACCAGGTGACACGGTCGGCACGGTCGTCACCGAGGGCGGTCTACAACACCGCGTCCTCGTCCCACCGGGCGTCTTCGGAAAGGTCACCGAGCTGGCCGACCCGGGCGATCTCGATGACGACGCGATCGTGGCACGGGTCGGCGACACCGAGATCCTGCTCTGGGAGTACTGGCCGGTGCGCCGACTGCGCCCCTTCGCCCACCGGGAGGACGTGGTCGCCCCCCTGCACACCGGTCAGCGGGTCCTCGATCTCCTGTTCCCGGTCGGGCGAGGTTCGGCGGCGACCGTGCCGGGAGGCTTCGGCACCGGCAAGACGGTCCTGCTCCAGCAGATCGCCAAGTGGTGCGACGCGGACGTCATCGTCTACGTGGGGTGCGGCGAGCGCGGAAACGAGATGGCCGACGTGCTCGTCGACTTCGCGGGGCTGCGGGACCCGCGCTCGGGTGGCCGGTTGCTCGACCGGACAGTGACGATCGCCAACACGTCCAACATGCCGATGATGGCGCGCGAGGCGAGCATCTACACCGCCATCACCGTGGGCGAGTACTTCCGGGACATGGGCTACGACGCCGTCGTGATCGCCGACTCGACGTCGCGGTGGGCGGAGGCGCTGCGGGAATTCGCGTCACGCACCGGCGCGCTGCCGGCCGAGGAGGGCTATCCGGCCGACCTGGCCTCGGCACTGGCGGCCTTCTACCAGCGCGCGGGCCGGGTGCGGACGCTCTCCGGGTCGGACGCCTCTGTGACGGTGGTCGGCGCAGTCTCACCGCCCGGCGGCGACCTGGCCGAACCGGTGACCACCGCGACGCAGCGCTTCGTCCAGGCAGTCTGGTCGCTCGACCGCGACCTCGCCTATTCGCGGCACTACCCGGCCGTGAGCTGGGCCGGTTCCTTCGCCCGGCAGGTCGACGCGATCGGTGCCTGGCAGGTCGACCACGGCGACGCCGGGTGGGCCGAACGCCGGGCGAGGGCGGCGACCTTGCTCGCCGAAGCCGACCGCCTGACGGCATTGGCCGAGATCATCGGTGCCGGCACGCTTCCCGGACACGAGCGCATGGTGATGCTGGCGGGTCGTCTGATCCGCGAAGCGGTGCTCATGCAGAGCGCTCTCAACGCGAACGACGCCGCCTGCAGTCCGCAGCGCGGAGCCGCGTTGCTGCAGGCGGTCCTCGACGTGACGGACACCTGCCTGCGACTGATCGAACAGGGCGTCCCGGCGACGACGGTCGAGCAGGTCGACCTCGGTCCCCTCATCCGCATGCGCGAGGAGGCCGGCGACGACGACGAAGCGATCCGGCACCGGCTGGACCAGGTGCTGCACGAGCTGGAGGCACTCGCATGACGACATCCGACGCGGCCGCTCAGGGTCAGGCACCCGCGACCGGTGGGGTCGAGTACTCCGACGTCCGGTCGCTGCAGGGGTCGCTGCTGGTGCTCGACGGCGTCCACGGCGTCGGGTGGGACGAGTTCGCCGTCGTCAAGGTCGACGACGGCACCCAGCGCCACGGTCTGGTCCTCGAGATCGACGACCAGCTCGCGGTGGTCCAGGTTCTGGAGGGCACGGGAGGGATGCGACCGAGCGGCGTGCGGGTCCGGTTCACCGGCCGGCCGCTGCACGTGCCTCTCGGACCCGGCTGGCTCGGGCGAGTGTGCAACGGCCGCGGGGCACCGCTCGACGGCGGACCTCCTGTGCTGGGCGACGCCACGGCGCCGGCGTCCGGCTGGCCGCTCAATCCGGTGCATCGCGAACCGCCGTCCGAGCCGGTCCTGACCGGGATCTCGGCCATCGACGCGCTCACCACCCTGGTTCGCGGGCAGAAGCTGCCGATCTTCTCGGTGCCGGGGCTGCCACACCTGCAGCTCGCCGCGCAGATCGCCGGACAGGCCGCCGCTACCGGGAGCGCGTTCCGGGTCGTGTTCGCGGCGATGGGCCTCACCCACGCCGACACGGCGTTCGTGCGGGATGCCTTGGCAGAGCGCTCCGAGGCCGGCGAGCTCGTCATGCTGCTCAACACCGCGGACGACCCGATCATCGAGCGGATACTCGCACCTCGGATCGCGCTCACCGTCGCCGAGCACTTCGCGTTCGTCGAAGGCAGCCACGTGCTCGTCGTCATGTCGGACATGACGAGCTACTGCGAGGCGGTCCGGGAGGTGGCGGCGGCCCGCCGCGAGATCCCGGCCCGCCGTGCCTATCCGGGCTACCTCTACAGCGACCTCGCGTCGCTGTACGAGAGGTGCGGCCGGATTCGCGGCCGCCCCGGCTCGGTCACGATCATGCCGGTGCTCACCATGCCGGCCGGCGACATCACCCACCCGGTTCCGGACCTCACCGGATACATCACCGAGGGACAGATCATCCTGTCGCCGGAGCTGCACGCCCGAGGGGTGTACCCCCCGGTCGACGTGTTGTCGTCGCTGTCGCGGCTGATGCGCAAGGGCGCCGGGCCGAATCGCACCCGCGACGACCATCTCGACGTCGCCGCACAGGTGATCGCGGCGCTGGCGAGAGCGCAACAGGCAGCCGAGCTCGCCGACCTGATCGGGGTCACAGCCCTCAGCGAGACCGACCGGAGCTACATCGACTATCGCAGCGTCGTCGAGCAGCGTCTGTTGCACCAGGAGGCGACGGAGTCGCGGACCCTGGACCAGACCCTGGGCCGGGCCTGGCAGGCCTTGAGCGTGCTTCCCCGCCGGGAGCTGACCATGCTGTCACCCGCCGTGCTGCAAGCTCGGCTGCCCGTCGAAGGCAGGCCGACGTGAGCGTCCTGGCGGCGTCCGGACGAGCCGGCCGGCTGCGGCTGCTGCGGCAGCTCGCAACAGCCGACCGGGCCAGCGAACTGCTCGATCGCAAGCAACGGATACTCGCCGGTGAGCTGCAGCGGCTCGAACTACTGGCCGGCCGCACCGGGGAGGACTGGGAACGGTCCGCACGGCAGGCGGCGACCTGGCTGCGTCGCAGCGCCGCCCTGGACGGGCAGCGGGGCCTGGCCGCGGCGACTCCCGGCGGACTGGCCGGCGTGCGGATCCAGTTCAGCCGAACCATGGGTGTTCGTTACCCCGCGCACGCCGCGGTGACCTACCCCGAGGAGCCGGTCCGCGCCGGCAGCTCGGCTCTCGTGTTCGCGACGCAAGCGCATCGCCGAGCCCTCGACGCCGCGACCCATCATGCGGCGGCCACCAGAGCTGTCGCCTCGCTGACGCAGGAGCTCATGCACACGCGTGCCCGCCAGCGCGCCATCGAGAACCGCTTGGTCCCTCGGCTGACGGAAGCGCTGCGGTCCCTCGAGGCACGGCTGGACGAGTTCGATCGCGAAGAGAATCTCCGGCTCCACTGGGCTGCACATCGAACCGTGGGGGGTGAGCGATCATGATCAGCCGGATCCTGGTCGCAGTCGACGACTCGCCGGCCGCGTTCCACGCCGCCGACGTCGCGATCGCGCTGGCGGCCGATCGGGACTGCACGCTCTGCGTCGTCACCGTGCTCCAGAACCACGCGCTGGACAAGCGAATCAGCGCCGCATCCGAGCTCGTTGCCGGCCGACGAGTGCTGGCCGGCAACGCCGCCCTCAGACACGTCCAGCGGCGGGCCGAAGCCGCAGGGGTCGTCGTCGACACGGTCCAGGTCTCCGGCGCCCCTGCGCCGGCGGTGTTGGCCGAGTCCCGTCGATCGGGAGCGGACCTGGTGGTCATCGCACGAGCCTCACGCCAGGGTGTCGGCGTTCCGTATGTCGGCGTCGAGGCGCAACGGATCCTCGAGTTCGCCGAGGTGCCGGTGCTGGTTGTTCCTCCACCGCCATGACCGCGAACCGTTGTGCCGCGTGCCGCCGAGCGCCGCGAAGGTCAGCCCGTCAGTCCCGGTGTCGGGTACTTGGCGAGGATCTCCTTGAGTCGATCGACGAAGCGCAGTGATTCATCGTAGTCGCGTTGCCAGACGTTGCGGCCGAAGATCAGGCCGGTGCCGCCGGCCTCCATCGACTGGCGGGCCTTCTCCAGCATCGCCTCGTCGCCGGCCTTGGCCCCGCCGGAGACCAGCACCAGGGTGCGGTTGGCCGACCTGACCACCGCGTCGATGGCCTGCTGGGAGGAGTACATCGCGTCGTAGGGGGCCTTCACCCCGGCCCGCTTCTCCGGGTGCGGAAAGTTGACCTTGACCACGTCCGCGCCGAGCTCGCTGGCCGTGCGGGCCGCATAGTCGACCGCGTAGAAGGAGTCCTTGCCGCCCTTGGCCTCGATCGCCGAGCCACGCGGATAGGCCCACACGATCAGCGGCATACCCAGCCGCTGCGCATCCGCTCGGACCCGACGGTACTGCTCGAAGTCGCGGTCCTGGGCGGGCGTGCCCACATACAGCGTGTAACCCACCGCATCCGCGCCCAGCCGCACCGCCTCCTCCACCGACGCGTTGACCGGCGACAGAGCCTCGGCATCGGAGGGAATTTCGGTCTTGCCGTTGAGCTTGAGGATCAGCGGCACCTCGCCGGCGTAGTCCCAGTAGAACTTCTCTGCCAGCCCGATCTGGACTGCGATCCCGTTGAACCCGCCCGCCAACGCCAACCGGGCGATGTACGCGGGGTCCGACGCCCTCGGGTTCGGGAAGAAGTCCCGCGGCCCGTGCTCCAACCCCTGGTCGTAGGGCAGGAAGACGGCCGTGCCGTTGCCGAGACCGTGCTGGAACAGGATGCGGTACAGGCGCGCCTTCTTTCCCGTACCGAGCCCCAGCTCACTCAGCCCTGGTCGAGTCGTCATCACCGTCAACCTCCCCTGTCGAGAACCGCCTTGCTCACTTTCACGCTGCGCGGCGGCACGACGACCTCACCAGGGGCGAAGGTCCCGGGCGTCGGGTGCAGACGACCCGTTGTGCTCAGCGGCTGTTACCGGTCGGATGGCGCTCGATCACTCGTCGAGGTGGACCTGCCGTTGAGTGATCGCTTCGATGTCGTCGGCCGCGGCGTCGAGCAGCTGGTGCGCGAGCTCGGACAGCGCACGCGACGCCGCAAGCTCGTCGCCGATCTCCGGGACCTCGGCGTCGCGTGGGTTGCGGCGCGCCGTGCCGGTGCCGACGAAGTTCGTCGCATCGGCCGTCTTGAGCCGTGCCTCGGCCCTCGTCGATCCGTCGTGCTCGTCGATGAAGATCTCGACGTTCCAGCGCTTGGTGGTGGCCATCGAGTCGCCTCCTCTGCCAGGTCAGGATCTGAAGATCACTTCCGCGTAGTTCCAGTGCTTCGTGTAGGGCGCGAGCCCGGCCCGGACGGCGAGGCGGGTGGCCTCGCGGACACTCGGTGGGAGTCGCCGACCGGTCGTGATGAACGCGTCCACGACATTGTGCCGGTCGCGGAGCACGATCCGGGGCTGCTCCTGGATGCCGAATCTGCGGATCACCCTGGTGGCCGCCGATGTGACCGCCCGATGAGCGGTCGCACCGAATGTGGTCGTGGCCCTTTCACACGCGGCGACGACGTCCTGAGGTGCACAGCAGACGTCCGCGTCACGCCATGGGGAGATGCTCCCTTCCGGGACGGGCCCGACGACGACGAGCGGCGTGGCATGCCGCAGCGCACACACGGCACCGAACTCGGTGTCGGCGAACGCGGTGTCGTCCATGCGGGCGTCGACGACCACAGCCACGTCGGTGTCGGCAAGCGGACAACGGCCGTTGTCGGTCAGCGCGACACAGGAGCCGTCACCCGAGCCGGGCGAGTGACAGTACACCAGCGAGTACCCTGTGGCGCCCAGGCGCTGCGCGACCTCCGTCGCTGCACCGTCTCGCTGTTCACTGATCAGTATCTTCATCGGATGCACCCGTCTCACCCGCCGTGCCGGCGGGTGAACCTCGGACGATCGCGACGGGCGCCGCTGCGTGATGGAGTGCCTGGCGGCTCACCGATCCGAGGAGCATGCCGCGGAA
>DASRTE010000113.1:0-5373 GCA_035656095.1 Jiangellaceae bacterium
AGGCCAGGCAGGCTCACAGCCCTGCCCGAAGCTGCACGACGATCTTCACGACATGGGCATCGCCATCGCCGAGGCCGCACGGGCCGATCAGCGCCGACCGAAGATCGACCGGCGCTGCCGCGGCGGCCGCACCGTGATCTCGCCCAACACGACGAACCCGCGCACCCAGTACACCGGGCCGCCCGGAGTGACCGGACCGGTGAGCCGGACCTTGCGGTCGCCCAGGACGAAGCCGGCATCCATCCTGACGTCGATACCCTCGGGCACGATCAGGGTGAGGCTTCCGAGCGCGACCGCGACCTGGACGACGATCTCGCGATCGCGCACGATCGCCTCGGTGAAGTCGATCGTCACCTCGCCGAGGACGCTGGTGACCTCGAGCCGGCGCGGCACCTCCCACCGGCCGGACCGCTTCTCGTCGCCGAACACAGCAGTGATCCGCTCGGTCCGGACGGGCGGGCCGTGCGCGTCGGGGGTTCGGCGGACGTCCCCGGGCCGTGCCGGCAGTCCACCCCTGACAAGGTCCCGCCCCGGCGGAAGGTCCCTGGTGATCGGTTCGAGATCGCCATAGGTGCGGGCGCGGAAGGTGGCGTCGAGCCGTTCCTCGAGCTCGGAGAGGGTCAGGCGACCTTCGGCGGCTGCCTCGCGCAGTGTGTCTGCGACCCGCTCACGGTCGGCGTCGGAGCATCGCAGGTCGCGCGCACCTCCGCCATCCGCGTCATCCGTCACCGGTCGGCACCGCCGACGCCGCGCCTGACGTTGACACCACCGAAGACCGCTTTGCCGCCGATCCGGACGACGGGAGCACCCGGCGGCGGCTGTCGCACTGACGCTTCGTCCGCGAAGCCGCCGAAGATCCCCATGCCGTCGACGACGGCAGTCACGTCGTCGGGAAGGACCACCTCGACGCCGCCGAAGATTGCCTTGATCTCGATAGTGATCTCTGGGGACTCGAGCCGAGCCTCGCGCAGGTCGAGTTCCACACCGCCGAAGACGGCCTTGACGCGGTAGTCGGAGGGGACGACCCACTGTCCGCGGCGGGTCACCTCGCCGAACACGGCCTTCGCCACCCTGGAGACGGGAACGCCACCTACGCGGTCGGGAACCGCGGCGGCCTCGCCCGCCGTGCGCACGGGTGACGGCGCAGAGGCCGACGGGCGCGGGAGCCGCACGCTGGGGAGGTCGGCCACCACCGGCTCGAGCTCGCCGTATGTCTTCGCGGCGTAGAGGGCTTCGAGCCGGTCCTGGAGTTCGGCGAGGGTCAACCGGCCGTCACCCGCAGCCTGGCGCAACACCTCCGCCACACGTTCGCGGTCGTCGTCGGACGCGCGCAACGACCGGTCGTCGTGGGATCCCTCCACGTCGCACGACCCTAGAGCACACGACCGTGCGGTCGCCAAGGCTGCCGGCGCCGCGCGGAGTCCGCGACGTCAGGGCGTGGTGTCGGTCGGTCGCTCCGCACCGTCGACCCGATCGGGCGTACTGCCCGCGGCCGCGGAGTCGGCCGGACCGGTGTCGGACGTGTCCCGCTCGACGGTCGCTTCCGCCTCCTGCTCGAGTTCGTCCGACGCACCCGGCGCCGCCGACGCAAGGGTGAGGTTGTGCCCCGTCGCTGGGTCGAAGACGTGCAACTTGCGCAGGTCGAGCCACAGCGTCGCGGTCTGGCCCTCCGGCAGCCGGCTGGCGGCGTCGAGGGCCACCACGAGCTGAGTGCGAAGCGCCTCACTGTCGAGCTCACGCTCGAGCTCGGCCAGCTGACGGGTGATGTCCTCGGGCGCCTCGTATGGCACATAGGCGAACTGCTCGTTGCCCAGCCACTCGATGACGTCGACGTGAGCGTCGAAGGTGAGCCCACGGTCCTTCACGGCCGCATCCACGAGTGACACGTCGTCGAAATGTTCGGGACGTGCGCCGAGCAGCACGACCTCCTGGTCGCCGAGGCCCGCCGTTCGGTCGTCCGGCAGCCGCACGTTGCCGAACGGTGTCGCGAACCCGCCGTCGACGACCGTCGCGGGGATGAAGTTCATCGGCGGCGACCCGATGAATCCGGCCACGAACAGGTTGGCCGGCTGCTCGTACAGCTCGCGCGGCGTCGCACACTGCTGCAGGAAGCCCTTGCGCATCACCGCCACCCGGTCGCCGAGCGTCATCGCCTCAACCTGATCGTGCGTGACGTAGACGGTGGTGATGCCCAGCCCTTTCTGCAGGCGGGCGATCTCGGTGCGCATCTGGCCGCGCAGCTTCGCGTCGAGGTTGGACAGCGGCTCGTCGAACAGGAACGCCTGCGCGTCGCGGACGATCGCCCGACCCATGGCGACTCGCTGGCGCTGGCCACCGGAGAGGTTGGCAGGTTTGCGGTCGAGGTGCTCTTCCAGCTCGAGCAGGTCGGCGGCCTTTCGGACCCGCTCATCGACCTCGGTGTTGGGTGCATGGGCCAGCCGAAGCGGGAAGGCGATGTTCTCGTAGACCGTCAGGTGTGGATAGAGCGCATAGTTCTGGAACACCATCGACAGGTTGCGGTCGCGAGGTGCCTTGTCGTTGACCCGGTCGCCCGCGATCAGGACGTCGCCGCTGGTGATGTCCTCGAGCCCGACGATCATGCGGAGCAAGGTCGACTTGCCACAGCCGGACGGCCCGACCAGGATCATGAACTCGCCGTCGGCGATGTCCAGGCTGATGTCGTTGACGGCGGGGAACCCGTCGCCGTAGCGCTTGACGACATTGTTGAGCGTGATCTCTGCCATCGCGTGAGCCACTTCCCTTCGCGTCGGCGGTCAGCCCTTGACGGCGCCGCTGGTGAGGCCGGCGACGATTTGCCGCTGGAAGATCAGGACGAGGACGACGACCGGGATCGTCACGATGATCGCGGCCGCGGAGATGGCACCGGTGGGTTGGATGAACTGCGACTCACCGGTGAAGAAGTTCAAGGCCGCCGGCACAGGGCGTGCCGCCGAGGTCGACGTCAGCGAGATCCCGTAGACGAAGTCGTTCCAGGCGGTGAAGAAGCTGATGATCGCCGTTGTGAACACGCCGGGCGCGGCCAACGGGACGATCACGCGACGAAACGCTTGCCACGATGTGGCACCGTCGACCTGTGCCGCCTGCTCCATCTCCCACGGGATCTCACGGAAGAAGGCGGACATAATCCAAATGGACAGTGGAAGTGTCAGCGACAGATACGGAATGATCAGCCCGGGCCAGGTGTCGTAGAGACCGATTTGGCGCCACAGGTTGAACAACGGGGTCACGATGGAGACCGCCGGGAAGATCGCGACGGCGAGCGCCGTGGTGAGGATCAGCCGCTTGCCCGGGAAGTCGAGCCGGGCGATCGCATAGGCCGCGAACATCGACAGCACGACGGAGATCCCGGTCGCGATCAGGGAGATGCCGATCGAGTTGCGCAGCGCCGGCATGAACAGGTCGGCCGCGGAGCCGCCGGGCAGGATCTGCTCGTAGTTCTCCGTCGACGGCTCGGTGGGAAGGAACTGCCGGTTGGTGAGGTCGGCCGGAGCCTTGAACGACAGCGAGGTCAGCCAGGCGACCGGGAACAGGCAATAGACAACGATCACCAAGCTGCCGACGATCCAGAGCACTCGCTGACGGGTCGAGTATTCGCGCATCACTGCTCCCCTCTCGCCGCCGCCAGATCGATCCTGAACAGCTTGATCAGGCTGAAACTGATCAGGAACACCGCGAGGAACAACAGCACCGAGACCGCGGAGCCGAGACCGATCTCGAGCCGTTGAATAGTCTGCCGGTAGGCCAGCAGCGACACGGTCTCGGTGTTCTGAGCGCCGGCGGTCATGACGAACACGTTGTCGAAGATGCGGAACGCGTCGAGGGTGCGGAACAGCAGGGCCACCATGATGGAGGCCTTCATGTTCGGCAGCGTCACCTTGTACAGCCGTTGCCACCAGGTCGCGCCGTCGACCTTGGCCGCCTCCTGCAGCTCCTCCGGCACCTGGGAGAGCCCGGCCAGCAGCAGCAGCGAGATGAACGGTGTGGTCTTCCAGATCTCGGACTGGATGATCACAAAGATCGACGACCCGAAGCCTCCGAACCAGTCGGTCGTCTCGCTGATGCCGGGCAGCCAATCGAACCACGGGTTGACGAAACCGGTGTCGACGGCGAAGGCGAACTGAAACGCGAACGCCGATACCACCGTGATGATCGCGTACGGGATGAGGATCGCCGTACGCAGGAGCGGCCGCAGCCGTGACGTTGCCCGGTGCATCACCAGCGCAAGTGCGAAACCGAGCACCAGCTCCGCCGCGACCGTGACGACGGTGATGAGCGAGGTGACGCCGAATACACGCCACCACAGCGGGTCGGTGAGGATGACCGCGTAGTTGCCGAGCCCGATGAACTCGCGGTCGTCGGGAGTCGTGAGCCGGTAGTCCCACAGGGAATCGTAGGTCGCCTGCAGGATCGGGTAGGCGGTGACCATCAGCATCACGATGAACGCCGGCCCGGCCAGCATCCAGCCCAGGCGGGCGTCCGCCCGTTGCTTGTCGGTGCGCCGGGCGCGGCGTGGGCGCCCGGTGACGGCGGGCGCGGTCGGCGCCTCGCGGGTCTCGACGCTCACAGCAGCACCTCCTTGTTGAGCACGCCGACGATCAACTCGGCCGCCTCGTCCGGGGTGCTGTCGGGCTGCACGTCCGAGGGCGGATGGTAGGTGCGCTGCAGGCTCTCGGAGACCTCGTTGTAGAACGGCGTCTGCGGCCGCGGCTTCGCGTTCTGCAGCGACTCGAGAATGACCTCGGCCATGGGGAAGGCCGCCACGACGTCCGGGTCGGAGTAGGACTCCTCGGAGGCCGACGGGTTGCCGGAGAAGAGCATGTACTCGGTCCGGTTCTCCGGCGAGGTGATGCAGGCCGCCGCTTCGAGTGCCTCGTCTGGGTGCTCGGTGAATTCGCCGATGCCGAGGGTGATGCCGCCGAACGGCGGCGCCGACTCTTCGCCCTCGACCGTCTGTGGGTAGACGGTCCAGCCGATGTCTTCGATGAAGGAGGCATCGAGCGCGCCCGAGTCCACCTCGCCGTTGGCCGCCTGCCAGACGTATGGCCAGTTGACCATGAATCCACCGTCGTCGCCCTGGAACAGTGCCCTGGCCTCCTCCTCGGTCGCGGTGGAGACGGCAGGGCCGGCGACACCGGCGTCGACCAGGCTTGCGATGACCGCGGCACCCTCTTCGGCGCCGGGCTCGCTCAGGCCGAGTTCGAGATCCTCGATCTCTGCCTCGGGGTTGAGCAGCACAGAGGTACCGGCGCCCTCGATGAGCGCATTGATCCACACTGTGTAGCCCTCGTACCGGTTCGCCTGGACGCCCACGGTCGTGCCGGTCTGCTCGGCGGCGTCGATGACCTGCTCCCA
>DASRTE010000114.1:0-3385 GCA_035656095.1 Jiangellaceae bacterium
CCGCGGCTTCTACCCGGCGGCACGCCAGGCCGTCATTGACCTCGGCATCGTCCGGCGGCGCAAGCTCGACGTGGCCAGCCAGATCCCGGCCCGGCGGATCGCCGACCTACCCGTCGAGCTCGACCCCGCCGCCGCCCGCTCGATCCGCGAGGCCGAGCGGGAGCTCGCGCTGCGGCTCCTCCAGCGGTACGACGCCGCCGTCGCCGCCCGCGCGGAACGGTCCGGCGAGACCGTCGAGGGCATCGACCAGGAGCTCGTACGGGGGGTCGCCGGGTGGGAGCTGTCGGACGCGGCGGAGTCATCCTCGGGCGAAAACGTCTTCGCGATGGTCCGCCGAATCGGTCACGCCAAGGCCACCCTGGCCGCCGACTACGCCGCCCAGTTGGCCCGTAGTGCCGGCAAGGTGGTGTTCTTCGCCAAGCACATCGACGTCATGGACTCGGCCTCCGCGCTGTTGGAGTCCCGAGGCATTCGCTACGCCTCGGTCCGCGGCGACCAGCCTTCCGCCGTGCGCCAGCGCAACATCGACGCGTTCGTGAACGACCCCGACGTGGCGATTGTGGTCTGCTCCCTGACCGCCGCCGGCGTGGGACTGAACCTGCAGGTCGCGAGCAACGTCGTACTCGCCGAACTCTCATGGACCAACGCCGAGCAGACCCAGGCAATCGACCGGGTCCACCGGATCGGGCAGACCGAACCCGTCACCGCCTGGCGGATCATCGCCGCCCAGACGATCGACACCAAGATCGCCGAGCTCATCGACTCCAAGGCGGGTCTGGCTGCGCGCGCGCTCGACGGCTCCGACGAACAGGTCGCCTCCTCCGCCGACATCCAACTCGAAGCGCTGGTGGCGCTGCTGACCGAGGCGCTGACAGACCGGCATACCTGAGCACGTGTGCACTCTGTTGCGCGTGACGTAGTCGCGCCATGACAGACGACTTCGTCATCACCCCCAACCCGAGCCAACAAGCTCGCTACCGTACCCGCTGCGGGTTCCCGTCCGAGTTGTGTCCACCCGGGAGCGCGGCCATCGACCTCAAGCGGCGGAAGACGCACTTGTTGAGGCGCGCGATCAGCGGCAGACATCCGGACGTTCTTGAGGGCATCGATCAGCCGATCGAGAGTAGGTCCCCTAGTGGTGTGTCTCAAATAGTGATCCGTCGTATGTGGGTGGGCAGCGGGTTGAGCTGGAGGGGCTTTCCTCGTTCTGTCGCATGCAACTCCGCCACTCAGATTGACGACCTGGTCGAGGCGGTGACCCCATTCGCGATCGGGATGGCCGACAACATCGACGACGGCGACGCCATCAACTACGCCGCCCAGTTCTACGCCGCCGTCGCGTACGGCCAGTCCATCGCTTCCGCGCACGCGTCCGGTCAGGCGGCGCTCGAACTCGCCGGATTGGATGGGGCAGAACTACCGACCCTGGCATGGGCACCTGACGTCGACCCGACGACGACCATCCTCGTCACACCGACATGACTCACGCGTCGGCACGAGCGGACGATCAGTCTCGCTGACAAGCGGCGGATAGACGCACTGCGGGCGGCGGCGCGGAAGGGGACCGCGGCACGTGACTGGTCCGACCGCGAAGTGGTCCAGGGCTCAGTGCGGAGTGACGACGACCTTGCCGAGGGCATGTTGTTCACCGACGTAGGCGAGGGCTTCGGGTACCTGGGCAAGCCCGACGGTGCGGTCGATGTGGATGCTGACGTCTCCGGCGACGCACATTTCGGTCAGCGGCTCGAAGTGAGGCGGACCCTCCCTGACGGCCAGTACTCCGAGCCGGCGGCCGGTGACCAACCCGGCGGCCGCGCCGATCGTGAGCACGCGTAGCAGCGCCCGCACGGGCCCGCCCACGCACCGATACCGACCGCCTGGAGCGAGCGCTCGACGATACGCGAACACGGACCGATGAGCGACCAGATCCAAGATGAGGTCGTACGGCTCGCGATCGCGGGTGAAGTCGTCGCGCCGGTAGTCGATCACCTCATCGGCACCGAGCGACCGCATGAACTCGAGCTTTCCCTCGTTGTCGACACCGGTGACGTGCGCACCGAGGCGTTTGGCCAACTGGATCGCGAAGGACCCCGAGCCCCCGCCCCCGCCGTTGATGAGAACCCGACGACCCTTCGCGGCGCCCACCGTGCCCTGCAGGGCGATTGCGCCGGCCTGCGGAATCGTGGATGCCTGGGCGAACGTCAGTTCGGCGGGTTTGAGAGCAAGCGTCGACTCGGGTGCGACCGCGTACTCGGCGAAGCCGCCCTGGAGTCGGAGGTTGTCGCCGTAGACCTCGTCACCTGGCCGGAATCGAGTGACGCCAGTGCCGACGGCCTCGACCCAGCCGGCGATGTCCGAGCCGAGTGTCAGGCGTCGCGGCGCGCGCAACCCTCCCAGACGCACGTAGAAGGGCGAGCCACGAAGGCGCTCCCAATCACTGAGGTTAATCGATGTCGCCGCTACCTTCACCACGACCTGCCCGGCGGTGGGGGAAGGTGTCGGAACGTCCTCGACCCTTAATGCGTCGGGGCGCCCATATCTGCGGTATACGACGGCCTTCACGGCACCTCCACCGCGGCCATGCCATGATCCTGGCACACCGGCCCGGTCCGCCCGCCAGGATGTCGCTCGCTCGCCGACCGCAGAGGTGCGCGTGGTAGTCACGGCACCGCCCATCGAGACGAGGGGTCCGCTGGCGGCGGTATGACGCGCTCGATCTGTGCCGTCACCGGGCGAGTGCGCACCTCTGGTCGGCGAGGAGGGCGTGGACGACGGTGTCGAGTCAGCGGCGGTCTCCTCGAGTTGCGTAATGCCGACGCCCGGGAGTATTGGCTGCGATCAACGCGCTGCTGCTGGCGCTAGCCGGGTTCGGCGGGGTCCACCCGGGGGCAGACTGGTCGGTGCATGAGGGAGGAATGCGGATGCCTGAGCTTGTCGTCGACTTCATCACCTCGCTTGACGGGTACGCGTCCGCCGAGGGCTGGCCGGGCTGGTGGGGCATGGAAGGGCCGGAGTACCTGGCCTGGCTGGGCGAGAACCCCGAGGGGGACTACCTGGTCCTGATGGGAGCGAACACCTACCGGCTGATGTACGGGTTCACGAAGGCGGGCGAGCCGGGGACGGACGTGCTCGGCGGCCTGTCGAAGGTGGTCTTCTCCAGCACGCTGACCGAGCCGCTGGAGTGGGAGAACTCGACGCTGGTCACCGGCGATGCGGCCGATGCGGTGCGGGAGATGAAGGAGACCGGCGACCGGTCGGTGCGCACCATCGGCAGCCTCACGCTGTGCCGCTCGCTGCTGGTAGCCGGCCTTGTCGACCGGTTCCGGGTGGTGATGTTCCCGGTCATCACTGGCGCCACCGGCCAGGAACGGATCTATGACGGCTA
>DASRTE010000115.1:0-2089 GCA_035656095.1 Jiangellaceae bacterium
CAGCAACGAGCCGAGGAGCTGGCGGCCACTTCACGGTCGGCGACCACGAGAGTGAAGTTGCTCGGTGGAAGCGCGAACGCTGACCGGTAACAGATCCGTGGGCCGTGGCTCGCTACCCGTGGTGAGACGGTCAACAGCAGACCAGCGAGGTGAGGCGCTCGCCCCACCTCGCCGCTGGCATTTCTTGGCGCCGGTCCTCGGCGCCACCAGGTTGCGGCCGCGACGGGCAGGCCGCTCGGTGGCGCGATCGCTCACCCGCCCAGCTCGCCGACGAGCTGGGGCAGGCCATTGCCACGCTCCCAGCCCGTTGCGGCCGCCATCGACGACAGGCGGGTGAGGGGCCTAGTCCCGCCGCCCGCCGCCATGTGCCTGGCCGTGGAGGCCCTCTGGCTCGTGTCCTACGTCCACGCCAACGACATACGCGGCCGTCGGGCGACCGAGCGAGCAGGACCCGGGACTGCGCATGGCGGTCCTGCACGTGGCCGAGTGTCGAGCAGCTCAACCGGCTCTACGCGACTAAGCGTGGTTGGCGGCCTCTGATTGCTGCGACGGGTGCAGTGTGCCATTCGACCCCGCAGTGGAGGAGGAGCCGGAGCCGGTAGTTCTTGAAGTTGCGGAACCCGTGGCCGACTCGCTTGATCTTCTTGACGAGCAGGTTCATGGCTTCGGTGGGTCCGTTGGACAGCCCGGTGCGGTGCCAGCCGAGGATCTCGTGTTCCCAGCGGCGGACGGTGGCGGCGAGCCGGTCGAGCTCGGTGATCTCGGCGCTGCGGCAGTGCGCGTAGAAGTGCTCGAGGCGGCGACGGGCTTGGCGGAGGGACCGGGTGGCGTACACCTCGCGCAGCAGCTCCTTGGCGAGGTAGGCGGCACCGACTTGGCCGTCGGGGTCGCCGGCGTCGAGCCCGGCTTGGATGCGGGCCCAGCCGCGGTCGGTGAGCCGCTCGTGGGCGACGAGCAGCTGGCGGCGGATCCGGTAAAGCGGGTCGGCCCGCTGGCCGCGGTGGCCGAGGGTGTCTTGTTGCACCCGGCGGCGGACGTCGTCGAGAGCGGCGTTGGCCAGGCGCACGGCGTGGAAGTGGTCGACGACCAGGTCGACGTGGGGCAGCCCGTCGGCCACCCCACGGGCGTAGCCGGCGTAGGGGTCCAGGGTCACCGTCTCGATGGCCGCCAGCCACGGGGCTGGGCGGGCCGCCAGCCACCCACGAACGCCTTGTGCCGTGCGGCCTTCGACGACATCGAGGAGCCGGTGACGGTCCAAGTCGACGAACCCGGTGACCAGCAGGGTCGGGTGCTCGACGTTGGCGGAGAGAAACGCGGTCTCATCCAGACCCAGCGCGGTGGGCGCCCCGAGCCGGGAGAGGTGATCGACCCGAGGCCGGCCGTGGTCGCGCACCGCCGCCATGGCCGTGTGCCAGGACACCCCGAAGCCGCGGGCGACCTCGGCGACCGACCGGCCCGCTTCGCCGACGAGGCGGCAGATCTCGGCACGGGCCCGCTCGGTCAACGCCGCCCGGGGCGCGATCTCATCGACCTCCTCGGACCACGTCGTGATCTCGCAGTCCGGATCGGGACACCGCCAGATCCGCTTGGCCCACACCAACACCACCGACCGATCCGCCATGGGCAAGTCGCGGACCTTGACCGTGCGCCGGCCGTGGCCGACGGCCCGCGTCCCGCAACCGTCACAGCCCACCACGTCGGCGGTGGTCTCCACCGCCAGCCACCACTCCCGGCCGACATCGATCTGGGCGCCGACCACGAACTCGGGCATCCCGAGGAGCGTGGTGGCCCCCTCGCTACGGTGCATCACCGTCAAGGGCCTCCTGTTCTGCAACTCCGACAAGTCGCAGAATCGCGAGGCCCTTGACCGCGTTGGTGGACCGCTATCGAACGGCGGCCCCTACGACACCACCCCACGCTTCATCGCGTAGAGCCGGGAAAGTCTTCGCAGGGCAGCCTTTGATTTGACAGCGTCCCAACGGATTCACGAGGCCGTCAGACTAGGCAGGCACTCCGAGCGACTGCGTCGTGAAGGCCCTTACGGTTGCTGGAGGAGCTCGATCAGTCATGGCGCATCTCTACGTGGCGC
>DASRTE010000116.1:0-30358 GCA_035656095.1 Jiangellaceae bacterium
GTGGAGTCAACGTTGAAATACCACTCTGGTCGAACTGGATATCTAACCTCGATCCGTGATCCGGATCAGGGACAGTGCCTGGTGGGTAGTTTAACTGGGGCGGTTGCCTCCTAAAATGTAACGGAGGCGCCCAAAGGTTCCCTCAGCCTGGTTGGCAATCAGGTGTCGAGTGCAAGTGCACAAGGGAGCTTGACTGTGAGACAGACATGTCGAGCAGGTGCGAAAGCAGGGACTAGTGATCCGGCAGTGGCTGGTGGAAGCGCTGTCGCTCAACGGATAAAAGGTACCCCGGGGATAACAGGCTGATCTTGCCCAAGAGTCCATATCGACGGCATGGTTTGGCACCTCGATGTCGGCTCGTCGCATCCTGGGGCCGGAGTAGGTCCCAAGGGTTGGGCTGTTCGCCCATTAAAGCGGTACGCGAGCTGGGTTTAGAACGTCGTGAGACAGTTCGGTCCCTATCCGCTGCGGGCGCAGGAGACTTGAGAAGGGCTGTCCCTAGTACGAGAGGACCGGGACGGACGAACCTCTGGTGTGCCAGTTGTTCCGCCAGGAGCACGGCTGGTTGGCTACGTTCGGAAGAGATAACCGCTGAAAGCATCTAAGCGGGAAGCTCGCTTCAAGATGAGGTCTCCCACAGGGTCGACCTGGTAAGGCCCCCAGCTAGACGACTGGGTTGATAGGCCGGACGTGGAAGCGTGGCAACGCGTGGAGCTGACCGGTACTAATAGGCCGAGGACTTGACCAACACATCATCATGCTGCGTCCACTGTGTGGTTCCCGAGATACGGTCGGGCACCACGCCACATCTCAACAGAGTTCCGGCGGCCATAGCGAGAGGGAAACGCCCGGTCCCATTCCGAACCCGGAAGCTAAGCCTCCCAGCGCCGATGGTACTGCCCCGGAGACGGGGTGGGAGAGTAGGACGCCGCCGGACACACATGCGATACGAAGGGCCACCCACCACGACGGCGGGTGGCCCTTCGTGCGTTGTGCCGCCATGATTCACCCTTGTCCGTGATCCCAGGAGTGCCGATGGCCGACGACCGCGAGCACGACCGTTCGGACCGTGGTCACCGCGTGGACCGCGGCCGGCCGCCGGCGGACCGCGTCGACTCGCGTGCCGACCCGCCGACCGATCCGGATGTCACCGGCCGGGAGCTGGACGACGAGGTCCGCTCCGAGCTCGGCACGTTGAGCGGAGGTGCTGCAGGCGCCGTTGCGCGCCACCTGGTCATGGCCGGACGGCTGCTCGACGACGATCCGGCGCTGGCGTACCGGCACGCGCTCGCCGCTCGCCGTCGCGCCGCACGGGTCGGGGTCGTGCGGGAGGCGGCGGGTGTCGCCGCGTATGCGGCGGGCCGGTACGCGGACGCGCTGGCCGAACTGCGGGCGGCCAGGCGTATCACCGGTTCGGCCGCCTACCTGCCGATGATGGCCGACAGCGAGCGAGGGCTCGGCCGGCCACGACGCGCCCTCGACCTGGCTGCGGACCCCGCCGTCGCCGGTCTCGACATCGCGGACCGGATGGAGATGCTCATCGTGGCGGCCGGCGCACGTCGCGACCTCGGTCAGCTCGAGTCCGCAGCCGTGTCGCTGCAGGTGCCCGAACTGCGGTCGGGTGCCGACCAGCCGTGGGTGGCGCGTCTGCGCTACGCCTACGCCGACGCGCTGGTCACGCTGGGCCGGGTCGAGGAGGCGCGACGGTGGTTCCTCAAGGCCGCGGAGGCCGACCGGGACGAGCAGACCGATGCCGCCGAGCGGATCGAGGAGATCGATGCCGCGGCGGCCACCCCCGGCGACCGCTGAGGCCGCACGGGTCCCGTTCTCCACACCGGCGCGGACGTGAGCCGGTGTGTCCACAGCCCACACCCGGGTGGTTCCCGCGCCGCTGACGTGCCCCGAGGATGACGTCGTCCGCCCAGCGCCGCCGAGGAGACGTCTGTGACCGTCGCTCCCGTCCCCGTGCTCGACCACCGTAACGAGGTCCATCTGGTCGGGCGGGTGTCCGCCGACCCGATGTCGGTCACCCTGCCGAGCGGCGATGCCGTCGTGACGGTCCGGCTGGTGATCGAGCGCCCGAGGCCGCCGGCCGGCCGAGGTCGTCGCCGGCAGGTCGACACGGTGGCGTGTGCGGCCTGGGGTTCTGGCCTGCGGCGCACGGTCCTGCGGTGGAGCCCGGGCGACATCGTCGAGGTGGACGGTGCGTTGCGACGCAGGTTCTGGCGGGCCGAAGGAGTTCCGCAGAGCCGCTACGAGGTCGAGCTCAGTGGCGCGCGGCGGCTGGCCCGGGCATCGGCGGCGGATCGGTGAGCAACCGCATGAGCAGCCCGGTCCGTGGTTTGGGCCCGAACGACGTCGACTTCGAGGGCATGCGCTCGCCACGCGCGGCGATCGCGAGGACGTCGCCGTGACGCACCGGGTTGAGCAGCAGGGCGACCCCGTTGCGCCGGTGCGCGGCGTCCACGGCATCTGCGGCGTCGTGGTGGTACGTGACCCTGTCGTCGGTGTCGGCCACCCTCCACAGCCGGGCGAGCACCAACTCGCAGGCGATGCTCGCGTCGAGCCGTCGCCACGTTGCCGACCGTCCCGGTGGCAGGGCCGCGTCCACGGCGGCGGGATCGGGATCGGCGATCAGCACCCACTGCCGTCCATCGGCCAGGACGTACGCGGTGCCTGCGTGGCCGGCCTCGGACAAGGCCGTCAGCGGCTCCGCTCCGGCCGGCAGCGGAGTGACCACGCGGAAGACAGCGGCCGCCGACGCGAGCGCCTGTGCGAGCGACAGCCGCGAGACGGACCGGTGGATGCCGGCGATCCGCAACGGGTGCCGGCTCGCGTCCACCAGCATGCTCAGGCCGCGCGCCGTCCCCGTTCCACCCGGGGTCGGGGCGGGCGTGCCGTCGCCGTCGTCGCGCAAGCCGTGCCCGGCATGCAGTGCACGATAGGCGGCGTAGCGGTGGTGCCCGTCGCCGATCAGCGCCTGCCGGCCGGCGAGGTCGGCCTCGATCCGGCGCAGCACGTCGGGATCTGTCAGCCGCCAGATGCGGTGTGTCGCGCCGTCGGCGGTCGTCGTCTCGAGCAGCGGGGGCGTCGGCACCGTGCCGTCCACGACGTCGCTCGCGTAGCCGTCGCCGTCGTAGGTCAGCAGGATCGGCTCGAGCTGCGCCGCGGTCGCGGCCATGAGGGCCGTCCGATCGGCGACCGGGCCGGGGAGAACGTCCTCGTGGGGCAGTACCACCCGCTCGGCCGGGTCGTGCAGCGACACGGCTCCGACCAGTCCGAGTGCCATCGCCGTGCCGTTCACGTGTTCGTAGACATACAGCGCCGCGTGGCGGTCGCGACTGAGGATGCCCGTCCGGAGCCAGTGCCGCAGGTCACGCGCCGCGTGCGCGTACCGGTCCTCCGCCGATCCGGGTCGCGGCAGGATCAGCCGTACCACGTTGTGCGGGTCGATTGCCTCCCAGGTCGCCACTCCCGCCTCGCCGATGACGTCGTACGGAGGGCAGGTCACCGCGGCGAGGTCCGCCACCCGGCCGGGTGCGTAACGCAGCGCCCGGAACGGCGTGAGCCGCAGCGGGCGCGCGCCGACCTCGGTGCGCCCGGAGTCGGTCATCCGGGGATGGTACGGCGGCATGGGCCGGCGCTGCCCCCGGCCGGGGACTGGGAGTATCACCGCATGCGTACTCTGGCCGAGACCTACGACGTCGCCCTCGTCGACCTCGACGGCGTCGTCTATGTGGGGCCTGATGCGATCGACCACGCCGCCGCGGCGCTCGCCGAGGCGCGGCGGGCCGGGATGCGCCTCGCATTCGTCACCAACAACGCGGCTCGGCCGCCGCACACGGTGGCCGAGCACCTCGGTCGGCTGGGCGTCGGCGTCGACGTGGACGAGGTGATCACGTCCGCCCAGGCCGCGGCGCGGGTGCTCGCCGACGAGCTGCCGGCCGGTGCACGGGTGCTGGTCGTCGGCGGTGAGGGGTTGGCCGTCGCGCTGAGTGAACGCGGCCTCACGCCGGTGAGCAGTGCGGACGCCGAGCCCGCCGCGGTCGCGTCGGGCTTCCATCCCGACGTGGGCTGGCGGCTGCTCGCGGAGGGGGCGTTCGCCGTGGCCACGGGCATCCTGTGGGTGGCCTCCAACACCGACCGCACCCTTCCGACGCCGCGTGGCATCGCGCCCGGCAACGGAACCCTCGTCGATGCGGTCCGGTCGGCCACCGGCCGTGACCCGATCGTGGCCGGCAAGCCTGAGCCTCCGATGCACCGGGAGATGGTTCTGCGCACCGGCGCCCGCCGCCCCCTGGTCGTCGGCGACCGCCTCGACACCGACATCGAGGGTGCGCGACGAGCCGGTGTCGACAGCCTCCTGGTGCTCACCGGTGTCACCGGTCCCGCTCAGCTCGTGAACGCGCCACCGCGGCACCGTCCGACGTTCCTGGCCGAGGACCTGCGGGCTCTGGCCGAGCCCCCGGACGCCCTGGCGGTCGCGCCCGGGCTGGTCGGTCACGGCGGATTCCGCGCTGCTGTCGAGCGGGGCCGTATCGTGGTGGATCGGCCGGAGTCCAGGCCCGGCGGCCGCTTCATCGACGCGCTGCGGGCCATCTGCGGCGCCGCGTGGGCCGCGACCGACCAGGGCGAGCGGGTGGCCGGCGTCGACGCCGCGCTGGTCGAGGCGGACCGCCGTACCCACGCCCAGCCCGGCGCATCCGAGCGACGCACGACGACGTAGCGTGACCGCGACATCGGGCACAGAGACGAGACACGGAGGCGAGGTGGCATGACCGAGCAGCGAGCAGCGGACACCGCCGACCCCGGACCCGATCCCGTGAGCAGCACGGGTGACGCCCGCATCGACTCGGCGCTGGCGGCGCTCGATGGCCTGGACGAGACGCCGGTGCATGAACACGCGGCGGTCATCGAGGAGATCCACCGGTCGCTGCAGGACGCCCTGGCGGACGAGGACGAGGACGGCTGACTCGGCGTGGCCGCGAGGCGGCGACTGGACGCCGAGCTGGTTCGGCGCGGACTGGCGCGGTCGCGCGAGCAGGCCGCCACCCTGATCGCCGATGGGCGGGTCAGCGTCGCGGGTAGGGTCGCGTCGAAGTCGGCGAGCGTTGTCGGCGGCGCCGAGCCGATCGTCGTCCGCCAGTCCGCCGACGCCGACGACTACGTGTCGCGGGGTGGGCACAAGCTGGCCGGCGCCCTCGACGTGTTCGCCGCCGAGGGTCTCGGCGTGACCGGGCGCCGATGCCTCGACGCCGGCGCGTCGACGGGCGGGTTCACCGATGTCCTTCTCCGGCGCGGGGCCGCCGAGGTGATCGCCGTCGATGTCGGGTACGGCCAGCTGGCCTGGTCGCTGCGGACCGATCCGCGGGTCGTCGTTCTCGACCGCACCAACGTTCGAGATCTCTCACCCGAGGTCGTCGGGAAGGCGGTCGACCTGGTGGTCGCCGACCTCTCGTTCATCTCGCTGCGGCTGGTGCTCGGATCCCTCGCCGGTGTCGCGGCACCGGGTGGTGATCTCCTCGTCATGGTGAAGCCGCAGTTCGAGGTGGGCCGCGACCGGGTCGGCAGGGGAGGCGTCGTCCGCGACCCGGCCCTGCGGGCCGAGGCCGTACGCTCGGTCGCAGCCGCAGCCGGCCAGGTCGGGCTCGGCGTTGCCGGCGTGACGGCGAGCCCGTTGCCCGGTCCGTCGGGCAACGTCGAGTACTTCCTCTGGTTGCGGGCCGGCGCACCGCCGCTCGATCCGGCGGACGCCGGGCGCGCCGTCCAGGAAGGACCAGCATGACCAGCGATCGCGCCGTGCTGCTGGTGGCCCACACCGGCCGACCGGAGGCCCGCCACGCGGCCAAGGAGACCGTCGACCTGCTGCACAAGGCCGGCATCGCCGTCCGGGTGCTGCTCCCCGAGGCCGGCCAGCTCGATGTGTCGGGCACGACCGTCGTCGCGCCGGGGCCCGATGCGGCGCGCGCGTGCGAGCTGGTCATCGTGCTCGGCGGCGACGGCACCCTCCTCCGCGGGGCCGAGATCGCACGGCCGTCGGCGACCCCGGTGCTCGGCGTCAACCTGGGCCACGTGGGCTTCCTCGCCGAGGCCGAGCGTGACGATCTGGGCTACGTCGTCGAGCACGTCGTCGCCCGCAGCTACCTGGTCGAGGAGCGGATGACGATCGACGTGCTCGTGCACCAGGACGGCGACGTCACAGCGCGCGAGTGGGCGGTCAACGAGGCCAGCGTCGAGAAGTCCAGCCGCGAACGGATGCTCGAGGTCGTGGCGGAGGTGGACGGCCGGCCGTTGTCGCGGTGGGGATGCGACGGCGTCGTCATGGCGACGCCCACCGGGTCGACCGCGTACGCCTTCAGCGCGGGTGGGCCGGTGGTGTGGCCGGAGGTCGAGGCGCTGCTCCTGGTTCCGATCAGCGCCCATGCGCTGTTCGCACGGCCGCTGGTCGTGGCGCCCGCGTCGCAGCTGGCCGTCACCATCCAGCCCATGACCGCCGGGGCCGTCCTCTGGTGCGACGGGCGCCGCACCGTCGACCTTCGGCCCGGCGCCCGGATCGAGGTTCGCCGGGGCCGCCAGCCGGTCCGACTGGCCCGTCTGCACCGGGCGCCGTTCACCGACCGGTTGGTGGCCAAGTTCGCACTCCCCGTGGAAGGTTGGCGCGGCGCGCGCCACGCCGTCGCGGGACCGGATGCCGCCGGCGGCCGCGCGTAGGCTGCCGACCGTGCTGGAGCAGATCCGGATCCGTGGACTCGGCGTCATCGACGACGCCGAGCTGGAGCTGGGCCCGGGCTTCACGGCGGTCACCGGCGAGACCGGTGCGGGCAAGACCATGGTGCTCACGGGCCTCGGTCTGCTCATGGGTGGCCGTGCCGACGCCGGAGCCGTGCGTTCCGGAGCGGACCGGGCGGTCGTCGAGGGTCGTGTACGTGTCGATCCGGCCGGCCCGGCGGCCAAGCGGGCCGCAGAGGCGGGCGCCGAGCTCGACGACGGCGACCTGTTGCTGTCCCGGGCCGTCTCCGCCGAGGGTCGCTCGCGCGCCCATCTCGGCGGTCGGTCCGTGCCGGTGGGCGTCCTCGCGGAGCTGGCGGACGATCTCGTCGCCGTTCACGGCCAGGGCGACCAGCGGCGGCTGCTGGGACCCACCCGCCAACGCGAGGCACTCGACCGGTTCGCCGGTACTTCGGTGACCGAGCCGCTGTCGGCCTACGGCGACCGGTACCAGCGGCTGCGCACCGTCCAGGCCGAGTTGGACGAGGTCACCGCTCGCGCACGCGAGCGGATGCAGGAGGCCGACCTGCTCCGGCTCGGCCTGGCCGAGATCGCTCAGGTCGAGCCGGAGCCAGGCGAGGACGTCGAGCTCGGCGCGGAGGAGCAGCGCCTGGCCCATTCCGACGGGCTGCGCCAGGCTGCGGTCTCCGCCCATGCGTGCCTCACCGCCGACGACACCGCCGTCGATGCCGCGGACGCCCTGGGACTGGTCGCGGCCGCCCGCCGATCGCTCGAGCCGCAGCAGGAGCACGATCCCGCGCTCGCTGCGCTGGCCGGCCGACTGGCGGAGGCCTCGTACCTGCTCGCCGACGTCGCGGCCGACCTCGCGTCCTACGCGGCCGACGTCGACACCGACCCCACGCGGTTGGCGGCCGTCCAGGAGCGGCGTGCGGCGCTCGGGACACTCACCCGCAAGTACGGTGACGACGTCGACGCGGTCCTCGCGTGGGCTGACGACGCATCGCGCCGGCTGCACCACCTCGACGGCGACGACCAGCGGGTCGCCCGCCTTGGGGAGGAGCGCGAGACCCTCCGGTCCGAGCTCTCCGACCTCGCCACCCGCGTCTCCGCGGCTCGCGAGCAGGCGGCCCGACGCTTCGCCGAGGCGGTCGGCGACGAGCTCGCTGCCCTGGCGATGCCGAACGCCCGGCTCGTCGTCGAAGTCCGTCGCCACGCCGACCCCGGCGGTCTCGTCGTGGGTGACCGGGCCGTCGCGTTCGGCCCCGCGGGGATCGACGAGGTCGAGATCCTCTTCGCGGCCCACGCGGGCGCCGCCCCCCGTCCGCTCGAGCGTGGCGCGTCCGGCGGCGAGCTGTCCCGCCTCATGCTCGCCGTCGAGGTCGTCTTCGCCGGTGCCGATCCGGTGCCGACGTTCGTCTTCGACGAGGTCGACGCCGGGGTCGGTGGGAAGGCGGCCGTCGAGGTGGGCCGGCGGCTGGCCCGGTTGGCCCGCGACGCCCAGGTGCTCGTGGTCACGCACCTGCCACAGGTGGCGGCGTTCGCCGACCGGCACCTGCAGGTCGTGAAGACCGAGGACGGCCGGGTCACCAGCAGCGGGGTCGTCACCCTGGACGGCGCCGGTCGGGTCCTGGAACTGTCGCGGATGCTCGCCGGCCTGGAGGGTTCGGCCACGGCCCGGGCGCACGCCGAGGAACTCCTCGCGACGGCCGCCATCAGCAAGGCGGGCGCGCGCTGAGCACGACCCGGGTTCGTGCGACGACCGGCGACGCACCCTCCCGGACACCGGCACCCGGACGTGGCAGGATTCGGCCAGTGAGGATTCCCGCACTGCGTCGCAGCAGGTCCGCCGACCTGCCGGGCGTGAGTGGTGTCGTCCGCGTCGACCGGCGCACCAAGAACCTCACCAGGCGCCTACGCCCCGGTGAGATCGCCGTCATCGACCACGTCGACATCGACCGCGTCAGCGCCGAGGCCCTGGTGGCATGCGGCGCCGGCGCTGTCGTCAACGTCAGACCGTCGGTCAGTGGGCGCTACCCCAACCTGGGTCCGGCGATCCTGGTCCAGGCGGGTATCCCCCTGCTCGACGCGGTGGGCCCGGACGTGCTGTCGCAGGTGCACGAGGGGGAGCGGCTGCGCATCGACGGCAACGTCGTCTACCGCGACACGCCCACGGACAGCGTCGTCGTGGCGGAGGGACAGTTGCAGACCGATCACACCGTCGCCGGGCTGATGGAGGCCGCGCGACAGGGCCTGTCGGCGCAGCTGGAGGCGTTCGCCGCCAACACCATGGAGTACCTCAAACGCGAACGCGATCTCCTGTTCGACGGCGTCGGCGTTCCGGACATCGATACCCGCCTGCGCGACCGGCACGTTCTCATCGTGGTCCGCGGATACGACTACAAAGAGGACCTGGCCATGCTCGGTCCGTACATCCGCGAGTACCGCCCGGTGCTGATGGGCGTCGACGGCGGCGCCGACGCCCTCGCCGAGGCGGGCCTGCGGCCGGACCTGATCGTGGGCGACATGGACTCGGTCACGGACGCCACGCTGCGTGGCGGCGCCGAGTTGGTGGTGCATGCCTACCGGGACGGCCGCGCACCGGGCCTCGAACGGCTCGAGCGGCTCGGCCTGCGCGGTGTGCCGTTCCCGGCCGCAGGCACCAGCGAGGACGTCGCGATGCTGCTGGCCGACGACAAGGGCGCCAGCCTCATCGTGGCCGTCGGCACCCACGCGACGCTGGTCGAGTTCATGGACAAGGGCCGGGCCGGGATGGCCAGCACGTTCCTCACCCGATTGCGGGTCGGCAGCAAGCTCATCGACGCCAAAGGCGTCAGCCGCCTCTACCGGAGTCGGATCCCGGCCTGGACACTCGTCGTCCTGCTGGTGGCCGGTGTTCTCGCGGTGCTGGTGGCGATCATTGCCACGCCGACCGGCCAGGCATATCTCGATGTCCTCGGGTCCTGGTGGGATCGGTTCGTCTTCTGGCTGCAAGGGCTGTTCTGAAGTGATCGACTTCCGTTACCACCTGGTCTCCATCATCGCGATCTTCTTCGCTCTCGCCACCGGGATCGTGCTGGGCGCCGGCCCGCTGGACGAGCAGGTCGACGAGACGCTGGCGGACCAGATAGCCGACCTGCGGGAGCAGAACCAGCAGCTGCGCGACCAGGTCGTGGCGCTGGAGGCGAACACGGACTACCAGGAGAGCTTCATCCAGACGGTCACGCCGCAGTTGGTCGGCGACCGCCTCAGCAACCGCGACGTCCTTCTGGTCACGATGCCCGGTGCCGACGACGCCATGGTCAGCGGCGTGCGCGACACCCTGGAGACGGCCGGCGCCACCGTCGAGGCAACGGTTGACATCCAGCCGGCCTGGACCGACGCCGAGTCCGAGGCGGTGCTCGACGAGCTCGCCGTGCAGTTGGTGAGTTCCGGAACCACGTTGCCCGAGGACACCGACGGCTACGACCGTGCTGCCGCCGTCCTGGCCGGTGCACTGCTCGCGCCGACCGGTGAGGAAGGCACTGTCGACGATGCGGTCACGGCCGGCTTCGGCGCCGAGGAGCTCGGGCTGGTCACGATCGAGCCGACCTCCGACAGCGAACCCCTCGTCGAGGCAACCCTCGCGGTGGTGGTCGCGGGGCCGCCCCCGGAGGACGACGTCGACCGGCGCAACGGCGTCCTCCGCGGGCTGGTGTCCCACCTGGATGCCGCCGGCGCAGGGGGCGTGGTGGGCGGCGGGCCGTCCTCGTCCGGTGACGACGGTCTGCTGACCGCGATCCGAACCGACACCGACGTGTCCGAAGCGGTCTCGACCGTCGACTCCGTGGACCTCGCATCGGGCCAGGTCACCGTCGTATTCGCCGCCGTCGAACAGGAGCAGGGCGGGAGCGGCAGCTACGGGAAGGTCGGCACGACCGACGGCCCCCTGCCGCCCGACGTCCTGGCCGAACCTGCCGAGCCGTCCGAGCCCTCCGACCAGCCGACGGGCGAAGGGGAGAGCTCGCCGTGAGCAGTGGGTGGCAGCGAACCGTCGGCACCGCGGCTGCGGGCGCGGTCGCCGCCGGCGTGGCCTGGGCCGCGCAGCGGCGGCTGGGCGGCCACCCACCGGGCGGTGCCCGGCAGTGGGAGCGGGTCAACCATCGTGGCCGCACCGTCTCGCTGGCTGCCGGACCGGCCGTGACGCTCGGAGCCGCCGTGGGCGCAGCTCTGGCCCCGGGAGCGTCCCGGCGGGTACGCGGTGCGGGAGCTCTCGTCGCCGGCGCGGTCGGGGCGGTCGGCCTCTACGACGACCTGGCCGGGTCGTCGGCCAGCAAGGGGCTGCGCGGACATCTGTCGGCGCTGCGTCGCGGTGAGGTCACCAGCGGCGCGGTGAAGGTCGCGGTCATCGGCATGGCCGGCCTCGCCGGAGCCGCGGCCGTGAGCGACAACCCCGTCGACGCCGTCGTCGGCGGGGCCGCCGTCGCCGGGCATGCCAACCTGCTCAACCTTCTCGACCTGCGTCCGGGCCGTGCGCTCAAGGCCGTCGTCCTGCATGCTCCCGTCGCCCTGACCGCACCGGCCGGCGGGGTTGCGGCGGCCGCGGTCGGGGCCGGAGCCGCCGTTCTGCACGACGACCTCGCCGAACGCACGATGCTGGGCGACGCCGGTGCCAACGCGCTCGGCGCTGCGCTCGGCCTGGCGCTGGTGGCGAGGGAGGGACGTACGGCGCGGCTGGTGCACCTCGGCGTCGTGACGGCGCTGACGCTCGCCAGCGAGAAGGTGAGCTTCACCCGGGTCTTCGAGCGCACGCCCATTCTGCGCGAGCTGGACCACCTCGGGCGCCGGCAGTAACCCGGCCATGAGCCGCCACGGCAAGTTCGCCCTGGGGGCGGCGGCCGGCATCGCCGGCGGGGCCGCCCTGATCGGTGTCGCCAGCCTGGTCGCGAGGTTCGTCGGGTTCGGGCGGCAGTTGGTCTACCAGGGCACGGTCGGTGACACCGCGCTGGGCACGGTGTACACGACGTCCAACTTCGTCCCGGCGATCCTGTTCGAGGTGGTGGCCGGCGGAGCTCTCGCCGGAGTCGTCGTGCCTCTGGTCGTCGCCGCCGTCGACCGGGCCGACCGCGACGACGTCCGTGAGACCGCCGGGGCGCTGGTCGGGTGGGCCCTGCTCGTGCTGGTGCCGGTGGCGGCGGTCGCCGCGATGCTGGCGGGGCCGGTCACGAGCTACATGTTGCAGGGAGAGGGCGGTGCGCAGACACAGCTCATGGCCGAGCGAATGCTGCGGGTCCTCGTGATCCAGATTCCGCTCTACGGCGTCGCGGCCGTGACCGCGGGCGTGCTGCAGGCCCACCGTCGGTTCCTGGCTCCAGCCGTCGCGCCGATCCTGTCGAGCGTGGTCGTGGCGGGCACGTACCTGGTGTTCGCGGCGTCCTTCACCGGCGACCGGTCCGACCTCTCGTCGGTGCCGCGCTCAGCCGAGCTGCTGCTCTCGGTGGGAACCGTCCTCGGTGCCGCCGCGCTGGCGCTCACCACGCTCGTCCCGCTGCACTTCCTCGGCATCCGCGCCGTTCCCAGGCTGCGGTTCCCGTCCGGGCGCGGCCGCACCGCGGCGCGTCTGGCAGCGGCCGGGGCGACCATGGTGGCCGCCCAGCAGATCGCCATGTTCGTGCTCATCCCGGTGGTGAACGAGCAGGGCGGTGAGGGCCGCATCGTCACGTTCCAGAACACCTGGATGGTGTACCTGTTGCCCTTCGCCGTGCTCGCCGTGCCGATCGCGACCAGCACGTTCCCGGCACTGGCGACCCAGGCGAGCCGGGGGGAGATGGCGCAGTGGGCGCGGGCAACCCTGTCGTCCACGCGTGCCGTCGTGGTAGCTGCCGGCCTGGGTGCGACGGCGCTGGTCGCCGCCGCGTGGCCGATCGCGCGTTTCTTCGCGATCATCGGGGGCCACGGCACCGTGCCCGCCGAGGAGATGGCACGCGCCCTGGTGGCGTTCGCGCCCGGGCTTTTCGGCTTCTGCCTCGTCTACCACCTCAACCGAGCGCTGCTGGCGTCCGGACACGTACGCCGCGTCGGCGTCGCTTCTGCGGCAGGCTGGCTCACGGTGGTCCTCATGGCGATCGTCCTGACCAGGCTCGCGCCACAGGGCTGGGTGGTCGCGGCGGTCGGGCTGGCACACACCGTCGGCATGACCGTCGCCGCGGTGATGCTGCTCCTCGCCGTGCGCCCTGGGTCGGCCCGGGCCGGTTGGCGGCCGCTGGCCAGGTCCGGCCTCGCGGCGGTCGGTGGCGCCGCGTGCGGCGGCGCCGTCGGCTGGGTCGTGGCAGGGGCGATCGACGGCGGTGGCACATGGGCGACCGTCGCAGCGGGCACACTGTCCGCGGCGGTGGGTGCACTCGTCTTCGGCGGCGTCGTCGCCGTCGTCGATCGCCGTGACCTTCGCGCGATGATGCGGCGATGAAGGCCGCGATCGTGCTCGCGACGAGCACGGGAGGCGTCGGCACGCACGTCCTGTCGCTGGTGCGACGCCTGCCCGGCCTCGGTGTCGACGTCACGGTTCTCTGCCCCGAGGAGACGGAGGGACGGTTCGCCTTCCGCGCCGAGGGCTCGGCGTTCGTCCCGGTCGAGATCGCCACCGGGCCACGCCCCCGCGCGGACGCCGCCGCGGTCGGCAGACTCCGCACCGCGTTCTCCGGTGCCGACGTCGTCCACGCGCACGGGCTGCGCTCCGCGGCGCTGGCGGGGCTCGCTCTCGGCCGGCGGCGCCCGGGTCGCACGCCCTTCGTTGCCACCTGGCACAACGCCGTTGTGGCCGGCGGCGTCCCGGGACGCCTTCTGCTGACCCTCGAAGCCCTCGCCGCCCGTCGTGCCGACGTCACGCTCGGCGCCTCGTCCGACCTGGTGGAGCGGGCCCGGCGGCTGGGCGCGCCGGACGCCCGGCTGGCACCCGTCGCGGCACCGGCGATGCCACCGTCGGAGCGCGACCGGACCGAGGTGCGCGCGCGGCTCGGCGCCGTGGGCCGCCCTCTCGTGCTCGCCGTCGGCCGGCTGGCGGCGCAGAAGGACTACGACACGCTGCTGGACGCGGTGGCCGGCTGGGGGCGGCGCGAGCCACAGCCACTCGTCGTGGTGGCCGGTTCCGGACCGGAGCACGACCGGCTGCAGCGGGTCATCGACGGCCGCGGTCTGGCGGTCCGCCTGCTCGGCCATCGTGACGACATTGCCGACCTGCTCGCGGCGGCGGACCTCTACGTGCTCACCTCGACCTGGGAGGCGCGCGCGCTGGTGGTCCAGGAAGCGATGCGTGCCGGCGTGGCGGTCGTCGCCACCGCGGTCGGTGGCGTGCCGGAGCTGGTGGGCGACGCCGCGGTCCTGGTCCCGGCCGGCGACGCCGAGGCGGTCGCCCGTGAGGTCGTCCGGCTCCTGGAAGACGACGAGCGTCGGCGTGAGGTGGCCGGGCGCGGGCTTGCACGGGCCGCGAGCTGGCCGGACGAGGACGACGTCGCCCGCCAGGTCGTCAGCGTGTACCGCGAGTTCGCCGGGCCCTAGATGTTAGGCTGGAACTCCGTGGACCACCGGTCGGACCGATACCACGGGAGCCCCCCATTGGCGCAGACAACACATCTGTTCGTCACCGGGGGCGTCGCCTCCTCGCTCGGCAAGGGCCTCACCGCCTCCAGTCTCGGCAACCTCCTCAGCGCCCGCGGCCTGCGCGTCACCATGCAGAAGCTCGACCCGTACCTCAACGTCGACCCCGGGACCATGAACCCGTTCCAGCACGGGGAAGTCTTCGTCACCGAGGACGGCGCCGAGACCGATCTCGACATCGGACACTACGAGCGGTTCCTCGACCGCGACCTCAACCGCTGGGCCAACGTGACCACCGGGCAGATCTACTCGACCGTCATCGCCAAGGAGCGGCGCGGCGAGTACCTCGGCGACACCGTCCAGGTCATCCCGCACATCACCAACGAGATCCGGGACCGCATGCTGGGGCTGGGCGGACCGGATGTCGACGTGGTGATCCACGAGATCGGCGGCACGGTCGGCGACATCGAGTCGCTGCCGTTCCTCGAAGCAGCGCGCCAGGTCCGCCACGAGATCGGCCGCGACCGCTGCTTCTTCCTGCACGTGTCGCTGGTGCCGTTCATCGCGCCGTCGGGCGAGCTCAAGACCAAGCCCACCCAGCACTCCGTGGCCGCGCTGCGACAGGTCGGCATCCAGCCCGACGCCATCGTCTGCCGGTCCGACCGGCCGATCCCGCCGGGCATGAAGAAGAAGATCGCACTGACCTGCGACGTCGACACCGAAGCGGTGGTGGCAGCCGTCGACGCGCCGTCGATGTACGACATTCCCAAGGTGCTGCACGCCGAGGGCCTCGACGCGTACGTCGTGCGACGGCTCGGACTCTCCTTCCGCGACGTCGACTGGACCGCGTGGGACGAGTTGCTCCGCCGGGTTCACCATCCCCGCTACGAGGTCACCGTGGCCCTGGTCGGCAAGTACATCGACCTGCCCGATGCCTACCTCTCGGTGACGGAGGCGCTGCGCGCCGGCGGCTTCGCCAACGACGCACGCGTCCGGGTGCGGTGGGTACCGTCCGACGAGTGCGAGCCGGCCGAGGGCGCGGCGGCCCATCTGCACGACGTCGACGCCGTGTGCGTCCCCGGTGGGTTCGGGGTACGGGGGATCGAGGGAAAGGTGGGTGCGATCACCTACGCCCGCGAGCACGGGGTGCCGGTCCTCGGCCTCTGTCTCGGCCTGCAGTGCATGGTCATCGAGTACGCGCGGAACGTCGCCGGTCTCGCCGACGCCAACTCGGCCGAGTTCGCACCCGAGTCGACGCACCCGGTCATCGCCACCATGGAGGACCAGAAGGACATCGTCGCTGGTGCGGGCGACCTGGGCGGCACCATGCGGTTGGGGTCGTACCCGGCATCGCTGCAGGCAGGCACCCTCGCCCGCACGCTCTACCGGACCGACCACGTCGACGAACGCCACCGGCACCGCTACGAGGTCAACAACGCCTACCGCGAGCGGCTGACGGCCGCCGGGATGGTCTTCTCCGGGCTCTCTCCCGACGGCCGCCTGGTCGAGTTCGTCGAACTGCCGCGCGATGTGCACCCGTTCTTCATCGGCACCCAGGCGCACCCCGAGCTCAAGTCCCGGCCGACGCGGCCGCACCCGTTGTTCGCCGGCCTGATCGCGGTCGCCGTCGCGCGTCAACAGGAGACCCGGCTGCCGGTCGAGGTGGAGCCGGCGCCCTCGCTCGACGAGGAGATCCCGGCCGAGGTCGGGGCGACGCGGTGACACTCGGGGCAGCACCCCCACCGCAGCTCGCCGATCGCCCGGAGCGCTGGCCCGTGTCGGCATCCGAGACGGTGCTGGACACCGCACGAGTGATCTCGGTCCGGCAGGACCGTCTCCGCTCTCCCGCCGACGGCGCCGAGTTCGTCCGCGACGTGGTGATACACCCCGGAGCGGTCGGAGTGGTCGCTCTCGACGACGACGAACGCGTGCTGCTGGTCTCCCAGTACCGGCATCCGGTCGGACACCGGTTGTTCGAGGTGCCGGCCGGGTTGCTGGACGTGCCGGGCGAGCCCTATCACCTCGCGGCGGCGCGTGAGCTCTACGAGGAGGGCCACGTGCGCGCGGACGAGTGGCGCGTGCTGGTCGACCTCTTCACCTCGCCCGGCATGACGACTGAGTCCACGCGAATCTTCCTGGCCCGCGGCCTCACGGCGGTCGCCGACGTCGACCGGCACGTCGGCGTCCACGAGGAGGCGGACATGCCCGTCTCGTGGGCACCGCTGGCCGACGTCGTCGACGCCGTACTCGCCGGGCGGCTGCACAACCCGATCCTCGTCTCCGGCGTTCTGGCGGCGTGGAGCGCCCGCTACCGTGGCGGTGACGACGCACTCCGGCCGGCGGACGCCCCGTGGGCCGCGCGCGACGCCCAGGCCGGGTGATCGTCACTCGGCCGTGATCGCCGGCGGTGGCGCCGGTGGCGCCGGCAGGAGCGGCGGCATCCGGATGCCGAGGCGTCCCATCTCCAGCTCGGCCAGCGCCTGAACGATCTCGGGGTCGCCACGCCGCCACGCGGGCAGCAGGCCGTCACCGATCCTGGCCAGGCGCGACAGCTTGCGGGTCGCCAGCGCCCGCAGGGCGAGCAGCTCGACCCCGTCCGGGTCCGAGAGCACCATGCGCGCGGCCTCGGCCCGCCGAACCCAGAACAGCCGCGGCAGGATCCAGAACATGACCGCCAGCAGGATGAGGAAGCCGGCCGTCGCGACCCCGGCCAGAGTCGCGACGGTGCCGACGACGTCCTGCAACGTCTGGCCGGCACCCGCGATGTTGTCGGCGGCGCCGGCGGCCCCCTCGAACGGGGCCGAGATGGCGCCGCCGACCAGGGGGATGTCCGAGAGGTTGTCGCCCGCACCGGACAGGTTGTCCCTCATGCCGTCGCCGGCGTCCTCCAGCAGTCGGCCCGGGCCGGCGAGCGTGTCGATGAGCTCATAGACGGCCTTGCCGCCCAGCACGGCGAGGATGCACCACACGACGCCGAGCACGTCGGCGACGATCTGGCGGAGGCGGTGTCCCGGCTGGTCGGCGTAAATGCGCACGATGCGGGTCTATCGCACCGGATGCCCTTGGAGCCACCCCGGCGCGGGCGTGTCCGGCCTCCCAGGCATCATCGGAACGTGAGCGTGCACCACGTCCCGCTGCGAACACTGGCCGGTGCTCCGGCCACATTGCCGGGCGGGCTGGAGCGGCTGCACGAGCGGTTCGCCGGTGACGGGTTCTCGGTGGTGGGGTTCCCGTCAACGGACCGGGCCGGCATCCGCTCTACGCGGAACTGGTCGAGACGCCCGACGCCGACGGCCGGGCGGGGGACGTGCAGTGGAACTTCGAGAAGTTCCTGGTCGATCCGGCGGGTTCGGTCGTGGCGCGGTTCCGGACCCGTACCGACCCCGAGGCACCCGAGATCGTCGAAGCGATCAGGGCCAGCCTCCCGGACCGGGTGACCTAGACTCGGCGCCGCCGGAACCGGCGACTGCCCGACAGCGTCGTCGGGCAGGACTCCCCGAAGGGGCGCGATCGACGTGCTGATCGGCATTCCCAGCGAGGTCAAGAACCACGAGTACCGCGTCGCGATCACTCCCGCGGGGGTCCACGAACTGGTCCGGCACGGTCATGACGTCGTCGTCGAGCACGGCGCGGGTGTCGGCTCGTCGATCTCCGACGCCGAGTACAAGGCTGCCGGAGCCCGCGTCCTCGCCGCCGCCGACGACGTGTGGGGGGAAGCGGAGCTCGTCCTCAAGGTCAAGGAACCGGTGGCGGAGGAGTACGGCCGGATGCGTCGCGGACAGGTGCTGTTCACCTACCTGCACCTGGCGGCGTCGCGCGAATGCACCCAGGCCCTGCTCGACGCGGGGGTGACGTCCATCGCGTACGAGACCGTCCAACTGCCCGACAGCTCGCTCCCGCTCCTGGCGCCCATGAGCGAGGTGGCGGGCCGAATGGCCACCCAGGTGGGCGCACACGTTCTCGAGCGGGCCCAGGGGGGTCGCGGCGTGCTCATGGGAGGCGTGCCCGGGGTGAAGGCGGCCAAGGTCGTCGTGATCGGCGCCGGGGTCTCCGGTATGAACGCCTCGGAGATCGCCCTCGGCATGCAGGCAGACGTCTGGATCCTCGACAAGAACGTCGCGCGCCTGCGCGAAGTCGACCGTGTCTACCGGGGACACGCCCAGACCATCACATCCAACCTGTACGAGGTCGAGAAGGCCGTGCTCGACGCCGACCTCGTCATCGGAGCCGTCCTCGTCCCGGGCGCGAAGGCGCCGACGTTGGTCTCCAACGACCTGGTGGCCCGGATGCGTCCACGCAGCGTCCTGGTCGACATCGCGATCGATCAGGGCGGTTGCTTCGAGGACTCCCGCCCCACCACGCACGCCAACCCGACCTACCGGGTCCACGACTCGATCTTCTACTGCGTGGCCAACATGCCCGGAGCAGTTCCCCACACCTCGACCTATGCCCTGACGAACGTCACGCTGCCCTACGCGGTCGAGCTCGCCGACCGTGGGTGGATGGACGCGCTGCGAGCGGACCCGGCCCTTGCGCTGGGGCTGAACACCCACGACGGCCGGGTGACCTATGGACCCGTGGCCGAGGCGCACGGCATGGAGGCGGTCGAGCTGCCCGACCTGTTGGCCTGAGCGTGGCCGAGACCTCCCTGGCTCGGGCCGTCAGGGGCTATCTGGACCACCTCGCCGTGGAGCGGGGCCTGGCGGCCAACACGCTGGCGTCGTACCGGCGCGACCTTCGTCGCTACTCGGCGTTCCTGGACGCCCGAGACGTCAGGGAGCCGGCCGCGATCGGCGAGGGCGACGTGACGGCGTTCCTGCGCAGCCTGCGCGAAGGCGACGCCGACCATCCTCCGCTGGGCGCCAGTTCGGCCGCCCGCACGGTGGTGGCCGTCCGCGGACTGCACCGCTTCCTGCACCGGGAATCGATGGTGCCGGCCGACGCCGCCAGTGCCGTCCGGCCGCCGACACCGCCGCGGCGACTGCCGAAGGCCATCTCGCTGGACCAGGTCGAACTGCTCCTCGCCGCCGCGACCGCCGACGAGACACCGTTGGGGCTGCGGGACCGGGCGTTGCTCGAGCTGCTCTACGGCACCGGATCGCGCATCTCCGAGGCGGTGGGCCTCGATCGCGACGACCTCGACCTCGACGCCGGCACCGTCCTGCTCCGCGGCAAGGGCGGCAAGCAGCGGGTGGTACCCGTGGGCAGCTATGCCCGAGAGGCGGTCGACGCCTACCTGGTGCGGTCGCGGCCGTACCTGGCCGTCTCCGGCCCGTCCACGCCGGCGCTGTTCCTGAACGCACGTGGTGGCCGGCTGTCCCGCCAGAGCGCGTGGACGGTGCTGCGGACCGTCGCCGGGCGGGCGCACTTGTCGACCCACATCTCGCCGCACACGTTGCGGCACTCGTTCGCCACCCATCTGCTCGACGGCGGAGCCGACGTCCGGGTCGTCCAGGAACTGCTCGGCCACGCCTCGGTCACGACCACGCAGATCTACACTCTGGTCACCGTCGACCGCCTGCGTGAGGTCTATGCGGCCGCCCACCCCCGCGCCCGCGCGCGGTAGCTGGACTACGCCGCGCGCGAGTGATCTGAACGCCGCTCCACACCACCGGTCGCATCGAGGCGTGGCGCGGCGCCGCCGGGCCGCGGCGGCCGCGAGGTAGGCTCGCGAGCCGACAGCGTCAGTTCGTCGTGGAGGAGCTCTGACGGCTCGTGCATCCCTCGACCCGCAGCAGCGGCCCGGACATGTTGTTCGGCGGTGCGGACGGGCTCGCCGGAGGCGGGACGGGCGCTGATTCCGGAGTCGACCTCGGACCCACCGGGCGTCACCGAAAGCAGTTCCCCGATCCGGTGCCCCTCAAGCGGCACGGACCCGCCCGCATCATCGCGATGTGCAACCAGAAGGGCGGGGTGGGGAAGACCACGACGACGATCAACCTGGGTGCCGCGCTGGCCGACTACGGTCGGCGGGTGCTCCTGGTCGACTTCGACCCCCAGGGCGCGCTGTCGGTGGGACTGGGTATCGACGCGTACGACCTCGACCTGTCCGTCTACAACCTGGTGATGGAGCGTGGCGTCAAGCCCGGAGACATCCTTCAGCAGACCCCGGTCGCCGGCATGGACCTGCTCCCCAGCAACATCGACCTGTCCGCGGCCGAGATCCAGCTGGTCAGCGAGGTCGCCCGTGAACAGGCGCTGTCGCGGGCGCTTCAACCGATCATCCCCGAGTACGACGTCGTCCTCGTCGACTGCCAACCGTCGTTGGGGATGCTGACCGTCAACGCCCTCACCGCCGCCGACGGCGTGATCGTGCCGCTGGAGTGCGAATACTTCGCGCTGCGCGGGGTGGCGCTGCTCCAAGAGACGATCGAGAAGGTCCGTGACCGCCTCAATCCGCGGCTGGAGATCGTGGGGCTGCTGGCCACCATGTACGACTCGCGGACCGTTCACGGTCGCGAGGTGCTGACCAGACTGGTCGAGGCGTTCGGCGACAGGGTCTTCCATACCGTCGTCTCCCGAACCGTCCGCTTTCCCGAGACCACGGTGGCCGGGCTGCCCATCACCAGCTTCGCGCCCGAGTCACCCGGAGCGGCCGCCTACCGACAGCTGGCCAGGGAGGTGCTGGCGCGGTGGCGCAAGGTGCCGTCCAGCAGCTGATCGCTCCGGCGGCCTCCTCGCCGCCGGCCCTCGCAGACCCCTTCGAGGTGCACCTGGAGAACTTCGAAGGACCCTTCGACCTGCTGCTCAGCCTGATCGCCAAGCACAGGCTCGACATCACCGAGGTGGCCCTCTCGCGGGTCACCGACGACTTCGTGGCGCACATCAGGTCGACCGGCCCGGAGTGGGACCTCGACCAGACCAGCGAGTTCCTCGTCGTGGCGGCGACACTGCTCGACCTCAAGGCGGCCCGCTTGTTGCCCGCCGGCGAGGTCGAGGACGAGGACGACCTCGCGCTCCTGGAGGCCCGCGACCTGCTCTTCGCGCGGCTTCTGCAGTATAAGGCGTACCAGGAGGTCGCGGCCGTCTTCGCGGCCCGGATGGGTGCCGAGGCGTTGCGTTTCCCCCGTGCGGTGGGTCTCGAGGAACGCTACGCCCGGCTGCTCCCGGAGGTCGTGCTCGCCTTCGGCCCCACGGAGTTGGCCGCCATGGCGGCCAAGGCTCTGGAACCCAGGCCGGCACCCATGATCGCGACGGCTCATCTGCACCAGCCGCGGGTCAGCATCCGCGAGCAGGCGGCCGTGCTGGTCGACCGGCTGCGGCGATCGCGCAGTGCCAGCTTTCGCGCCCTGTCCGCCGACTGCCCGACGACGTTGCACGTCGTGGCCCGGTTCCTCGCCCTGCTCGAGCTCTACCGCGAACGGGTCGTCGCCTTCGAGCAGCTCACCCCGTTGGGCGAGCTGACCGTCCGGTGGACCGGCAGCGACGTCGTCGCGGCCGAGCTGTCAGTCGACGAGTACGACCAGTCGGGCCAGGTCGTGCCGGCAGATCAGAACGGAGCGGGATGAGCGCCCTGCCGACGCCCGACCCTTCCGACCGGCCGGACGAGCCGACCCTCTCGGCGGCGATCGAGGCGGTCCTGCTCGTGGTCGACGATCCGGTCGCGGAGGTCATGCTGGCGCAGGTGCTCGAGCGTCCACGTGCCGAGGTGGCCGCGGTCCTGCGGGAGCTGGCCGCCGACTACACCGCCGCCGGCCGCGGCTTCGACCTGCGTCAGGTCGCGGGCGGATGGCGCCTCTACACCCGGGCCGGGTGTGCCCCTGTGGTGGAGCGCTTCGTCCTCGACGGCCAGCAGGCGCGGCTGACCCAGGCCGCTCTCGAAACACTCGCGGTCGTCGCCTACCGGCAGCCGGTGAGCCGTTCGCGCGTGTCGGCGGTCCGCGGCGTCAACTGCGACGGCGTCATGCGCACCCTGACCACGCGTGGACTGGTCGAGGAGGCAGGAGTCGACGTGGCGACCGGCGCAACGCTGTACCGCACGTCCTCGTACTTCCTCGAGCGTCTGGGCATGTCCTCACTCGACGAGCTGCCGCCGCTCGCGCCGTTCCTCCCCGACGTCGAGGACGTCGACGGTGCCGGCTGAGTCCGGCGTCCGCCTGCAGAAGGTCCTTGCCGCCGCCGGCGTCGGCAGCCGCCGCGCCTGCGAAGAGCTGATCGCGGCCGGGCGGGTCGAGGTCGACGGGCGGCCGATCCGCGAGATGGGCGTCCGGGTCGACCCGGCGACGGCGGTCATCAAGGTCGACGGCCTGCGGGTCACGACCGACGAGGCCGGGCTGGTCCATCTCGCCCTGAACAAGCCGCCCGGAGTCGTCAGCACGATGGGCGACCCGCGAGGTCGGCCCAGCGTCGGCGACATCGTCAGGGACAGGACGGGCACGCGGTTGTTCCACGTCGGCCGGCTCGACGCCGAGACCGAGGGCCTGATCCTGCTGACCAACGACGGCGACCTCGCTCACCGCCTTGCACACCCGAGCTTCGGCGTGCCGAAGACCTACCTGGCCGAGGTGTCCGGGCCGGTGGCGCGCGGCGTCGGCCGGCAGTTGCGCGCCGGGGTCGAGCTCGACGACGGCGTCGTCGCGGTCGACGCATTCCGCGTGGTCGGCCGGTCCGGCGGGAGGGTGATGGTCGAGCTCGTCCTGCACGAGGGCCGCAAGCATGTCGTGCGACGGCTGCTCGACGCCGTCGGCCATCCGGTGCAGCGGCTGGTCCGGACGGCGATCGGGCCGATCACCCTCGGCGACCTGCGTCCCGGCCGGACCCGGACACTGACCCGCGACGAGGTCGGGCGGCTCTACCGGGAGGTCGGGCTGTAGTGGCGCTGAGGGCGATCCGCGGCGCCACCCAGGTCGAGGTCGACGAGCGCGAACACGTGCTCGAACGGGTCACGGAGCTGGTCACACAGGTGCTTGCGCACAACGCCGTCTCCACCGACGAGCTCGTGAGCATCCTGTTCACGGCGACACCCGACCTGCACGCGGAGTTCCCCGCGTACGCCGCCCGGGCGATCGGCATCAGCGACGTGCCGCTGCTCTGCGCACAGGAACTCGATGTGGTCGGCGCCCTGCCGCGGATCGTGCGCCTGCTGGCGCACGTCGAGACCCCACTGACCCGCGCCGACATCCGCCACGTCTACCTGCACGGTGCCCGCGAGCTCAGAACCGACCTGCGTCGCGACGACGGGGAGGCGGATTGACGGGCCCGCCGCTGGATCAGGGGGTTCTCGTGGTCGGCACCGGCCTGCTGGGAACGTCCCTCGGGCTGGCCCTACGCCGGGCCGGCGTCGAGGTCTGGCTCCACGACCACGATGCCGACGCGCTGGCCCGGGCCGTCGACCTGGGCGCGGGCCTACCGCGTGGTGTCGGCCCACCCGCCGGCCTGGCCGTCGTCGCCGTGCCCCCCGCCGTCACCGCCGCGGTGGTCGCCGACGTTCTCGGACACGGGCTGGCCGAGTACGCCACCGACGTTGCCAGCGTCAAGGTCCTGCCGGCCGCGCAGGTCCGGACGCTCGCGAACGAGCCCGGCCGCTACGTGGGCGGCCACCCGATGGCGGGCCGCGAGGTGTCCGGCCCCGAGTCGGCACTGGTCGACCTCTTCGACGGCCGGCCCTGGGTGCTGTGCCCCGACGAGAACACGGACCCGCACGCGGTCACCCGCGCCCTGGCCGTCGCCCGGCTGGTCGGCGCCGTTCCGGTCACCATGCGCGCCGCCGACCACGACGCGGCCGTGGCCCTGGTCTCGCATGCTCCGCATCTCGTCGCAGCGCTCGTCGCCGGCCGGCTCGCCGGGGCGCCCGAGCACGAGATCCGCCTGGCCGGTTCCGGTGTCTCCGACGTGACCCGGGTGGCGGCAGGTGATCCGGTGCTGTGGTCGGAGATCCTCGCGGCGAACGCCGCCGCCGTCGCCGACGTCCTGGCCGACCTCCGCTCTGATCTCGACCGGGCGTTGGCCGCACTCGCGTCCCCGGCTGCGGTCGGCGGCCGCGACGACCTCACCCGGTTGCTGCGCTCCGGCGCGGACGGCCGCGGCCGACTGCCCGGCAAGCACGGTGCACCGCCCACGGACTACGCGACGGTCGCGGTCGTGGTCGACGACCGGCCCGGACAGCTGGCAACCCTGTTCGCAGATGCCGGCCGAGCCGGCGTCAACGTCGAGGACGTCCGGATCGAGCACAGTCCGGGCCAGCCGGTCGGGACCGTTGAGCTCGACGTCCGGCCCGGTGCCGACGTGGCCCTCACCGCCGCCTTGCGGGCCGCCGGCTGGAGCGTCCGCGGCTGAGCATTACCCTCGTCCCGACCCGTCCATCTCGAGGAGCCTCCGTGCCGCCGCCGTCGTCCCTGGTCGTCGCGATCGACGGGCCGTCCGGATCGGGCAAGTCCACCGTGGCGCGCCGCGTGGCCGAGGCGCTCGGCCTGCGGTACCTGGACACCGGTGCGATGTACCGGGCCCTGACCTGGTGGGCGCTCGAGCAGGGCGTCGAGCTCGGCGACCGGGCGCGGGTCGCCGAACTGGCACGTGACCTCCCCCTGGAGGTCGGCACCGACCCCCGACGGCCCGCCGTCCGGGTCGGCGACGTCGACGTCGCCGATGCGATCCGCGAAACCCGGATCTCGACCGCGGTGAGCGCGGTTGCGACCAACATCGGCGTACGCGCCGAGCTGGTCGCCCGCCAGCGGGCCATCGCGGCGGCCGGCGGCGTGGTGATCGAAGGACGCGACATCACCACGGTGGTCGCTCCCGAGGCCCCGGTACGCGTTCTCCTGACTGCGAGCGAGACCACGCGCCTGCACCGGCGGGCCCGCGACGTGCACGGAGCAGCCGACGCCGCGGCTCTCGCGGCCACCCGCGACCAGGTGCTGCGCCGCGACGCCGACGACGCCGCCGTCGCCCACTTCCTCGCAGCGGCTGACGGCGTCGACGTGGTCGACTCGTCGGAACTCAGCCTCGACCAGACCGTCGCCGCCGTGCTCGACCTGGTGGAGAAACGCGTCCGGGTGACACCGGAATGAGGACCTCGGCGCCCACCGCTCGAGGCGCGGCGGCGGGATGGCGGAGCGCATATGTGGTGATGCGGGCGGGATGGTCCGTCCGGGTCCATGACGCTCACCTGGTTCCGAGGAGCGGACCGGTCATCCTCGCGCCGAACCACTCCGGGTTCCTCGATGCGCCTCTGCTGATGGGCACGTCCCCTCGGCCGATCCACTGCCTGACCAAGAAGGAGATGTTCCGCGCTCCGCTCGGGTGGTTCCTCCTGTCGATCGGTCAGATCCCGATCGACCGCTCGCACCCCGACCGGACCGCGCTGATCCGCTCTGCAGCCGTTCTCGACGCCGGCCGTGTGCTCGTCGTCTACCCGGAGGGCCGGCGCGGCCCGGGCGACTTCACCGACGTGCGTCCCGGCTTGGCCTGGTTCGCCCTGCGGTCGGGAGCGCCGGTCGTCCCCGTGATCTCGCTCGGCACCGGCGTGCGGGGCACGACCGTCACCGCCGTGCCATGGCCGCGCTCACGCCTCGACGTCGTCTTCGGGCCGCCGGTCGTGTTGCCCGCCGTTCCGGTCCGCTCGCGCATGGCGCTCGAGGCCGCGCGCGCCCGGCTGCAGGCGGCGTTGACCGCCCACCACGCCCACGTCGTCAAGACGTTCGGGCGTGCTGCCACCGTCCAGCACGCTCCGGCCGGCACGGAGAACACGTGACCGGCCTCGCTGACGACGAGGCATTCGTCGACGAGCGGGACGCCGGCCCGCTGCCGGTCGTCGCGGTCGTCGGACGGCCCAACGTCGGCAAGTCGACACTGGTGAACCGCATCCTCGGCCGCCGCGAGGCCGTGGTCGAAGACGTCCCCGGTGTCACCCGCGACCGGGTCGCGTACGAGGCGAGCTGGTCGGGACGCCGGTTCACCCTCGTCGACACCGGGGGGTGGAACCCCGAGGCGGAGGGGATGGCGGCCAGGATCACGGCCCAAGCCGAGATCGCGGCGGCCGCGGCCGATGTGGTGGTCTTCGTCGTCGACTCGACGGTGGGCGCGACGGACGCGGACGAGAATGTGGTGCGCGTCCTGCGCCGAGCGGGCAAGCCCGTCGTGTTGGCCGCCAACAAGGTCGACAGTGCCACAGGGGAGCCGGACGCCGCCGCGCTGTGGACCCTCGGCCTGGGCGAACCGCACCCGGTCTCGGCGCTGCACGGGAGGGGGAGCGGCGACCTTCTCGACGCCGTACTCGAGACGCTGCCTGCCGCTCCGGCCGAAGCCTTGGGCATCGGCCGGGACGAGCCGCGCCGGGTCGCCCTGGTGGGCAAGCCGAACGTCGGCAAGTCCAGCCTGCTCAACCGACTGGCCGGCGAGGACCGCGTGGTCGTCGACGCCGTGCCCGGGACGACCGTCGATCCGGTCGACGAGATGGTCAGCCTCGGCGGGCGGACCTGGCGGTTCGTCGACACCGCCGGGATCCGCCGGCGGGTCAGGGAGGCGTCGGGTGCCGAGTACTTCGCGTCGCTGCGCACGGCTGCCGCACTCGACCGCGCCGAGGTGGCGGTGGTTCTCATCGACGCCAGCGAGCCGCTGTCGGAACAGGATCTCCGTATCGTCTCCATGGTGGTCGAGGCCGGCCGGGCCCTGGTTCTCGCCTACAACAAGTGGGACCTGGTCGACGAGGACCGACGGCACATGCTCGACCGTGAGATCGACCGCCAGCTGGTCAGAGTCACCTGGGCGCCGAGGGTCAACGTCTCCGCCCGTACCGGCCGCCATGCCGAGCGCCTCGTGCCGGCGATCGACACGGCGCTCGCGGGCTGGGAAACACGGGTGCCGACGGCGCGGCTCAACACGTTCCTCGGTCACCTGGTCGCGGCGCATCCGCACCCGTTGCGGGGCGGCAGGCAGCCGCGCATCCTGTTCGCCACCCAGGCCGGGACGCGTCCGCCGCGCTTCGTTCTGTTCACGACCGGCTTCCTGGAGGCGTCCTACCGGCGTTTCATCGAGCGCCGGCTGCGCGAGGAGTTCGGGTTCGCCGGAACCCCGGTGGAGATCTCCGTTCGGGTCCGGGAGAAGCGCGGCCGGACGTAGCCGCTCGGCAACCTGATCGAGCGCCTCGGCGCGAGTGCGAGGTTCGCGGCCTGGGTAGCCGTCCGCTCAGGAACCCGGTGTTGCGGCTATCTCGGCCAGCAGGCTCTTCATCCGGGCGATCTCGATCTTCTGGTCGGAGTCGATGTGCTGGGCCAGGCCGAACACTTCCGATTCCTGGCCGCCGTCATCGCTCGAGAGCAGCTCGGCGACCATCATCATGGCGCCTTCGTGATGGCGGATCATGTACAGGAGGAACAGCTCGTCGAAGTCCCGGCCGCTCGCGGCCTCCAGGCTGGCCAGGTCGTCGGCGGTCAGCATGCCGGGCATCAGGTCGCCGTCGCCGTGACGGTGCCCGGCGGACGCGTCGGGCACCTCTTCGCCTCGGTCCTCCAGCCATTGCTCCATCAAGGCGATCTCGTCGCGCTGGGACACGTCCATGCGCTCGGCCAGCTGCGGTAGGTCGTCGCGACCGGTACGGTCCGCGACCAGGTCGGTCATGACCAGAGCCTGTGCGTGGTGCGAGATCATGCCCTGCACGAACGCGACGTCCGCCTCGGTGTACTGGGCATAGTCCAGCTCCGCGATCTCGTCTTCGGACAGCGGCGTGCCGGTCTCACCCGGCGGGCCGAGCTGGACCACCGGCGGCGCGTCCGGCTCGTCCTCGTCGGAGGAACACCCCGCGAGGACGACGAGTGTCAGCGCGGCGAGCAGGGTTCGGCGAGCGATCAACATCAGTGGTGATCTCCGAAAATGTCCGATTCAGGCGGCTGGCTGGCTGTCCAGACTATGGCCCTCGTCGCTCCTGACCCAGTAGGGTCGATTCGCCATCGTAAGGTCCTGCTGCGCAGCCGCCAATCGCGGCCGGGCGGGGCGAACGCTCCTCGGAGGTGGAAAGCCGTGGCAATGAAGCCTGTACTTCCCACACGTGGCAGACGGCGCGCCTTGGCGGTGATGGGGGCAACCCTCCTGCTCGCCACCGTGCTGCCGGCCGCCGCCTCAGCCCAGGGCGACGATCCCCGGGTCGGTCTCGACCCCGGGTACTTCCCGTGGTCCGAGGCCAGCAGCAACATCGAACTTCTCGACAACGACCCGCGCGAAGGGGCATTCGACGCCGCGCCCGGCAACTTCGGGTTCGTCAACTCCGACCTGGCATTCATCGGGGACAACGCGATCGTCGGCAGCTTCAACGGCTTCCAGATCTACGACATCAGCGACCCGACGGACCCGGTCCTGCGCAGCTCGTTCGTGTGCCCGGGCGGTCAGGGCGATCCGTCTGTGTACGGGAACCTGCTGTTCATGTCCGTGGAGGAGACCCGCGGCCGGATCGACTGCGGCACCCAGGGATTCCCGCCCGGCACCCCGGTGGCCGCGGAGCGCTTCCGCGGCGTGCGCATCTTCGACATCAGCGACCTCGACAACCCGGTCCAGCTCCCCGGCGTGCAACTCTGCCGCGGTTCGCACACCCACACGCTGGTCACCGACCCGGCCGACCCGGACAACATCTACGTCTACAACTCCGGCACGGCGGGCGTCCGCCCGGCGGCCGAGTTGGCCGGCTGCGAGAACGCCGCCCTCACCCAGAGTCCGGTCACCACCGGGAACCCGACGCAGTGGCGCATCGACGTCATCAAGGTACCGCTGGCCGCACCGGAGACGGCATCCGTCGTCAGCCAGCCGCGGATCTTCACCGACCCCGACACGGGCGCCTTCAACGGCCTGCAGAACACCCTTCCCGGCGCGCTGCACCCGTCCGGTACGGCCTACTCGCCGCTGCCCAACACCAACACCTGCCACGACGTCACGGCGTTCCCGGAGATCGGCTTGCTGGCGGGTGCCTGCCAGGGCAACGGCATCCTGCTCGACATCTCCGACCCGGTGAACCCGGTGCGCCTGGACGCGGTCTCCGACCCGAACTTCTCCTACTGGCACTCGGCCCAGTTCAGCAACGACGGCACCAAGGTGATGTTCACCGACGAGTGGGGCGGCGGAACGAGCGCCCGCTGCCGGTCGACCGATCTGCCGGAGTGGGGCGCCGACGCCCTGTTCGACATCGTCGACGGCGAGCGAATGGATTTCCGGAGCTACTACAAGATGCCGGCGGTGCAGACCGTCAACGAGAACTGCGTGGCGCACAACTCGTCGGTCATCCCGGTGCCGAACCGCGACATCTACGTCCAGGCCTGGTACCAGGGCGGAGTGTCGGTCGTCGACTTTACCGACACCGCGAACCCGGTGGAGATCGCGTTCTTCGACCGCGGCCCCATCACCACGCCGGCCAATCCCACGGGTCTCAACCTCGGTGGCCTGTGGGCGACGTACTGGTACAACGGCTTCGTCTACGGCACCGAGATCGCCCGCGGCTTCGACACGTTCGGTCTGGTGCCGAGCGACCAGCTGTCCGCCAACGAGATCGAGGCGGCCTCCGAGGTACAGCTGGACCAGTTCAACTCCCAGCTGACGTCCGAGCTGGTGGCAGCGCCGAGCTTCGCGGTCGTGCTGGCCAACCTCGACCAGGTGGTCCGGGCGGCGGACATCGATGCCAAGACCGCCGACAAGATCCGGCAGACCGTCGACAAGGCCGAGAAGCTGGTCGATCAAGGAGAGACCGCGTCGGCGCTGGACCAGCTGAACAACGCCGTCAGGCGACTCGACGACTCCGAGGGCCAGGCCACGTTGAAACAAGCACTGGAGGACCTGATCAAGAGTCTGAGCTAACTGCTCATCGGCCCTGCTCTGCCAGCCGGGCCGTGAGGATCTTCTGTACAAGTGACGACGGCAACGGGTTCTCCGGCGTGAAGTGAATGGTCGCGCCGGAGACCTCGTGCGTCTGCCGGATCTCGGGCTTCATCGCCTTGGCAAGTTCCGGACTCATGGTGAAGAACGACAGGTGCTTCGGCTGCGCGACGAAGCCGACCAGGTCGCCGTCGAGTGCAAAGATCACGGCTGTGCCGTAGGAGATGCGCTCGCGGACCTCGGGGACGGTGGACTTGATGAGCTGGCGCAG
>DASRTE010000117.1:0-22596 GCA_035656095.1 Jiangellaceae bacterium
TGAGCAGGTTCCTCGACTTCGTCGACGTCTGGGACAGCATCCGGCTGCACCCCGACGTGTGCGACTTCGCCTTCGGGAACCCGCAGGAGCTGCCGCTGCCGGAGTTCAGTGCGGCCATCCAGCGCTACGCGGAGCCCAGGAACAAGGACTGGTTCGCCTACAAGCGCTCCGAGCCGGAGCCGCGGGCGGTCGTCGCCAAGGTGTTGCGGGAATGGCGTGGCCTGCCGTTCGAACCCGAGGACATCGCGCTGACTCCCGGCGCGTTCGGCGCGCTCGCGACGGCCTTCCGGGCGTTCGTCGATCCCGGCGACGAGGTGGTGTTCTCGTTGCCGCCGTGGTTCCTCTACGAGCCGATGCTCTTGGCGGCCGACGCCGTGCCGGTCAAGGTGCGGGTCCGGGCCGACGACCACGACCTCGACCTGGACGCGATCGGGTCGGCGCTCGGCCCGCGAACCCGGGCGGTGATCGTCAACACCCCGAACAACCCGACCGGGCGCATCTACCCGCAGCGGACGCTCGCGGCGCTGGCCGACCTGCTGACCGATGCGTCGCAGCGGTGGGGGAGGACCATCTGGCTGATCTCGGACGAGCCGTACGCGCGGCTGGTGTTCAGCGACGCCGAGTTCCGCAGCCCGAGCGAGTTCTACCCGTACACACTGATCTCCTACAGCTACGGCAAGGTCCTGCTCACGCCGGGTCAGCGCATCGGCTGGCTGGCGCTGTCGCCGTCCATCCCGGACCGTGCACCGCTGCGCAAGGTGATCGAACGGACCCAGATCTCCGGCGGCTGGTTGTTCCCCAACGCCGTCATGCAGTACGCGGTCGGTGACCTCGAGCAGATGTCGATCGACCTCGCCGGCCTCGAGGCCAAGCGGGATCGACTCACCGGCGAACTGCGCGCAGCCGGCTACCACCTGCGGCCGCCGGAGGGGACGTTCTACCTATGGGTGCGCTCGCCGGTACCGGACGACGTCATGTTCAGCCGCAGCCTCGCCGACCACAAGATCCTGGTCCTGCCGGGCACCACCTGCGAGGCGCCCGGGTACTTCCGCATCTCGCTGACGGCCACTGACGACATGATCGATCGCGCCCTCCCGGCGCTGGTGGCGGCGAGCGGCTGACCATCCATGCCGGCAGGTGCGAACGGCCGAGGTGGCCCGGCGACATGTTGCGACGCCGGTCGACGAAGACAGCCTGATCGACCTGTTCGAAGATGCGGCGGTGCGGGTACAGCAGGTCCATGGGGTGCGCGCGTTGGCCGGTCGACACGTCGTGTGTCCGCCACCACCTGTCGTTCCAGCCGGGTTGGCTTTCGTCCGCCGAACGGCACGCCTATGCTGAGAGTACGTACATCACGGCATTCGATGGAGGGACCGGTGCCTCTCTCCGATCATGAGCAGCGCCTGCTCGAACAGATGGAGCGTGCGCTGTATGCCGAGGACCCCAAGTTCGCCTCGTCCATGCGCGGCGCGGATCTGCGCCGGCGCTACCGCCGCAGGGCGATCGTCGCAGCGTTCGTCTTCCTGCTGGGGATCGTCGTCCTCATGACCGGTGCGGTCACCGAGTTGATCCCGCTGGGTGTCGGCGGATTCGTCGTCATGCTCGTGTCGGCCTGGTACGCCGTCACCTCGTGGCGCCGGGTGCCGGCCGAGGGTGAGATCGGCACGTTCGACGCGGGGACCGATGCGTCACAGGGAACGACCCGCAGGTCGGGCCGGTCCTCCGCTGCCGCCCGCCGCGGCTTCATGGAACGCATGGAGGAACGCTGGCGCCGCCGCCGCGAGCGCGGCCCCGGCCGGTAGACCCACAGAGGCAGTCAGCGACGGCCGGGTAGCAGGCGCCCGGCCCGCTGACGCATCCGCTCGCCAGCCGCGTCGGTCCAGTCGAGCCCGTCCGCTACGCGGTTGGCCGAGCTGACCACCAGGTCGCGCGTGGCCGCCGGCCAGATCGCCGCGCCGATGCGCTGGACCCACGAGCGTGAGCGCATGATCGTGCGCCGGAGCATGGCGGAGTCGCCGCGCAGGCCGGTCGGGTCCGCGGGCGCGGCCGAGTACCTGGCCCGCTCGGTGGTGGTCACCAGGTGGGCGACCAGGTCGCGCGAGTCGGGGTCGAGTTGTGCGCCATCGGCCACGTGCCGACCGGTGGCGCGCGGCGTCGCCGCTTCGCTCCATTCCAGTCCGGCGTCGCGAACCGTGTCGCGAAGGTCCGACCACGCCGCCTCGGCCGCGCGGACCGGGTCCGCGCCCGCCCGCCGCCAGCGCAACCGACGGCGCGCCTTGGCCGCCAGCGTCGGGATGGCGAAGACGCCGGCCGCCGCCACCGCCGCGATCGCCACTGCGATCAACGTCGAGGTCCTCGTCGAGCCGCCGCCGGCACCGCCTTCGCCGACGTCGGGATCGAGCGCACCCGGCGGCAGTGCACCCCCTTCGGGGATCTGGCCGGAGGGCACCGGTGGGGCGGTCGATCCCTCGCCGTCCGGGGAAGGTGGGACGGTCCATGTCGGAGGGCTGCCCGTGCGGGTTGCCGGGGTCGGTTCGAACGGCACCCACCCAGTGCCATGGAAGTACAGCTCGGGCCAGGCGTGGGCGTCGTGGGCGCCGACGACGCGGCTGCCGTCGTCCTGGATCGTGCCACGGAGGTAGCCCACAGCCACCCGAGCGGGAATGCCCACCGCGCGGGCCATCACGGCCATGGCGGCCGCGTACTGCTCGCAGTACCCCTGCCGGTTCTGCAGGAAGTTCACCAACGCCGAGGACGAGGTGCCGGGCTCGGTCTCGAGCGTGTACTCGAAGCCGCCCCGGCGGCGGAAGAAGTCCTGCAGCGCCGCCGCCCGGTCGAAGGCAGACGTGGCCTCAGCCGTGACCTCGTCGGCCAGCTCCTCGACCCGGGCTGGCAGATCGTCGGGGAGCTCGGTCATGGGCTCGAGCTCCTCCGGCGGCGAGCTCGCCGCGCGGAGTCCGGTGGCCTCGATGTCGACGTCGATCCGGTCCACCACGTAGGTGGCTCCGCCTGCGTCACGCTCGCCTCCCACCACGTCGAGGGTGCCGATGTCGTAGCGCCAGTCGCCGTCGATGGCGATGCTTCGGGCGGGGTAGGGGAGCGGCAGCCACCGGGAGTCGTACTCGTCGGTGACCTCGATCTCGTACTCCTCGACCGCCTCCTCGCCGGTGAGTGTCAGCCCGGGCGGCGGGGGCATCCCACCGCCGACGCGTTGCGTGTCGTCCACGGGGCGTTTGGAGATGCTCCACCGGTCCCCGTCGAAGAGGTCGAGGGCGGCCCTGCGGATGTACGTAGGGGGGTCGGCGTCGGTGCGGTAGCGCAGGATCACGACGTTTTCGGGAAGGGTGAGGTCACCCTGCAGCTCCACGATGGGGTTGTCGGTCTCGATGGTGCGTCCGGCACCATCACCGGACCCGCCCCCACGTCCGAACACACCCTCGGTCAGTCCGGGCAGTAGCGCGGGCAGTGCGACGGCCGCGGCGATGGCCACGGCGCCGACCCGCCGGCCGTTGCGGGCGAGTGAGTCGGTCTCGGGTATGCCGGAATGGGTCGCCGATGGACCCGCCGACCGGCCCCACCGAACGACGCGGGTGCGGCCCTCGGCCACCAACAGGCCGAGGAAGCCGACCGCCGGGGGCAGGAACCAGATCCAGGACAGGCCACCCGGGACCACCGAGGCCGCCAGGGCATAGACCGCTCCCAGGGCGATGCCGGTGAGCGGGACCCGGCGAATCCCCACCGCGAACAGGTCGACGACGACGGCCACCAGGCCGGCGCCGCCGATGAGCAGCAGGGAGATGCCGACGGTGACCGGTGCGGGCGCCGCGTACTGGGCGGCGGCGTCGAGACCGTCGGTGAACACCGTGAGCAGGCGCGTGACCCACGACGGCGTGGGGACGATGCCGAACCATGCCTCCTCGCCGGCGAACAGCACGCCGAGCCAGAGCACGAGAACGCCCAACTGCCCGACCAGGACGAGTGGCAACGGCACCCGGAGCCGGCGAAGCCCCAGGCCGGTCGCGGCCACCAGCGCGATGCCGAACGCTGCGGCCACCGTCCATGCGTGGTCCTCCGTGACCGGCGCCAACGTCAGCATCGCGAGCATCGACGCCACGGCCGCGACGATGGTCATTCTCGTGCGCGCCGTCACGCCACACCGCCGAGGGTGCCGGCCGTGGTGTCCGCGGAGTCTTTGGCATCGGCTGCGGCCTCGGCCAGCCGGTAGGCGGTGCGGTTGACGCCCAGCCGTTCCCAGACCCCGGGCAGTGCGTCGCCACGGGACGCCATGACCACACCCCAGCCGGCCCGCCGCAGCACCGCGGCGGCTTCGGCGATCCGCTGACGCTCGGCCTCCGCCATGCTCGGCGACACCGAGGTCCACGATGCCGCGTCGAGCAGGATCGCCAGCGCCGCGGTAGACCCGTCGCGCAGCTTCGCGACCAGCGCCGCCTCCCGTGGGTGCAGGCGGCCGAGCACACCGACGAGCAGCCCGGTCGCGGCTCCCGCACCCCTGAGCAGGTCCGGCCACCGGCCGACCGACGCTTCACGGGAGGACTTCACGACCGCGAGTGCGTCGAGGAGCGGTACCTCGGCGCCGGCCGGACCGCCGCCGGGATCATGCCAGGACGCGCTGACCGCGCCTCCCTCGTCGGTGAGGAGCCGGACGGCGTATCCGCGGTCGGCCAGGTGCACGCCGATCGACGCCGTGGCGACGACCGCCCACTCCAGCGAGGAGTCGGGAGGGTGGCCGGCGTGTCCGGCCGTCCGCGTGTCGAGCAGAAGCGTCGCCCGGCTCTGCCACGGCTGTTCCTCGCGGCGGACCATGAGCTCGCGATGATGGGCGGTGGCGCGCCAGTGGACCCGGCGCATGTCGTCGCCGTGCCGGTAGGCCCGGATCGTCGCGTCCTCCTCGCCGGCGCTGGAGACAGATCGCGGCCGGCTCTCGCCGCTGCCGCTCCACTCCCCGATCAGGCGCACCGAAGGCAGCCGGACCACGGTGGGCGTGACGGTCAAGGTGGCGGTCTCGCTGAACGCCCGGCGAAGTTCGACCAGACCGAACGGATCCGTGAGCCGGACGGTGAGCGGGCCCAGCGTGTAGCGTCCGCGCAGCTCGGACCGGACGTCGTAGCTGACCTCGCGGCGGAACCTCGACCACACATGATCGAGGACGAACCGGGGTCGGGTGCCCAGTGCGTACGGGAGGGTGTCCTCGACCAGGAGGACGCCGGTGGGTATGCGGGCCATGTTCTGCAGTGTCAGCCGCACCGTGGCCGGCGAATGCACCGGAGTCCTGGGCGGCTCGACGACGCGGGACGCGGCCAGCCGCACCCGGCTGCGCAGTGCGACGAGCAGGCTGACCAGCGGTAGCGCGAGCAGCAGGATGCCGACCCGGAGCAGATCGCGCTGGCCCACTCCGATTGCTGCCACCGCGGCGATGCCGCCGGCGGCGACGAACATGGTGCCGCGCCGGGTGAGGCCGGACAGAGCCCTACGCACGGCTCACCGCGCCACCGCTCCGGGCTGCGGCGAGGTGGCGTCGGGCTGGGGAACGCGCTTCAGCAGGTCGGCGACGACCTGCGTCGCGTCACGGCGGCCGATCTGGGCCTCGGCTGTCGGCAGCAGGCGGTGGGCGAACACGGCCTCGGCGAGTTGCTGGATGTCGTCGGGAAGCACGTACTCACGGTCGTGCAGAGCCGCCCACGCCTTCGCCGCCCGGACGAGGTGCAGGGTCGCCCGGGGGGATGCCCCGAGGCGCAGTTCGGGCGATCGCCGGCTGGCGTCGGCGAGGGCGACGCAGTACTTCTTGACCGCCGGGGAGACGTAGATCCCGCGGACGATGCCGACCAGCTTCGCCACGTGGGCGGCGTCGGTGACAGGCTCGAGTTGGTCGAGGGCGTCGGCGCCCCCGTGGGTCCCGATCATCTCCATCTCGTCGGCTGCGCCCGGGTAGCCCATCGCGAGCCGGGCCATGAACCGGTCCCGTTGCGCCTCGGGCAGGGGGTAGGTGCCCTCCATCTCGACCGGGTTCTGGGTGGCGATCACCATGAACGGCGGCTCCAGCGCGTACGTGGTTCCGTCGACGGTGACCTGACGCTCCTCCATGCATTCCAGCAGCGCGGACTGCGTCTTGGGCGACGCCCGGTTGATCTCGTCGCCGACCACGATGTTGGCGAAGACCCCACCGGGCTTGAACTCGAAGTCGCGGGTCTCCTGGTTGAAAACCGAGACACCGGTGACGTCGCTCGGCATGAGGTCGGGCGTGAACTGGATCCGCTGGACCGAGCAGTTGATCGACCGGGCCAGTGACTTGGCCAGCATGGTCTTGCCGACGCCGGGGACGTCCTCGATCAGCAGGTGGCCCTCGGCCAGCAGCACCGCGACCGCCAGCCGGATGACCTCGGGCTTACCCTCGATGACGGTCCCGATCGCGGCCTGGATACGGCCGGCGGTGTCGGCGAGCTCGTCGAGGCCTGGGCCGACGGCGGCACCGTCCTGGCTACCACCGTTGGTCGGACTCTGGGTCACTCGTGCCTCCTGCGGCTCGCAGCCCGCCCGGTACCGAGTGCGGCGAGCCGGCGGCCGCGTCTCGACTCCTGGCGGAAATCCCGTCCCCCATCGCGTCAACCGTACGTCTCGTCCGGCAGCGATGGGCAGGTGGTTCCCAACGTTCGCTACGACGGTGCGTCCCGGACGGTTCACCGCGACGGCGGCCGGCGCCGACCTGCCCGAGCCCGGGACGGGAGCGGAATGGGTTGTCAGTGGAGCAATGTGGGGTACAGTGGCGCGGAGTGGAGGATCAACGGCGGTTCGGGGTGGGAGGTGGCGGCCGTGTTCCTGGGCACCCACACCCCGCGCCTGGACGAGAAGGGACGCCTGTTCCTCCCGGCGAGGTTCCGCGACGAGCTCGCGGAGGGCGTGGTGATCACCCGGGGCCAGGAGCGCTGTCTGTACGTGTGGCCGCGCGTGGAGTTCGTGCGGTTCACCGAGCAGCTCCGGGCCGCTCCGATCACCCACCGTGGTGCCCGTGACTTCGCCCGGATGCTGGCAGCCGGCGCCACCGACGAGGTGCCGGACAAGCAGGGTCGCGTGACCATCCCGGCCGGCCTGCGCGGCTACGCGGGCCTGGACCGGGACTGCACCGTCGTCGGGGCGATGACGCGGGTCGAGATCTGGGCCGCGCCCGCCTGGGAGGCCTACCAGGCCGAGAAGGAGCCGTTGTTCGCCGACGTCTCCGAGGAGGTGCTGCCCGGCATCTTCTGACCGCCTCGGGACCGGCCGTCCCGTCGGCCGTACGTCGCGGCCTCCGGCCCGCTCGTCCCTCCTGGCGCACCTTCCCCGGCGCCAGGCGGGTGGTGTCGAGCGGGCGGGGACCGGGGCGTACGACCGGGCAGCACATCGCACACACGATCGGCAGACAACCGGGGGTCGAGGGACGTGGACGTTCACGTACCGGTCATGCTCGACCGGGTCGTCGAGCTGCTCGCGCCGGCGCTCGACGAGCCCGGCGCGGTGGTCGTCGACGCCACCCTGGGTCTGGGCGGTCATGCCGAGGCACTGCTGCGCCGGTGTCCACGGGTCCGGCTGGTCGGGGTCGACCGCGATCCCGACGCGCTGGACCGCTCGCGCGAGCGACTGGCACCGTTCGGGGTCCGCGTCGAGGCCGTGCACGCGATCTACGACGAGCTCCCGACCGTGCTGGCGAGCCTCGCGCTGGAACGTGTGAACGGAGTGCTGTTCGACCTCGGCGTCTCCTCGCTGCAGATCGACCAGGCCGACCGTGGCTTCGCGTACGCGTCGGACGCACCGCTGGACATGCGGATGGACCCGACCCGCGGGCCCACCGCCGCCGACGTCCTGAACACCTACCCGGCGGCCGAGCTGGCGCGCGTGCTGCGGGAGTACGGCGACGAGCGCTTCGCCCGCCGGATCGCGGCAGCGGTGGTCCGAGAGCGGGAGCGGGCTCCGTTCACCAGCAGTGCCCGCCTGGTCGACCTGCTTCGCCAGACGATTCCGGCACCCTCCCGGCGGACCGGCGGCCACCCGGCCAAGCGAACCTTCCAGGCATTGCGGATCGAGGTCAACGCCGAGCTCTCCGCCCTCGAGCGGGCGCTGCCCGCCGCGGTGGAGGTCCTGGCCGTCGGCGGCCGGATCGTCACGATCGCCTACCACTCGCTGGAGGATCGGCTCGCCAAGCGGGTCATGAGCGCGGGCGCCCGGAGCACCACGCCGCCCGGCCTCCCGGTGGAGCTGCCGGAGCACGCGCCGGTGCTCCGCCTGCTCACCCGTGGTGCCGAGACACCCGGCCCTGAGGAGATCGCCGAGAACCCGCGGGCGGCGTCGGCACGACTCCGCGCGGCCGAGCGGATCCGGAGCGCGGCATGAGCCCGGCAGCGGCCTTCGGTTCCGCGGCCCGGCGGCTGCTGCCCGGTCCGGTTCCCCCGCGGGCGGGCCTTCGCGCCGTGCCGTCGGCGACGTTGCGCCCCCGCCGGGCGCCGTTCGTCGTCCTCGTCCTTCTCCTCCTCGGCGTCGGGCTGGTCGGCCTGCTGGTTCTCAACGCCGGCCTCCAGCAGGCGTCGTTCGAGCTGACCGACCTCGAGCGCGAGACGACCGTGCTGCGTGACCGCCAGGCGGCTCTCGCCGACGAGGCGGCCCAGCGCGCGGCTCCGGGATCGCTGGCGGACCGGGCGACGTCGCTCGGCATGGTGCCGAACGAGTCGCCGGTCTTCCTCCGCCCCCAGCCCGAGGATGTGCCGTGACCGGCGCCGGACGTGGGGAGGGCGACGGGATAGCCACGTCCGGTCGTGGCGGCCGTGCCACGGCCACGCGCGGCTCGTCGGGAGGACGCACGGACGCCACGACGTCCCCGGCACGACGACGGGCGACGGGGGTGGCCCGGTCGCGGGCGGGACGGTCGGTGGCCCCCCGATCCGGTGGCACACCCCGGGGGTCGCCCGGCCGTGGCACGGCCGCGGCGAGGCGGTCCAGCGCCCGCGCGACCGCCGGGAGCGGGCGGAGTGCGCCCGAGCCGCTCGTCCGTCCGCCCGCGCCCCGAGCCGCCCCGCGCGCGACGCCGAGACCGCGTCGGCCGAAGCGGGCGCCCCGCACCGTCCGGCTGGCCGACCCGCGGCGGCGCCTACACGTGTCGCTGGTGCTCTTCTGCGTCCTGCTGACGCTGTTCGCCGGGCGGTTGGTGCAACTCCAGGGCCTGGACGCCTCCACCTATGCGGCCGCGTCGGGTGCCGACGACCTGCGGCCGGTCACCCTTCCGGCGATGCGCGGTCCGATCCTGGACCGGGACGGCGAGCCGCTCGCCCGCTCGGCGGAGGCGTTCGACCTGACCGTCGACCAGACCCTGGTGACGAATCCGGCGGCCTACGCCCTGCAGCTCGACGGCCTACTGCCGGCGGACGCCCGCACCATCCAGCGGGCCCTCACCGGGGACAGGCGGTTCAAGTACGTGGCGAAGACGCTGACGCCCGAGACGTGGCGAGCCATCGACGCACTCGACCTGCGCGGCGTGTTCGCCGAGCCGGCGTCGAGCCGTGAGTACCCGGCCGGGACCGTCGCCGGCAACATCGTCGGCTTCACCGGTGCCGAGGGGCACGGCCTGGCCGGCGTCGAGCTCGCCATGGACTCCACGTTGGCGGGCACCGACGGCCAGATGACCTGCCAGCTCAGCGCCGGCGGCCACTGCATCCCGTCGGGCAACGGAAGCCGCGAAGCACCCACCCCGGGCGACGGCGTCCGCCTCACCATCGATCGGGACGTGCAGTGGTATGCGGAGCAGGTGATCGGCGACGCTGTCGCGAAGGCGCAGGCGGACGCCGGGATCGTCGTGGTCATGGACACCGAGACCTTCGAACTGGTCGCGATGGCGACCTCGCCGGTGGTCGACCCGAACGATCCCGCCGCGGCGGACGACCGCAGCCGGGGCAACCGCGCGGTCGAGGAGTCGTACGAGCCCGGGTCGGTGTTCAAGCCGTTGACGATGGCAGCCGTGATCGAGGAGGGAGCGGCCGACCCGTCCACCGTGCTCTCCGTTCCCGACCACGTGTCGCGCAGCGGCAAGGTGATCAACGACTACTACGACCACGGTGTCGAGCAGATGACACTGGCCGGCGTGCTGGCGAAGTCGAGCAACGTCGGGACGCTGCTCACCGCGGAACGGATCGACAAGACGGCCTTCCGTGACCGGCTCGTCGCGTTCGGCCTGGGCTCGAAGCCCGAGCTCGGGCTACCCGGCGAGAGCGCGGGCGACCTGCCCGACGAGTGGTCCGACCTGACCCGGGACACGATCGCCTTCGGCCAGGGTGTGGCCGTGAGCACCGTCCAGATGGCGTCGGCCTACGCGACCATCGCCAACGGTGGCGTACGCCTTCCGGCCCGGCTGGTCGAGGCGACCGTCGCCGAGGACGGCGAGCAGACCCCGGTCGTGTCCGGGACACCGCAACGAGTGGTCAGCGACGAGACGGCGGCAGCGGTCACGCTGATGATGGAAGGCGTCATGGGCGAGGATGGCACCGGCCGGGCCGCCACCGTGGACGGTCACCGGGTGGCAGGCAAGACCGGCACGGCTCAGCGTGTCGACTCCGCATGCAGCTGTTACCGCGGCTACAACGCGTCGTTCATGGGCTTCGCGCCGGCCGACGACCCACAGTATGTGGTCGCCGTCTCGCTGCTCGACCCGCACCGGGGGAACTCCGGCGGCGCGCTGGCCGGCCCGGTCTTCGCCGACGTCATGGGCTTCACGCTGGCACAGATGGGCGTCGCGCCCTCCGGGACGGAGGCGCCAACCGTCGACCTGTTCGCCCACTGAACCGGTCCCGGGGCAGTCGAGTAGCCTCTCGGACCGATGTCTTCCCGACCCTCGCCGCGCCCGCGGCACGTGAACCCGAGCCCGGTCGTCGGTCTCGCCGCGCTGCTGGGTGTCGACCCCGCGCCCGATCTCGGCGGGCTGGTGGTCACCGGGGTGACGCACGACTCCCGCCAGGTCCGCCCTGGTGACCTCTACGCAGCGCTGCCCGGCTCGCACGCTCACGGGGCGGCCTACGCCGCGCGCGCCGCCGACGCCGGCGCCGTGGCCGTCCTCACCGATGCCGCCGGCGCGGAGATGATTGACGACCTGCCCGTGCTCGTCGTCGCAGACGCGAGGGCGGAGTTGGGACGGGTCGCGGCCCGGGTGTACGGGGAGCCGGCGCGCGACCTGGTGGTCGTCGGCGTCACCGGCACCAACGGCAAGACGACGACGTCCTACCTGGTCGAGTCGGGCCTGCGTGCCGCCGGCCACCGAACGGGCATGATCGGCACGGTCGAGACGCGGATCGGGGCCGAACGCGTCGCCAGCGAACGCACCACCCCGGAGGCACCTGAGGTTCACGCGCTGCTCGCGCTGATGCGTGAAAGGGCGGTGACCGCCTGCGTCGTCGAGGTCTCGAGTCACGCCCTCGTGTACGGGCGCGTCGACGGAGTCGTGTTCGACGTCGTCGGGTTCACCAACCTGTCGCGGGATCATCTGGACTTCCACACCGACCTCGAGGACTACTTTGCCGCCAAGGCGAGCCTGTTCACATCCGACCGGTCGCGGCGGGGTGTCGTCGTCGTCGACGACGAGTACGGGAGGCGACTGGCGTCGCGCGAGGGCACGGTGCCCGTGACGACGGTGTCGACCCAGGGAGGGGACGCCGACTGGCGGGTCGTCTCGCAGGAGCCTGCTGCCGGGTTGACGCGGATCGTGGTCGAGGGTGGCCACGGGGGCCGGCTCGCATTGACCTCCCCGATCCCTGGGGACTTCAACATCGCGAATGCCGCCCTGGCTCTGGTTCTCCTGATAGAGGCGGGTGTTGCCACCGACGACGCCGTCCGCGGTGTCGCCGAGTGCGCCGGCGTGCCCGGCCGGATGGAGCGAGTGCCGGCGCCGGCCGATGGACCGCTGGCCCTGGTCGACTACGCGCACACCCCTGACGCCGTGGAGACCGTTCTCCGCGCGCTGCGTCCCTCGACGTCGGGACGGCTCGTCGTGGTCATCGGTGCCGGCGGCGACCGCGACGCGCCCAAGCGGCCGTTGATGGGCGCGGCAGCCGCTCGCCATGCCGACGTTGTCATCGTCACCGACGACAACCCGCGTTCGGAGGATCCGACGGCGATCCGGGCGGCCGTCCTGGCGGGCGCCTACGAGGTCCCCGCGGCGGACCGGGCGGAGATCCACGAGGTGGCGGGCCGGAAGGCCGCGATCCGCGCGGCCGTCGAGATGGCCACGGGACCCGCCGACACCATCGCCGTCGTCGGCAAGGGACACGAGAAAGGACAGGAGGCCGCCGGAGTCGTGCTCCCGTTCGACGACCGCCGGGTCCTCGCCGAGGTGCTGGGCGAACGCGAGGCGGCACGGTGATCGCCCTGTCGCTGGCCGAGATCGCCTCGCTGACCGGCGGACACCTCGACGCGGTACCGGACGGCTCGGCCACCGTCACGGGGCCGGTCGTCGCGGACTCGCGGGAGGTCGCCGCCGGCGGGCTGTTCGTCGCGGTGCGCGGGCAGCGTGTGGACGGGCATGACTTCGCCGCGGCCGCGGTTGCGGGAGGAGCAGTCGCCGTCCTGGCGGAACACGCGGTCGGTGTCCCCGCCGTGCTGGTCGACGATGCCGTGCGCGCCCTCGGTGACCTCGCCCGCGCGGTACTCGGCCGTGCGGGCGCGACGGACGTCATCGGGGTGACCGGGTCGTCGGGGAAGACCAGCACCAAGGACCTGTTGGCGCAGGTCCTCGCCGGCCGCGGGCCGCTGGTCGCTCCGCAGGGTTCGTACAACACCGAGATCGGCGTGCCGCTGACGGTGCTCGCCGTGGACGAGGCGACGCGGACCCTCGTCCTCGAGATGGGTGCCCGCGGCACCGGCCACATCGCCTACCTCTGCCGGATCGCGCCGCCGCGGATCGGCATCGTGCTCAACGTGGGATCCGCACACCTGGGCGAGTTCGGCGACCGCGAGTCGATAGCTCGGTCGAAGGGGGAGCTGGTCGAGGCGCTGACGCCAGACGGCACCGCCGTGCTCAACGGGGACGATCCGCTCGTACGCCGGATGGCCGAGCAGACAGAGGCCAGGATCCTCATGGTGGGCGAATCCGTGCATGCCGACGTCCGGGCCGAGAGTGTCAGCCTCGACCCTTCCGGCCGGGCCGGGTTCACGCTGGTGGCTCCGGACGGAACCGCGCCGGTTCGGCTGCAGGTCGTGGGCGAGCACCAGGTCGGGAACGTGCTGGCGGCCGCCGGCGCCGCCCACGCGCTGGGACTCGCCGTCGACGATGTCGCCGCGGCGCTGTCCGCGGCCCGCCCGTTGTCGCGCTGGCGCATGGAGGTCGTCGAGCGGGCCGACGGCGTCACCGTCGTCAACGACGCCTACAACGCCAACCCCGAGTCGATGCGCGCCGCGTTGACGGCCCTGGTCGCGATGGCCGGCGACCGCCGTACCTGGGCGGTGCTGGGGGAGATGCGCGAGCTGGGGGAGGCCTCGGCGGCCGAGCACGAGGCAGTGGGCCGGCTCGCCGTCAGCCTCGACGTGGGCAGGGTCGTCGCGGTGGGCGAGGGCGCACGCGCGGTGCACGTCGGCGCGGCGAACGACGGAACGCGCGCGGACGAGGCAGCCTGGGTACCCGACATCGGTGCGGCGCTCACATTCCTGCGTGACCAGGTACAGCCGGGTGACGTGGTGCTGGTGAAGGCGTCCCGCGCGGCGGGCCTGGAGCGGCTCGCCGACGCGTTGCTCCAGGAGGTGGCCGGGTGATCGCGGTCCTGACGGCGGCGGTCGTCGGTCTCGTGGTGTCCATCCTCGGCACCCCGGCGGCGATCCGCCTGCTCGTGCGCCACAACTACGGCCAGCTGATCCGCGACGACGGCCCCACCAGCCACCACGTGAAGCGTGGTACGCCCACGATGGGCGGAGCGGTGATCATCCTGGCGGTGGTGGCCGGTTACGTGATGGCCCACCTCGTGCGCCTGTCCGCGCCGTCGGCCTCCGGGCTGCTCGTCCTGTTCCTCATCATCGGGCTCGGAGCGGTCGGGTTCGCCGACGACTTCATCAAGATCTCCAAACAGCGCAGCCTGGGCCTGCGCAGCGGCGCCAAGATCGCCGGCCAGGCGGCCGTCGCGGTGATCTTCGCCTTGCTCGCCCTGCGCTTCCCCGACGAGCAGGGCTACACGCCGGCCTCGGACGCGCTGTCCGTCCTGCGCGACACGCCCCTCGTGCTGGGTCCGCTGCTCTTCGTCGTCTGGGCCCTGATCATGGTCATCGGTGCGTCCAACGGCGTCAACCTCACCGACGGCCTCGACGGGCTCGCGTCGGGAGCCTGCGTGATGATCTTCGGTGCATACACCCTGATCGGCGTGTGGCAGTACAACCAGGCCTGCAACATCGCTCCCGGCCCGAGCTGCTACGAGGTTCGGGACCCGCTCGACCTCGCCGTGGTGTCGGCCGCCCTGGTCGGTGCCTGTTTCGGCTTCCTGTGGTGGAACGCGTCGCCGGCGAAGATCTTCATGGGCGACACCGGGTCGTTGGCACTGGGCGGTGCGCTGGCCGGCCTGGCGATCCTGAGCCGCACCGAACTTCTCCTCCTCGTGCTGGGCGGCCTGTTCGCACTGATCACGCTGTCCGTGGCGCTGCAGGTCGGCTGGTTCAAGGCCACCGACGGGAAGCGGCTGTTCCGGATGGCCCCGCTGCAGCACCATTTCGAGCTCGTGGGGTGGGGGGAGGTGACGATCGTGATCAGGTTCTGGATCATCGCGGGGATGTTCGTCGCCCTCGGCCTGGGTGTCTTCTACGCCGAGTGGGTGGCAGGCGCGTGATCGTCCCGCCGTGGCTGGCCGGCGCGGTGCGGACAAGCCCCTGGCCTCACCTGCACGCGGTGGTGGCCGGAATCGGTGTCTCGGGATTCGCCGCCGCCGACGCGCTGCTCGGTCTCGGTGCGCGCGTGACCGTCGTCGACGAGCGTGTGGGCGAGGGCGAGACCGACCGGGCACGCGTGCTCGAGGTCCTGGGTGCGACCGTGCGCCTCGGCCCGGACGCCACGCGTGAGCTCCCACGTGATGCCGGGCTCGTCGTCACCTCGCCCGGCTGGCGGCCCAACGCCCCGCTGCTGGTCGCGGCAGCGGAGGCGAGCGTGCCGGTGTGGGGCGAGGTGGAGCTCGCCTGGAGGCTGCGCGATCCGGACCGGCCGGCGCCCTGGCTCGCGGTGACAGGGACCAACGGCAAGACGACGACGGTCCGGATGCTGGTCGAGATGCTGCGGGCGTCCGGCGTTCGGGCCGCAGCGGCCGGCAACGTCGGCGACCCGGTGATCGGGGCCGTGCTCCACCCCGAGCCGTACGACGTGATCGCACTCGAGCTGTCCAGCTACCAGCTGCACTGGACCCACTCGATGGCGGCCCGCTCGGCCGTCGTGCTCAATGTCGCGCCGGACCACGTGGACTGGCACGGCTCGCTCGCGGCCTACGCGGGTGACAAGGCCCGGATCTACACCGGTGTCGAGGTGGCCTGCGTCTACAACGTGGAGGATGCCGAGACCGAGCGACTGGTGCGGGCGGCCGAGGTCGTGGAAGGGGCGCGGGCGATCGGATTCACGCTGGGCGTCCCCGCCGTCGGCATGGTCGGCGTCGTGGACGGGGTGCTGGCAGACCGCGCGTTTGTCGCCGAACGGCAGACCTCCGCTGCCGAGATGGCGTCGGTCGACGATGTCGCGCCGGCGGCTCCGCACAACGTCGCGAACGCACTCGCCGCGGCGGCGCTGGCCCGTTCGGTCGGGGTTCCGGCGGTCGCTGTGCGCGACGGGCTGAGGGCGTTCCACCCAGACCCGCACCGGATCGCCCATGTGGCGACAGTCGACGAGGTGAACTGGGTCGACGACTCCAAGGCCACGAACGCGCACGCGGCGCAGGCGTCGTTGCTGGCCTACGACGACGTGGTCTGGGTGGCCGGCGGCCTGGCCAAGGGTGCCGAGTTCGACCGGCTGGTCCGGGCCGTCGCCGACCGGCTGCGAGGGGTCGTGCTGATCGGGGCGGACCGGGACCTGCTCGCCGACGCACTCGCGCGACACGCGCCGGAGGTTCCCGTCGTGGAGGTGCAGGGAACCGACAATGAGGTCATGGACCACGTCGTGGCCCGAGCGTCCGCGCTCGCCCGGCCGGGGAGCACCGTGCTGCTCGCGCCGGCGTGTGCGTCCATGGACATGTTCGCCAACTACGCCGCGCGGGGGGATGCCTTCGCCGCGGCCGTACGGCGTCATGGCCACCGACGCTGACCACCTGTCGCGCTCGCTGCCCGCCACCGGTCTGGCCGCGCTCGGGCGGATGCTGCGCCGACCGCTCGCCTCCTACCACCTCGTGCTCGGCTCGGCCGGTCTGCTGCTGGTGCTCGGGCTGGTGATGGTGTTCTCCGCGTCCAGCGTGTTCTCGCTGCGCTACCACGGCTCGTCGTACTACATCATCGGGCGGCAGGTGGCGTGGGTCCTGGCCGCGTTGCCGTTGGCCTTCGCGGCTGCCCGGATGTCACCGCGGTTCATGCGACGCCTCGGGCTGCCCTTGCTCGTGCTCTCAGTCGCGTTGCTTGTGCTCACCTACGTACCAGAGCTCAGCGTCTCTCCCGGCGGCAACCAGAACTGGATCGACTTCGGCGGTCCCTTCCGCATCCAACCCTCGGAGCTGGCCAAGCTGGGTCTCGTGCTGTGGGGGGCGGCCGTGTTCGCAGGTAAGGGCAAGCTGCTGCGGCAGTGGCGACATCTGATGGTGCCCTTCGTGCCGGTTGCCGCGGTGGTGGTGGCCCTGACCGTGGGTCAAGGCGACCTCGGCACCGCCGCAGTCCTGATGGCGGTCGTGCTCAGCATGCTCTGGGTGGTCGGCGTACCGACCTGGCTGTTCAGCCTGGCGGTGGGCACCGTCGCCGTCATCGGCGCCTACTTCGTGACCTCCGCCGAGCACCGGCTCGACCGGGTACGGCTGTTCCTCGATCCGTTCGCCGACGTCGACGACCGGACCTTCCAGGCGGCGCACTCGATCTACGCGTTCAGCGGCGGCGGCTGGTGGGGACGGGGGCTCGGCGGCAGTGTCCAGAAGTGGGGCGGGCTGCCCGAGGCGCACACCGACTTCATCCTCGCCATCATCGGCGAAGAGCTCGGCCTGCCGGGCACGCTGATGGTGGTCCTCCTGTTCCTCGTGCTCGGTTACGCGGGCATCCGGATCGCGTGGAACGCGCGCGACCCGTTCGTCCGGCTGGCCGCCACCGGTGTGACCGCCTGGCTGCTGGTACAGGCCCTGGTCAACATGGGTAGCGTCCTGGCGGTGCTGCCGATCGTCGGAGTGCCGCTGCCACTGGTCTCCTACGGAGGCTCCGCGCTCGTGCCGATGCTGATCGGCATCGGGATGCTGGTGTCGTTCGCCAAGGAGGAGCCCGGCGCGCGTGCGGCGCTCGCGGCGAGGCGACGCGTACGTGCCGGGCGGCGCTAGCGGGAGGAGTGACCATCCAGTGCACGTGGTGCTCGCCGGCGGCGGAACCGCGGGTCATGTCGAGCCCGCACTCGCTACGGCCGATGCGCTGCGACGGCACGATCCGGACGTCGAGATCATCGCGCTCGGCACGGCCCGCGGGCTCGAGTCGCGCCTCGTCCCCGAACGGGGGTACGAGCTGGCAGTGATTCCGGCGGTGCCGCTTCCCCGCCGTCCCTCCGGCGACCTGCTCCGGCTGCCCGCGCGGTTGCGCGAGTCGGTGGCCCGGACGGCCGAGATCCTGCGTGCCCACCGGGCCGACGTCGTCGTCGGCTTCGGCGGATACGTGGCACTGCCCGCCTATCTCGCCGCACGACGGTTACGCGTCCCGATCGTCGTCCACGAGGCCAATGCGCGTCCCGGGCTGGCCAACCGGATCGGGGCGCGGATGACCCGTCACGTCGCCGTGGCCTCCCCGGCCGTTCGGCTGCCGCACGCCGAATACGTCGGCATCCCGCTGCGGCGCTCGGTGGCGACACTGAACCGGCCCGCGCTGCAGGCCGAGGCGCGGGCGGGTTTCGGGCTCCGCCCCGGGCGGCCGACACTGCTCGTGTTCGGCGGCAGCCAGGGCGCGCGCCGGATCAACGTCGCCGTGTCCGACGCGGCCGCCGCGCTCACGACCGCCGGCATCCAGGTCCTGCATGCCGTGGGCAGGGGCAACGAGGGGACCGTGGCCGGGTCCGACGGTGACGTGCCGTACGTCGTCGTCCCCTACCTCGAACGGATGGAGCGCGCCTACGCTGCGGCCGACCTGGCGCTGTGCCGCGCCGGTGCCATCACCTGTGCGGAACTGGCCGCGGTCGGGTTGCCAGCCGTGTACGTCCCGCTCCCGCACGGAAACGGGGAGCAGCGCCTGAACGCGACGCCCGTGGTCGACGCGGGTGGCGGCCTGATGGTCGACGACGAAGCCCTGACCGCCGACTGGGTGAGCCACCACGTACCCTCCCTGATGGCGGCACGCCACCGGCTGGCCGCGATGGCGGAGGCAGCCGCTACTCTCGGCCGGCGCGATGCCGATGACCGCCTCGCGGCGATGGTCCGCCGTGCGGCGGCCGGTCCAGGCAGCAACGGAGGTACGTGGTGATCGTCGCGCCCCCTGACCGGGTGCTCTCGGCGGACGAGCTCGGCAGGGTGCACTTCGTCGGGATCGGCGGCGCGGGCATGAGCGGGATCGCCCGCATCATGCTCGCTCGTGGCGTACCGGTCTCCGGCAGCGACGCCAAGGACTCCAGCGTCCTGGTGGGCCTGCGGGCGATCGGCGCCAGGGTTCACGTCGGCCACGCGGCGGAGCAGGTCGACGGCGTCGACACCGTGGTCGTGTCCACGGCCATCCGCGAGTCGAACCCGGAGGTCGTCGAGGCGCGCCGGCGCCGGCTGCGCGTCCTGCCCAGGGCGGCTGCGCTGGCCTCGGTCATGGCCGGGCGGCGTGCGGTCGCCGTCACCGGCACGCACGGGAAGACGACGACCACCTCGATGCTCACCGTCGCGCTTCAGCACTGCGGTGCCGACCCGTCGTTTGCGATCGGCGGCAACCTCAACGAGTCCGGAGCCAATGCGCACAACGGGACCGGCGACGTCTTCGTCGCCGAGGCCGACGAGAGCGACGGATCGTTCCTCGCCTACGACCCCGAAGTCGCGATCGTCACGAACGTCGAGGCCGACCACCTCGACAACTTCCACACGGTCGAGGCCTACACCCAGGCGTTCGACGCGTTCGCCGCCAGGGTCACGGGCTTCCTCGTGGTATGCGCCGACGACCCTGGAGCGAGGGCGCTCGGCGAGCGTGCCCGGGCGCGGGGCATCGTGGTGCACTCGTACGGCGAGGCATCCGACGCCGATGTGCGCGTAGCCGAGATCGACCTGACCGGTTCCGGCGTGTCGTTCGAGCTCGTGGCCCGCGGCCGCCGTCACGGCCGGGTGACCCTGCGCCAGCCCGGCCGGCACAACGCGCTCAACGCTGCGGCCGCGTTGACCGCCGGCCTCGGCCTCGGCTTCGCCAGCGCTGAGCTGCGTGACGGCCTGGCCGGGTTCACGGGAACGCGCCGCCGGTTCGAGCTCAAGGGTTACGCCGGCGGAGTCTGGGTGTACGACGACTACGCCCACCACCCGACGGAGGTCACGGCCGTACTCACCGCGGCGCGCCCGCTCGCCGGCGACGGCCGCGTGGTCGCCGTCTTCCAGCCCCACCTGTTCAGCCGCACCCGCATCTTCGCCTCCGAGTTCGGGAAGGCGCTGGGCGCCGCCGACGAGGTGATCGTCATGGACGTCTACGCGGCTCGCGAGGACCCCGAGCCCGGAGTCACCGGGGCGCTCGTGGCGTCGTCGGTGCCGCTGCCGCCGGAGTCGGTGACCTTCGAGCCGTCCTGGTCCGCCGTTCCGGAGGTGACCGCCGCCCGGCTGCGACCGGGTGACGTGGTGTTCACCTTCGGCGCCGGCGACGTCACCTTGATCGGGCCCGAGATCCTCGAGCTGCTCGACCACGAGCCGGCGGGACACCACGCGTGAACGGGTCGCCGACCGCCACGTCCAGCCGCAAGCCGTCCGTTGCCGCATCCCGGTTCGCCGCCCGCACGCGTCGACGGCGGGTCCGCCGGGCGCTGTCTCAGCTAGCGCTACTCGTGGCCGTCGCCGCGGTCGCGGGTGCCGTGTGGCTGGTCGGCTGGTCGAACGTCACCGCGCTCGAGACGGTGCGCGTGGAGGGTGCGGGCAGTGAGCTGGCCGGGCAGGTCGAACAGGTCGCCGACGCGCCGCTCGGTGAGCCGCTGATCCGCGTCGACACCGACGCGATGGCGGCCCGGGTTCGAGACCTGTCGGAGCTGGCATCGGTCTCGGTGGCTCGGTCGTGGCCGCGGACGGTGGTGGTGTCCGTGACGCCCAGGGTCGCATCGGCGACGATCCCCGACGGGGACACGTGGTGGCTGGTCGACACGGCCGGCGTCCTGTTCGGCCAGACCTCGGATCAGCCGGCGGGTCTACCTGCGCTCGATGCTCCCGTCGACGCCGGCGCGAGCACCACCCGGGCGGCCGGCGTGGCCGTCCTCGGCGGGTTGCCCGCCGGCGTGCGCGAACTGGTCGGCGCCGTCAGCGCCGAGAGCGAGGCCGACGTGCGCCTCGAGCTCGTCGACGGCGCGACGGTGCGATGGGGGGGACCCGTCGAAGCCGATCGCAAGGCGGAGGTGTTGCTGGCGCTGCTGGACCAGGAGGCGTCGGTCTACGACGTGTCCGCCCCGGAGCGGCCGGCGATCATTCCCTGAGCGCTCCCTGCGATGATCGGACCATGACCATCCCCCTCGTGCCTGAACGCCACTATCCCGCATACGACCTCGACGATCGCGTGATGCTGACCGAGTTCCTCGACTACCACCGGGCGACCGTCCACCTCAAGGTGGCCGGCCTCTCCGAGGACGACGCGTGGCGCCGGTTCGTGCCCTCGCTGACCTCGGCCGCGGGCATCGTCAAGCATCTCGGCTACGTGGAGCAGAGCTGGTTCCGGGTGCGGCTGGCCGGGGAGACCGGGCTGCCGGTGCCGTGGACCGACGAGAACCCCGACGCCGACTTCGAGCGTGCCGACGGAGACACGCTCGACGGCCTGCTGAACGTCTATGCCCGGCAATGCGAGCGGTCCCGGGATGTGGCCGCGTCCATGCAACTCGACGACGTCGCGGCCGCGCCCGGGCGTGACGGTCGGCACGCGACCCTGCGGTGGGTCCTCGTGCACATGATCGAGGAGTCGGCTCGGCACAACGGGCACCTGGACCTGGTCCGCGAGCTCATCGACGGCCAGACCGGCGAGTAGCGCCGCTCCCCTCCCTCTGGGCGTCGTGAAGATCGTCGTGTAGCCCTCGGCAGGGTGCTGAGCGGGGCATTTCTGCACGACGATCTTCACGGGTTCGTTGAGGGCGCGGTCCGGCCTTCCCAGGGCGTCCGGGCGAGCGTCGGGCCTACGACACCTGCGATTGCTGCTCGGTGGCTCGGGCCAGAAGGGCGTGGACATGCCGGACCATCGAGGTCGGCGTTCGTCGAACGTCCTCCGTGGTGAATCTCTCGATCAGCCAACCGCGCCGGCGTAGAGCCCGGTCGCGTTGGCGGTCGTAGCGGCGCGCCGACTGCGTCGAGTGGAACCTCAAGCCGTCTATCTCGATGCCGATCTTGGCTGTCGGGTCGCCGAAGTCGAGCCTCGCGATCAAGACAGGCCCGTCCCACACCTCGAGCTGGGGCTCGAGGTGTATGCCGGCTCGACGGAAGGCAGTATCGGCCTCGAGCTCGAGTGCGGACTCGTACTCGGCGCTGAACTCCGTGGCCACCTCCCGGAGCATCGCGATTCCCGCCCGGCCGCCGAAGTCCTCGGCCGCGGCCAGAACGTCCTCCATCGTGACAACGTCACGGCTGACGACGTCGTAGAGGATTCGCTGCAATGCCGCGCGGTCGGCGATGCTGGCAAGATCGACGATGATGCGAGCGTCGGTCATGGTGGGGAATCCATGGGCTACCGATGTGAAGCCGGTGATCCGGCGAGACCTGGTGATCTGCAGCCCGGTCTGCTTCGTCCTCACGACATCGACGGGCACGGTGACCCAGATCCGCGGGTCGATGAGCTGCGGATCTATGCCGCGCAATCGTGCCGCGGTCACATGGCTGAACCAGGCGCGATTGCCTGCGTACAGGAGTCCGGCGACGGCTCGCGTCGCCGTACTCAGAGGGGTCGTTGCTGCGATCATGACCTTGGGATGAATCAGCACCCACAGGCCGGAGGCGAGCCGGTCGATCATCTGCCCCCGGCTCAGGCCGGCCTGGAACACCTGCTCCCGGCTGAAGGCACCGAACTGCGACGACGCCAGGACGGCCAGAGCAGCGTCGGCCGTGGAGGTCATGGCCTCGGTCGGGGGCGATGCGGGCTCGGGCATGCGTCACAGGATGGCTCCTTCGCCGATCCGAGCGTGCCCTCGTTCCCCCCTTGTGGACAAGCGGCCCCATGGCCGATGCAGGCAGATCGCATCGTGCTGCGATGCACCGGTGGCCAGCAGCACCCCGAACCTGCCCGTCGGCGCCGAAGGTACGTCGTCGTGAAGATCGT
>DASRTE010000118.1:0-3900 GCA_035656095.1 Jiangellaceae bacterium
GGCTTGCAGGGCATGGTGGAGAAGGAGACCTACTGCATCGACGTGCTGACCCAGGTCTCGGCGGCCACCAAGGCGTTGCAGGCGGTCGCGCTCGAGCTCCTCGAGGACCACTTGACGCACTGCGTGGCGGACGCGACGCGCGCTGGCGGTGCCGAGGCCGAGGCCAAGGTCAGGGAGGCCTCCGACGCCATCGCTCGTCTGGTCCGTTCTTGATCGATCCGCAGATTCTCTTGAAGGAATGTCGGCGATGGCGATGAACACCAGGTACACCGTGTCGGGCATGCATTGCGGGCATTGCGTCGCCGCGGTCACCGAGGAGATCTCGCAGCTCTCGGGAGTCGAGCAGGTGCAGGTCGACCTGGTCGCCGGCGGCGAGTCCACGGTTGCCGTGACGAGTGTGGCGCCGCTGCCCGAGGAGGCCGTTCGGGCGGCCGTCGACGAAGCGGGTTACACCCTCAGGGGTGTGTCGGGATGAGTGCGACTGCGCGGCTGGCGGGCTTCGGTCTGATCCTCGTCGCCGCGCTGACGGCGGCGTACGGCGTGGGAGCTGCGGTCAGGTCGTCGGCGGACTCGGGCGCGGCTGACGTCCGAAGCGAATCAGACGATGCCGCGCACGGCGGCCACGGCCCGGCAGCGGATACGTCTGCGGAGGTCCTCGGTGGCCTTGTGGCGAGCGAGCGCGGGTACGCGCTGCGCCCGGAGTCGACCAGGCTGTCGGCTGGTAGGTCCGTCTCGGTCGCGTTCACCATCACCGGTCCAGACGGGCGACCGCTGCCCTCGTACGACGTGGAGCACGAGAAGCAGGTGCACCTGATCGCGGTGCGGCGCGACTTCGCCGGCTACCAGCACGTGCACCCGACCCGCGACCAGGCCGGCCGGTGGTCGACACCACTCGACCTGGAACCCGGGTCTTGGCGGCTGCTTGCGGACTTCGTGCCCGGCGACGGGGGTGCTCCGGAGGGGCTCACCCTCGGGGTGGACCTCGAGGTCGGCGGTTCGTACGCGCCGACGCCGTTGTCCGCGGTGTCCGCAGTGACCAACGTCGGAGAGTACCGGGTCGCTCTCGACGGTACGCCGCGCGCCGGCATACCGACCGAGCTGTCGTTCCGCGTTGACGGGGACGGCCGCGCCGTGGTGCCGGAGCCATACCTGGGCGCGCGCGGCCACCTGGTGGCGCTGCGTGAGGGCGATCTGGCCTATCTGCATGTCCACCCGGACCAAGACTCCTTGTCCTTTGCTGCCACGTTCCCCACCGTGGGCCGTTATCGGCTGTTCCTCGACATGAAGGTGGACGGCGAGGTTCTGACTGTGCCGTTCGCCCTGGAGGTGGGAGCGTGACCGAGCGCGCTGTCGAGCTGCGGATCGGCGGAATGACCTGCGCGTCGTGCGCCGCCCGGGTCGAGAAGAAGCTCAATCGCCTGCCCGGGGTGGAGGCCAGCGTCAACTTCGCCACGGAGAAGGCACGTGTCTCGCTGCCCGATGGCGTCACTACGCAGGACGCGATCGCGACGGTCGAGGCGACCGGCTACACGGCCGCGCTGCCGGAGCCGCGTGCCGCCCGCACTGACGCGGTCCCGGTGGGCGACGACGTCGAGGTCGAGTCGCTGCGCCGCCGCCTGCTCGTCTCGGCTGTGCTGACCGCGCCGGTGCTGTTGCTCGCGATGGTGCCACGCCTGCAGTTCGACAACTGGCAGTGGCTGTCGCTCACACTCGCCGCTCCGGTGGTGGTGTGGGGGGCGTGGCCGTTCCACCGCGCAGCGTGGGTCAACCTGCGGCACGCCGCCGCGACGATGGACACGCTGATCAGCCTCGGTGTGCTGGCTGCCTTCGGTTGGTCGCTGTATGCGCTGTTCCTCGGCAGCGCTGGCGAGCCCGGGATGCGGATGAGCTTCGACCTGCTGCCGGCCCGCGGGTCCGGTGCACACGAGATCTACCTCGAGGTCGCTGCCGCGCTGACCGTGTTCCTGCTGGCGGGGCGCTTCTTCGAGGCTCGCGCAAAGCGCCGGTCCGGCGAGGCGCTGCGGGCCCTTCTCGGGCTGGGTGCGAAAGACGCTGCGGTGCTGCGCGACAGCCGCGAGGTGCGCGTGCCGATCGAGCAGCTGACCGTCGGTGATCTGTTCGTGGTTCGGCCCGGCGAGAAGGTCGCGACCGACGGCGAGGTGGTCGACGGCTCGTCCGCGGTGGATACGAGCATGCTGACCGGCGAGCCGGTGCCGGTCGAGGTTGCGGCCGGTGACCGGGTGGTGGGGGCCACGGTGAACGCAGGTGGCCGGCTGGTGGTACGGGCGACACGGGTGGGCGCGGATACCCAGCTGGCGCAGATGGCTCGGCTGGTCGAGGACGCGCAGAGCGGCAAGGCTCCAGTGCAGCGGCTGGCGGACAGGGTTTCGGCGGTGTTCGTCCCGCTTGTCATAGCGCTGGCTGTGGCCACCCTCGGTTTCTGGCTCGGCAACGGCGCTCCGGCCGAGGCCGCCTTCACCGCCGCAGTCGCTGTGTTGATCATCGCCTGCCCGTGCGCGCTCGGCCTGGCTACGCCGACCGCGCTGCTGGTGGGCACGGGCCGCGGCGCCCAGATCGGGGTGCTGATCAAGGGGCCGGAGATTCTGGAGTCCACGCGCCGGGTCGACACGATCGTGCTGGACAAGACGGGCACCGTGACGACCGGCCGGATGCGGCTGGTCGGCCTCATTCCCGCCGACGGGGTGGACGCAGCCGAGCTGCTGGGTCTGGCCGGCGCGCTCGAGAACGCCTCCGAGCATCCGATCGCCCGCGCGATCGCGGCCGGTGCGCTGGAGCGGCTCGGTGGTGACCTCGCCTCGGTGGACGGGTTCACCGAGACACAGGGGTGCGGTCTGCAGGGTGTCGTGGACGGGCACGCGGTGGTCGCCGGCCGCGCGGGCTGGCTTACGGAAGCCTGGGCGTTGCGCCTCGACGGGCAGCTGACCGCCGCCCGGGACGACGCTGAGTCCGCTGGTCGTACCGTCGTCGCGGTCGGGTGGGACGGCGCCGTCACGGGGCTCCTGGTGGTGGCCGACACCGTCAAGGCGACCAGCGCCCAGGCGGTGGCCGAGCTCGAGGCGTTGGGGCTGCGACCGGTGCTGCTCACGGGCGACAACGAGCGCGCGGCCCGCAATGTCGCGGCCGAGGTCGGCGTCGACGACGTCATCGCCGAAGTGCTCCCCGAGGACAAGGTCGACGTCGTACGGCGCCTGCAACAGGCCGGCGCGGTGGTCGCCATGGTCGGCGACGGCGTGAACGACGCGGCTGCACTCGCGCAGGCTGATCTGGGCATCGCCATGGGTACCGGCGCCGACGTCGCCATCGAGGCCAGCGACGTCACCCTGGTCCGCGGCGACCTGCGGACCGCTGTGGATGCCATCCGGCTGTCGCGGCGGACCTTGACGACGATCAAGGGCAACCTGTTCTGGGCGTTCGCCTACAACGTCGCAGCGCTCCCGCTGGCCATGGCCGGTCTGCTCAATCCGCTCATCGCGGGCGCCGCGATGGCGTTCTCCTCGGTGTTCGTCGTCACCAACAGCCTGCGGTTGCGCCGCTTCCACGCCGTCTCAACCGAGTCGACGGTGGGCAGCCCGGCCGACCGACTCACGTTGTCCCCTGCCGCGAGTGAGGTGTCCTCGTGAATCGTGACGACGACCCGGAGCGGGTCACGGCCGTCCTCGAAGTCTCGGGGGTGCAGTGGGCATCATCGAAGATCATCGCCGAGACTGTGCTTTCGCACCGACCTGGCGTTCTCGCGGTCGAGGCCAACCCGGTCGCACAGACGGCGACCGTCACCTACGACCCGGTGCGCACGTCGTTGGCCGAGCTGGCCGGCTGGGTCCGCGACTGCGGCTACCATTGCGCCGGCCAGTCCGTGCCGCAGCACATCTGCGACCCGCT
>DASRTE010000119.1:0-21632 GCA_035656095.1 Jiangellaceae bacterium
GGTCACGACCACCCCGACGCGGGACTACCTGATCGGGCTCGGCGAGATGTACGTCGCCGACCCGCGGTTCACGGCGAACTACGACGTCAACGGCGAGGGAACCGCTGCCCTCGTCCGCGACGCGATGAAGGTCTACGCCGAACGACACCTGTAGACGGCGCCAGCCATCGCGACTTGTGGCGGGTTGGACACCCTTCGGCCGGGCCGGAGGCGTTGACAACCCGCCACAAAACGCGCATGAACCGTCGTCGGGAATGATCCGTTCATCGAACGTGACCATCTGCCGATACCGGGAGACGCGATGACCCAGCGCGACACGACTCCGACCGACGCTGGTGGCCCCGGGCTCCAGCGCCGGGTGGTGCTGCTCGGAGCCGGCGCCGTCGGCGTGGCCGGGGTGCTCGCGGCCTGCGGCGGCGACGACCCCGGGACGGCCGCGCCGACGACCGACTCGACGCCGAGCCCCGATGCACCCGACACACCGGCACCGAGCTCGCCGGAGACGACTCCGCCTGCGGAGGGCAGCGGGGGCACGCCCCTGACCGCCACGGCCGACGTACCCGTCGGCGGCGGCGTGATCCTCACCGGTGAGCAGATCGTCGTCACCCAGCCGACGGCCGGGCAGTTCCGGGCGTTCGGTAGCACGTGCACCCACCAGGGCTGCCAGGTCGCGACGGTGGCGGACGGGTTGATCCAGTGTCCCTGCCACGGCAGCAGGTACTCGGTCGAGGACGGCTCGGTCCAGGTCGGCCCAGCGCCGGAGCCGCTTCCCGAGGTCCCGATCGTGGTCGAGGGCGACCAGGTGCTGCGGGTCTGACAACTAGGGTTGGTCTGTGCCCGACCCCTCCTCGTACCGCCCCACGGCAGGGTCGGTGCCGAACGAACCGGGCGTCTACCGCTTCAGCGACCCGGCCGGTCGGGTGATCTACGTCGGCAAGGCCAAGAGCCTGCGCTCCCGGCTGTCGTCGTACTTCCAGGATCTCTCCGCGCTGCACCCGCGCACGCTGGCCATGGTGACCACCGCGGCCAAGGTCGAGTGGACGGTCGTGCGGACCGAGGTCGAGGCGCTGCAGCTCGAATACTCGTGGATCAAGGAGTTCGACCCGCGCTTCAACGTCCGCTACCGCGACGACAAGTCCTATCCCTACCTCGCGGTGACGCTGGACGAGGAGTACCCGCGGGTCGTGGTGATGCGCGGAGCCAAGAAGCGCGGCGTGCGGTACTTCGGGCCGTACGCGCACGCATGGGCGATCCGAGAGACGCTCGACCAGCTGCTGCGGGTCTTCCCGGTGCGCAGTTGTTCGAAGGGGGTGTTCACGCGGGCCGGGCAGGTCGGGCGCCCGTGCCTGCTCGGCTACATCGGCAAATGCACTGCGCCGTGTGTGGGCCGGGTGAGCGCGGGGGAGCATCGCGCCATCGTGGACGATCTGGTCGCCTTCCTCGACGGTCAGACCTCCACCTACATCCGCCGCCTCGAGCGGGAGATGCGTGCCGCCGCGGCGACGACCGACTACGAGCAGGCGGCCCGCCTGCGCGACGACGTCGCGGCACTGCGGCGGGCCATGGAGCAGAACGCCGTCGTGCTCGGCGACGCGACCGACGCCGACGTCGTCGCGCTCGCCGAGGACCCGCTGGAGGCGGCCGTGCACGTGTTCTACGTCCGGGGCGGACGGGTCCGCGGCCAGCGCGGGTGGGTCGCGGACAAGAGTGACGACGCATCCAGCGGCGAGCTCGTGGAGCGGTTCCTGCTGCAGCTCTACGGCGAGAACGGGGGAGAGGCCGTACCCCGTGAGATCCTCGTGCCCGCCCTGCCCGACGACCCGGCCGAGAGCCAGGCGCTACGCGACCTGCTCGCCGAACTGCGCGGGGGGAGGGTCGACCTGAAGATCCCCCAGCGGGGTGACAAGAGGACCCTTCTCGGCACCGTCACGCGCAACGCCGCGCAGGCGCTCGCCCTGCACAAGACGCGGCGGGCGAGCGACCTGACCACCCGCAGCCGTGCGCTCGAGGAGATCCAGCGGGCCCTCGATCTCGACGAGGCGCCGCTGCGCATCGAGTGCTACGACGTGTCCAACCTGCAGGGCACCGACGTGGTGGCGTCCATGGTCGTCTTCGAGGACGGCTTGCCGCGGAAGTCCGAGTACCGGCGGTTCGCGGTCCGCGGCCGACATGGCGTCGACGATGTCGCGGCCATCCGTGAGGTGCTCGGACGCCGCTTCCGCCGGCTCACCGAGGAGCGCGAGCCCGACCGCGTTGCCGCACAGCCGCTCGACCCCGAGACCGGACGACCGCGCAAGTTCGCCTACGCGCCCGGCCTGGTCGTCGTCGACGGCGGCAGGCCCCAGGTAGCCGCGGCCCGGCTGGCCATGGACGAGGCCGGCGTCTCCGACATCCCGGTCGTCGGCTTGGCGAAGCGGCTGGAGGAGGTGGTGGTCGACGGTTCCGACGACCCGGTGATCCTGCCCCGGGCCAGCGAGGGGCTGTACCTGCTGCAGCGGGTCCGCGACGAGGCCCACCGCTTCGCCATCGCCTACCACCGGCAGCGGCGATCCCGGTCGATGGTGGACAGCCTGCTCGATGGCGTTCCCGGCCTGGGACCGGCGCGCCGCAAGGCGCTGCTCGCGTATTTCGGGTCGCTCAAGAGACTGCGCGCCGCCAGCGCGGAGGAGATCGCGCAGGTGCCGGGCTTCGGCACCCGGACCGCCGAGGCCGTGGTCGAGGCCGTGGCGCAACGCCGTCCGGCACCCTCGGTCAACATGGCGACGGGTGAGATCCTGGACGCGGACTCCCCGTCCAGGTGAGGAGGGACGTGACCGAGACCGGGGACCCCCCCGAACTCCTGCTGGTCACCGGCATGTCCGGAGCGGGAAAGACCGCGGCGACGGCATCGCTGGACGATCTCGGCTGGTTCGTCGTCGACAACCTGCCGCCCTCGTTGCTGATGGAGCTCATCGACACGGTGACCGAGCGGACGGCGCAGCGCCGGATCGCCGTCGTGGCCGACGTGCGGGGTGGCGTGTTCTTCGGCGAACTACGGGGCGCGCTCGACGAGCTCGCGGTGCGCGGCATGCGTCCCTACGTCCTGTTCCTCGAGGCCGGTGACGAGGCGCTGGTGCGCCGGTTCGAGTCGGCACGGCGCCCCCATCCGCTGCAGGGAGAGGGCCGCGTGCTCGAAGGCATCCGGCGCGAACGTGAGCAGCTGGCCGAGCTGCGGGCGGGGGCGGACCTCGTCGTCGACACGTCGCTGCTCAACGTGCACGAGCTGGCCAGGCGGATCCGCACGGCCTTCGAGGGCGAGGACACCCGCCTGCGAGCCGTCGTGGTGTCGTTCGGGTTCAAGTACGGCATCCCGGTCGACGCCGACATGGTCGCCGACCTGCGCTTCCTGCCCAACCCGCACTGGATCCCCGAACTGCGGCCCCAGACCGGACGGGACGAGGCGGTCCGCGACTACGTCCTCGGCCAGCCGGGGGCCGTGGAGTTCCTCGACCGCTACGCGGGATTGCTCCGGATGACATCCGACGGCTACCTGCGGGAGGGCAAGCGCTTCGTCACCGTGGGCGTCGGATGCACCGGGGGGAAACATCGCAGCGTGGTCATGAGCGAAGCCCTGGCCGGCCGGCTGCGTGACCAGGGGATCGAGACGCTGGTCGTCCATCGCGATCTCGGACGGGAGTGACCCTGCCGGTGCGGGAGACACGCCTGGCCGGGCCCAAGGTCGTCGCCCTCGGCGGCGGCCATGGCCTGGCCGCATCGCTGTCGGCGCTGCGCCGGGTCAGCGGACGGCTCACCGCGGTCGTGACGGTGGCCGACGACGGCGGGTCGAGCGGCCGGCTGCGACACGAGCTCGGCGTTCTGCCACCGGGAGACCTGCGCATGGCACTGGCGGCGCTGTGTGGCGACGACGAGTGGGGGCGGACGTGGGCACGGGTACTCCAGCACCGTTTCTCCAGTGCGGGTGAGCTCCACAACCACTCCACCGGCAACCTGCTGATCGTGGCGCTCTGGGAGCTGCTCGGCGGCCACGTGGAAGGTCTCGACTGGGTCGCCCGCCTGCTGGGCGCCCAGGGCCGCGTGCTCCCGATGTCCACGAGATCACTGGACATCCGTGCACTGGTGGCCCGAGCCGACCGGGCGGACGGCGCGGCGAGGGAGGTCGAGACCGTCGTCGGCCAGCACGCCGTCGCCTCGGCGACCGGCCGGATCGTGGCCGTCGAGCTCGTCCCGCCCGATCCGCCGGCCTGTCCGGAAGCGCTCGACGCGGTCGCCGAGGCGGACTGGGTGGTCCTGGGGCCCGGGTCGTGGTTCAGCAGCGTCATCCCGCACCTGCTCCTCCCCGAGCTGCGTCGTGCCCTCGTCGATGCACCGGCGCAGCGGATGGTCACCCTGAACCTGTCGCCCGAGGGAACCGAGACCGAGGGCTTCACCCCCGAGATGCATCTGGAGGTGCTCGCGGCATACGCGCCGGACCTGTGGCTCGACGCGGTGGTGGCCGACCGTTCCTCAGTGCCCGACGAGGACCTGCTGCGCCGGGTCGCCGGTGACCTCGGCGCCGAGGTCACCGTCACCGACATCGCGATGGCCGACGGCACGCCGCGTCACGACCCGGAGCGCCTGGCCCGTGCCTACGCCGACACCTTCGCTCGTGGCAGGATCGGCCCATGGCGATGACCGCGTCGGTGAAGGACGAGCTGGCCCGCCTGGAGGTCACCAAACCATGTTGTCGCAAAGCCGAGGTCTCCGCGCTGCTGCGGTTCGGGGGCGGCCTGCACATCGTCAGCGGCAAGATCGTGGTGGAGGCCGAGCTCGACACCGGCGTCGCCGCCCGACGGCTGCGCCGTGACATCGCCGAGGTCTACGGCCACGAGAGCGACATCGCCGTCGTCTCGCCGAGCGGGCTGCGCAAGGGCAGCCGGTACGTGGTCCGGGTCGTCGCCGGCGGCGAGGTGCTCGCGCGCCAGACGGGCCTGATCGACGGCAGTGGCCGGCCGGTACGTGGCCTGCCGCCGCAGGTCGTGTCGGGATCGACGTGTGACGCGGAGGCCGCCTGGCGTGGGGCCTTCCTCGCCCATGGGTCGCTGACCGAACCGGGCCGGTCCTCAGCCATCGAGGTCACCTGCCCGGGGCCCGAGGCCGCCTTGGCGCTGGTGGGCGCCGGCCGGCGCCTGGGCATCCAGGCCAAGGCTCGCGACGTGCGTGGCGTCGACCGCGTGGTCGTTCGCGACGGCGATGCGATCGGTGCGCTGCTCACCCGTCTGGGTGCACACGACAGTGTGCTCGCGTGGGAGGAGCGGCGGATGCGCCGTGAGGTACGAGCCACCGCCAACCGGCTGGCCAACTTCGACGACGCGAACCTGCGGCGGTCCGCGCGCGCGGCGGTGGCCGCGGGCGCCCGGGTCGAGCGTGCTCTCGAGATCCTGGCCGACGACGTTCCCGACCACCTGCGGGCCGCTGGGATGCTCCGCCTCGAGCACAAGCAGGCCAGCCTGGAGGAGCTCGGGCAGCTCTCCGATCCGCCGATGACCAAGGACGCCGTGGCCGGCCGGATTCGTCGGCTGCTGGCGATGGCCGACCGCAAGGCGGCCGAGACCGGCATCGCCGGCACCGAGGCCAACCTGACACCCGACATGCTTGTTCCCTGAAACGAAGGAGTCGTGAGTCCCCATGACCATCCGTGTAGGCATCAATGGGTTCGGACGCATCGGCCGCAACTTCTACCGAGCGGTGCTCGCCCAAGGCGCCGACGACATCGAGCTGGTGGGCGTCAACGACCTCACCGACAACGCGAGCCTGGCGCACCTGCTCAAGTACGACTCGATCCTGGGCCGGCTCGACGCCGAGGTCGGATTCGCCGGCGACGAGATCACCGTCGCGGGGAAGAGCTTCAAGTCCCTGGAGGAGCGGGACCCGGCCAAACTGCCGTGGGCCGGTCTCGGTGCCGACATCGTCATCGAGTCCACCGGGCTGTTCACCGACGCCACCAAGGCGAAGGCGCATGTCGACGGTGGGGCGAAGAAGGTCATCATCTCGGCGCCGGCGAAGAACGAGGACGTCACGGTCGTGATGGGCGTCAACCACGACGCCTACGACCCGGCCGCGCACACGATCATCTCGATGGCCTCCTGCACGACGAACTGCCTCGCGCCGCTGGCCAAGGCGCTGCACGACGCGTTCGACATCCAGCGCGGGCTGATGACCACGATTCACGCGTACACGGCCGACCAGAACCTGCAGGACGGCCCACATCGGGACCTGCGTCGGGCCCGTGCGGCAGCGCTCAACATCGTCCCGACGTCCACCGGCGCCGCGAAGGCGATCGGCATCGTCCTACCCGATCTCAAAGGCAAGCTCGACGGCTTCGCGCTTCGCGTGCCGACGCCCACCGGCTCGGCCACCGACCTCACGGCGACCTTGGCCCGCGAGGTGACCGTCGACGAGGTGAACGCCGCGATGAAGGCCGCGGCGGATGGCCCGCTGAAGGGCTACCTGACCTACACCGAGGACCCGATCGTCTCCACCGACATCGTCACCGACCCGGCCTCGTGCATCTTCGACGCTGGGCTGACCCGGGCGATCGGCAACCAGGTCAAGGTCGTGGGCTGGTACGACAACGAGTGGGGATTCTCGAACCGGCTGATCGACCTGGTCCGCCACGTCGGTGCCTCCCTCTGACCGATGCGGAGCATCGACGACCTGGGCGACCTGCGCGGCAGGCGGGTTCTGCTCCGTTCGGACCTGAACGTCCCGCTCGAGGACGGCGTCGTGACCGACGACGGCCGCATCCGGGCCAGTGTCCCCACGATCGTTCGGCTGTCCGACGCGGGCGCGAAGGTGATCGTGACCGCGCACCTGGGCCGGCCCGGCGGCCGCGTCGACGCGCGATACTCGTTGCGTCCGGTCTGCGAACGTCTCGCCGCGATGCTGCCGGGACGCGACGTGCGGTTCGCCGCGGACACGGTCGGCGCCGAAGCCAAGCGGACCGTCGAGGCATTGCCCGACGGTGGCGTGGTCCTGCTGGAGAACCTCCGCTTCGATCCGAGGGAGACCTCTAAGGACGACGCGGAGCGCGGTGCGTTCGCCGACGAGCTGGCGGCGTCAGCGGACGTCTTCGTCTCCGACGGATTCGGTGTCCTGCACCGCAAGCAGGCCAGCGTGTACGACGTGGCCCTGCGGCTGCCCCATGCCGCAGGCGCGCTCGTCCTCGCCGAGGTCGAGGCGTTCTCGTCCGTGCTCGACGACCCCGACCGACCGTACGTCGTCATCCTCGGTGGCTCGAAGGTCTCGGACAAGCTCGGCGTGATCGACAACCTCCTGGGCACGGTGGACCGGCTGCTCGTCGGAGGCGGCATGTGCTTCACCTTCCTCGCCGCGCAGGACCACGAGGTGGGTGAATCGCTGCTGGAGGAGGATCAGATCGACACCGTGCGGGGCCTTATCGCCCGGGCCGCCGAGATCGGCGTGGAGCTAGTGCTGCCGGTGGATGTGGTGGTCGCCGCCGATCTGGCCGAGGACGCGGTGACGAGCATCGTTCCGGCGACCGCGATCCCGGCCGACCAGAAGGGCCTGGACATCGGGCCGGCCACCGTCGCGCTGTTTCGCGACACGCTCGCCGACGCCCGCACGGTCGTCTGGAACGGCCCCATGGGGGTGTTCGAGGTCGCGCCCTTCGCCGAGGGCACCCGGCAGATCGCCCTGGCCGTCGCCGCCGTCGAGGGGACCACGGTCGTCGGCGGCGGTGACTCGGCCGCGGCGGTGCGCCAGCTCGGCCTGGACGAGTCGTCGTTCACCCACATCTCGACCGGCGGTGGTGCCAGCCTCGAACTGCTCGAGGGCAAGACACTCCCGGGGCTGGCCGTACTGGAGGACTGAGCACGTGACCACAACCGCGCGCAAGCAGCTGATGGCCGGTAACTGGAAGGCGAACCTCAACCACCTCGAGTCCATCGCGCTGGCGCAGAAGCTCGCCTTCTCGCTCACCGACGAGGACTTCGACGCCGTCGAGGTGGCCGTGCTGCCGCCGTTCACCAACCTCCGCTCGGTGCAGACCCTCGTCGACGGCGAGAGGCTTCGAATCTCGTACGGCGCCCAGGACGTCTCCGAGCACGACTCCGGCCCGTACACCGGCGAGGTCACCGGCGCCATGCTGGCCAAGCTCGGCTGCACGTACGCGATCGTGGGGCACTCCGAACGGCGGCAGTACCACGGGGAGGACGACGCGCTCGTGAACGCCAAGGCAGCCGCCGCGCTTCGGCACGGGCTGGCACCGATCCTGTGCGTCGGCGAGGGCCTGGAACTGCGCCGGCAGGGTCGTCAGATCCCCCACACGCTGGCCCAGCTCGACGGCGGCCTGCGCGACGTGCCGGCCGGCCGGGCCGCCGTGGTCGTCGTCGCGTACGAGCCGGTCTGGGCGATCGGAACCGGCGAGGTCGCGACGCCGGAGGACGCGCAGGAGGTATGTGCGGCCATCCGCGGCCGGCTCGGCGAGCTGTACTCCGCGGAGCTCGCGCGGGCTGTGCGGATCCTCTACGGCGGCTCGGTCAAGGCCACCAACATCGGCCCGATCATGGAGCAGCCCGACGTGGACGGCGCCTTGGTGGGTGGCGCGAGCATCGATGCGGACGAGTTCGCTGCGATCTGCCGATTCGGCCGTGCCGGCTGAACCGTCGGTGCTCCCGCCGCCTGGGTCTCGGCGTACCGATGTGGGCCGAATCCCGGTCGACCGCGTACGCTGTCCCTACGCGTGCCGGCTGATGCGGCCGACCGGAAGGAATCGCCCACCACTGTGAAGATCGTCTTCTCGCTTCTGCTCGTCATCACCAGCCTGTTGTTGATCGTGCTCATCCTCCTGCACAAGGGCAAGGGCGGCGGCCTGTCCGACATGTTCGGTGGGGGTGTGTCGTCGTCGCTGGGTGGTTCCTCGATCGCCGAACGAAACCTCGACCGGATCACGGTCGCGATCGGCATCCTGTGGGCCGCCAGCATCCTGGGGCTGGGGCTGCTCGCCAAAGCCGCCGTCTGAGAAATTCGGCACGTCCTACGAGGGAGTTCGACCCGTGGCAAGTGGCAATGCCATCCGCGGCAGTCGTGTCGGTGCTGGCCCGATGGGCGAGGCCGAACGCGGCGAGGCCGCACCCCGTCAGCGCATCGCGTTCTACTGCGTGCAGGGACACGAGACCGTCCCGAGCTTCGCAGCCGAGGCCGTGATCCCCGAATACTGGGATTGCCCGCGCTGCGGGCTACCGGCCAGCCGCGACCCGGAGAATCCCCCACCGGCGCCGCGCAACGAGCCCTACAAGACCCACCTGGCCTACGTGAAGGAGCGGCGCAGCGACGCCGACGGTGCGGCCATCCTGGAGGAGGCACTGCAGGTGTTGCGGCGGGTCCGCGGCGCCTAGCTTTCAGGTCACCAGAAGCCGGTCTACGGAGACGCGATGCGTTCGAGGCCGGGTGGCAGGGCGGATGCTGCAGCCCGGTCCAGCAGCCAGAGGGTGCGCTGTCGACCTCGGGCACCGGCGGCGGGCACCTGCACCTCGCCGGCGCCCGAGAGCGCCATCCGGACGGCGGCGGCCTTGTCGTCACCGGCGACGACGAGCCACACCTCGGTGGCGGTGCGAATCGCCGGCAGCGTCAACGAGATGCGGATGGGCGGCGGCTTGGGAGCGCCCCGGACGGCGACCACCTGCCGCGTCTCGTACAGAGCAGGTTGGTCCGGGAACAGCGAGGCCACATGCCCGTCCGGGCCGACCCCCAGCATCAGCACGTCGAACTCCGGCACCCGGGCGTGGTTCTCGGGCCGCGTGGCGGCAGCCAACACGGCCGCGTAGCTCTCCGCCGCAGCGTCCGGGTCGTCGCCGGTGTCCTCGGTCGCCGGCATCGGATGGACCCGGTGGGAGACCACGGGGACCGCATCGAGCAGCGCCGCACGCGCCTGGGTCTCGTTGCGCTCGGGGTGCCCCCGGGGCAGGAACCGCTCGTCGCCCCACCACACGTCGAGGTGCTTCCAGTCGACGGCCGACCGTGCCGGCGAGGCGGCCACTGCGGACAGCGTCGCACGGCCCAGCCCACCCCCCGTCACCACGATGCTGGCGTTCTCGCGCGCGGACTGCACGTCGGCGATGCGGGTGATCAGCCGAGCGGCGACGGCGCCGGCGAGTTCGTCCGCATCGCGGTGGACGACGACGACCGGCGGGGTCATCGCGACCCTCGGCGGCGCTTGGGCGACTTCGAGCGCGTGGTCCGCCCCGTCTCGTGTAGCAGCGTGAGTCCATCGCTCAGCACATGGGCGTAGATCTCGTCCGGATCGAGCCGCCGGAGCTCTTCGGCCAGGCAGTCGCGGTCGAGCCGCTTGGGCAGCGCCACCCGGCGGTCGTCGCGGCCCGGAGCCGACAGCGTCGCAATCTCGTCGCCCGGTCTGTCCAGTTCGAGCGGTCCCGAGCTGCGGTCAAGTGTCACGTTGACCAGGCCGTCGACACCGGCTGCCTTCGTCCGGGTGATCGGGCATCGCAGTGCGAACGCGAGCCAGGCGGCGAGCAGGTCGGCGCTCGGACTGTCCGACGCACCCACGACCCGAGCCGACGTGACGTCCTCGAACGGCGGCTGGTCCAGGGCGGCCGCCAGCAGAGCCCGCCACCCGGTGATCCTGGTCCAAGCCAGGTCGGTGTCGCCCGGGTGGTAGGTCTCCGCGCGTTCGCGCATGGCCGCGTTGGGCCGCTTGCACGCCGCCGCGTCGGTGATGCGGCGCTGTGCCAACCGTCCGACCGGATCCTCCGCGGGGACGCGCGGGCTCTCGTCCGGCCACCAGGTGACGACCGGGGCATCGGGGAGCAGCAGGGGGACCACCACCGACTCGGCGTGTGCCGTCAGCGGCCCCAGGGTGCGCAGCACGATGACCTCGCTCGCACCGGCGTCGCCACCCACCCGGATCTGGGCGTCGAGCCGGGCCGAGCCGCGCGACGAGCCGCGCACCACCACCAGGATCCGGCAGGGGTGCTCGTGGCTGGCGTGGTTGGCCGACTCGATCGCGGGCTCCGCGTCGTCGTCGCCGACGACCAGGACAAGCGTCAGTACGCGACTCAGCGCGATCGCCCCGTGGGACTCGCGCAGGTCGACCATCCGCTTGGCCACCCCGTTCGCGGTGGTCGACGGCATGTCGATGATCACGGCCGCCTCCACGCCCGGCCGTCGCGGGCCAGCATCGCGTCTGCCGACGCCGGACCCCAGCTTCCGGACGGATACTCCTCCGGTGCGCCGTATCTGGCCCAGTAGCGCACGATCGGATCGAGGATCTGCCAGGACAGCTCGACCTCCTCGTGCCGGGGGAACAGCGGCGGGTCGCCGAGCAGGACGTCGAGCAGCAGCCGCTCGTAGGCCTCGGGGCTGTCCTCGGTGAACGAGTGCCCATAGGCGAAGTCCATGGTGACGTCGCGGACCTCCATCGCCGTGCCGGGCACTTTCGAACCGAAGCGCATCGTCACCCCCTCGTCCGGCTGCACGCGGACGACCAGGGCGTTCTGGCCCAGCTCCTCGGTGGCCGTCGACTCGAAGGGCAGGTGTGGCGCCCGCTTGAACACCACCGCGACCTCGGTGACGCGGCGGCCCAGCCGCTTTCCGGTGCGCAGGTAGAACGGGACCCCGGCCCAGCGCCGGGTGTCGATGTCGAGGCGCACCGCGGCAAAGGTCTCGGTTCTCGAGCCGGGCGGGATGCCGTTCTCGTCGTGGTAGCCCGGCACCTGTACTCCACCCGCCCAGCCACCGGCGTACTGGCCCCGCGCCGTGTGGCGACCGAGGTCGGGAGGGTGACGCACCGCCGATAGCACCTTCTCCTTCTCCGCACGCAGGTCGCGGGCGTCGAAGGAGACCGGCTCCTCCATCGCCACCAGGGCCAGCAGTTGGAGGAGGTGGTTCTGGATCACGTCGCGTGCCGCGCCGATGCCGTCGTAGTAGCCCGCCCGGTTCTCGATACCGACGTCCTCCGCCATGGTGATCTGGACGTGGTCGACGAAGTTCGCGTTCCAGATCGGTTCGTACAGCTGGTTGGCGAAGCGCAGCGCCAAGATGTTCTGGACGGTCTCCTTGCCGAGGTAGTGGTCGATGCGGAAGACGGAGTCGGGCGGAAAGATCGCCTCGACGGTGTTGTTCAGCTCGCGCGCGCTGGCGAGATCGTGGCCGAACGGCTTCTCGATGACGACCCGCCGCCACTGGTCGTCGTTGTCCGGCTCGGCGAGGCCCGAACGGGCCAACTGCTTGCACACGATGTCGAAGTACGAGGGCGGGATGGACAGGTAGAACGCGTAGTTGCCGCTCGTCCCCTGGGCAGTGTCGAGGTCGTGGACGGTATCGGCGAGCCGGTCGAATGCGTCGTCGTCGGAGAACTCGCCGGGCACGAACCGGAAACCCTGGGCCAGTTGCCGCCACGCCGCCTCCCGGAACGGCGTCCGTGCGTACTGTCGGACCGCGTCGTGAACCTGCCTGTCGAAGTCCTGGTCGGCCCAGTCGCGCCGGGCGAAGCCGACCATCGAGAAGCCCGGCGGGAGCAGCCCCCGGTTGGCCAGGTCGTAGACGGCGGGCATGAGCTTCTTGCGCGACAGATCGCCCGTGACACCGAAGATGACCAGGCTGCACGGCCCGGCGATCCGGGGCAGGCGCTTGTCCCTCGGGTCGCGCAGGGGGTTGCGGGGGTTCCTCACCGCAACACCTCGAGCAAGCGGGCGACGCCGGCCTCGCGGTCGGTGAGGTGTAGACGCAGGACCGGCCGGCCGTGCGCGGCGAGGACGTGTGCGTCGCCGGCGGCCTGCGCGGTGATGAGCTCCCCGAAGCTGAACGGCCGGTCCGGGACCGGCAGGTCGGGCGAGGTGTCACCGGTCACCTGGAGATAGACGCCGACCGGCGGCCCGCCCTTGTGGAACTGCCCGGTCGAGTGCAGGAACCGGGGTCCCCAGCCGAAGGTCACCGGGCGCTGTGTGCGCGTCGCCAGCGGTCGCCGCACCCCGGCGAGGATGCCGTCGCCGCCCTCCCGGTCGAGGTACGCCATCACGGCGAGGTAGCCGTTGTCCGGCAGCCGTGCCAGCAGCGCGTCGACGGCGCCCGGCAGGGAGGCGGCGCCGTCGAGCAGGCCGGCGGTCGCCCGCACCTCGACCACGCCGTCGACGAAGGCGGCGGGCTCGGGCTCGGGACGGGAGTCGAGCAGGCCGCGGGCGGCCTTCTTCGCGCTCTCGACGTCGGGCTGGTCGAAGGGGTTGATCCCGATGATCCGTCCGGCCACCGCCGTGGCGTACTCCCACAGCAGCATCTGCCCGCCGAGTGGGCCACTGACGGCAACGCCGTGCCCGCCGGCGTCGGCGGCGCCCACCAGCGCCGGCAGCACATCGCCGGCCGGCCCGCGGATCTCCGGTGCGTCGACTCCACCGACTGCCACCGGGAGCAGCCCCGTGCCGTCCTTGCCGGTGGACTCCGCGATGAGCTGCTCGGCCCAGTCGGCGAAACCGACGATGCCGGAACCTGCGTCGGCGATGGCCACCTTGTCACGGCCGCGGGACACGCCGCCGCCGAGGGCTGCGCCCAGGACCAGCGCCGGATTGGCCGGGTCGTCGGCGATGAGTTCGGACGCCACGGCCGCGGCCTCGTCGAGCAGCGCGGACACGTCCACGCCCGCGAGGGCCGACGGGACCAGCCCGAAGGCGGTCAGCGCCGAGTAGCGTCCGCCCACCGACGAGTCGGCGAGGAAGACCCTCCGGTACCCCGACTCCTCGGCCAGCGCCGCGAGCGAGGAGCCGGTGTCGGTGACGACGACCATGCGCTCGCCCGGTTCGATGTCCGCCTCGCGGAAGGCGGACCCGAAGGCACGGCGCTGGCTGTCGGTCTCGACCGTGGAGCCGGACTTGCTCGACACCACGACGATGGTGCGTTCCAGCCGGTCGGCCAGCGCCCGTCGGACCGCCCCGGGGTCGGTGGTGTCGAGAACGGTGAGCTCGACGCCGGCGGTCCTGGTGATGACCTCGGGAGCCAGTGAGGAGCCGCCCATGCCGCAGAGCACGACCCGGTCGAGCCCGGCTCCGCGCAGGTCGGCCGTGAGGGCATCGATCTCGGCGAGCAGCGGGCGAGACGTCTCGTAGAGGTCCACCCAGCCGAGCCGGAGCGCGGCCTCCTCCTCGGCCGCCGGGCCCCACAGCGTGGAATCGCCGGCGGCGATCCGGGACGCGACCCGGTCGGCGACGAGATCGGCCACCAGCGCCGGGTCGGCGGACGGCGCCGAGACCGCGACGGTCATCAGCGACCGGCCTGGAGCTTGGCCTCGACGGAGGAGAGCAGGTCGACCCAGCTCGTCGCGAACTTCTCGACGCCCTCGTCCTCGAGCACTTGCCCGACGTCGTCCATGTCGACGCCGACGCGCTCCAGCCGCTCGAACACGTCACGAGCATGGGAGTAGGAGCCGCGTACGGTGTCGCCGCGGATGTCGCCGTGGTCGGCGACGGCCTCCAGCGTCGGCTCCGGCATCGTGTTGACCGTTTGCGGCGCCACCAGCTCGGTGACGTAGAGGGTGTCGGAGTAGTCGGGGCTCTTCGTCGACGTCGATGCCCACAGCGGACGCTGGCGCGCTGCGCCGGCCTTCTCCAGACGCTGCCAGCGCTCGGCGGCGACCGCCTGCTCGTAGGCCTGGTAGGCGAGCCGGGCGTTGGCAACGGCCGCCTGGCCGCGAAGCGCGAGCGCCTGGTGGGTGCCGATCGCGTCGAGCCGCTTGTCGACCTCGGAGTCGACCCGGCTGACGAAGAACGACGCGACCGACGCGATGTCGTCGAGCGAACCTCCGGACGCCAACCGCTGCTCGAGGCCGGCCTGGTACGCGCCGATCACCTCGCGGTACCGCTCGATCGAGAAGACCAGCGTGACGTTGACGCTGATGCCGTCGGCGATGACTTCGGTGATCGCCGGCAGGCCGGCCCGGGTTGCGGGAATCTTCACGAACAGGTTGGGTCGGCCGACCTCGGCCCACAGGTCGTGGGCCTGGTCGACGGTCGCCCGGGTGTCGTGGGCCAACCGGGGGTCGACCTCGATCGACACCCGGCCGTCGAGGCCGTCGGTGCGCCGGACCACGGGTGCGAGCAGGTCGGCGGCGGCTCGGACGTCGTCGGTGGTCAGGTCCCTCACCGCCGTGTCGGCGTCGGAGCCCTGTTCGGAGTGAGCCCTCAACTGGTCGTCGTACGCGCTGCTCTTGGTGATTGCCGCCTGGAAGATCGTCGGATTGCTGGTGACGCCGACGACGTGGCGCCTGTCGACGAGCGCCTGAAGGTTGCCGGTGGTCAGGCGTTCGCGGGAGATGTCGTCGAGCCAGATCGCCACGCCAAGGGCGGAGAGCCGGCCGAGCCGGTCGGTGGTGTCGTCGGTCATGTGGGTCCTCCGGAAGTATCTGCGGTCGTCAGCGGGCCGCGGCCATGGACTCCTTCGCGGCGGAGACCACGGCCTCCGCGGTGATGCCGAACTCGCGGAAGAGGGTTTCGTAGTCGGCGGAGGCACCGAAATGCTCGAGGCTGACCGAGCGCCCGGCGTCGCCGACCACCTCACGCCACCCCTGGGAAACGGCCGCCTCCACGGACACCCGGGCCCGGACCGCGGGCGGCAGGACGTCGTCGCGGTAGGCCTGCTCCTGGTGGTCGAACCACTCGCGACACGGCATCGAGACCACGCGCGCCCGGATACCGTCGGCAGCGAGCGACTCCCGAGCGGCCACGGCCAGTTGGACCTCCGAGCCGGTGCCGACGAGCAGCACGTCGGGCATGCCGTCACTGTCGAGGAGCACGTACCCCCCGCGAGCGACGCCCTCGGCGTCGGCGTAGCCGTCGGTGCCGCGCGGGAAGGTCGGTACGTTCTGTCTGGTCAGGCAGAGACCCGCCGGGCGTGACTGGCTCGTCGCGTGGTGCTCGAGGATCGTGCGCCACGCCACCGCGGTCTCGTTCGCGTCGGCCGGCCGGACGACATCGAGGCCGGGAATCGCGCGGAGCGCGGCCAGATGCTCGACCGGTTGGTGGGTCGGCCCGTCCTCGCCCAGCCCGACAGAATCATGGGTCCACACGTACGTGACCGGCAGGCCCATCAGCGCGGCGAGGCGGACGGCCGGGCGCATGTAGTCGCTGAAGACCAGGAACGTGCCGCCATAGGGACGGGTGAGCCCGTGCAGGGCGATGCCGTTGAGGATCGAGCCCATCGCGTGCTCGCGGATGCCGAAGTGCAGGACCCGGCCGTACCAGTCGCCCTCGAACTCCTTGCTGGACCGGTCCGGGGGAAGGAAGCTCAGCTGATCCTTGGGGGTGGTGTTGTTGCTGCCGGCCAGGTCGGCCGAGCCTCCCCACAGCTCGGGCAGGACCGGCGCGAGTGCCGTGAGCACGTCGCCGGACGCCTTGCGCGTGGCGACGGCCTTTCCCGGCTCGAAGGCGGGCATCGCCTGCGCCCATTCGTCGGGCAGCGTCGCCGTGCGCAGCCGGTCGAGCAGGGCTGCCTGCTCGGCGTGGTCGGCCCGCCAGGCACCGAAGCGTTCGTCCCAGCCGGCGTGCAGGGCCGCTCCACGCTCGGCGACGCGCAGTGCGTGCCGCCGGACGTCGTCGCCAACGGTGAACGTGTGGTCGGGGTCGAAGCCGAGGATCTTCTTGGTGGCTGCGACCTCGTCGGCACCGAGCGCCGAGCCATGGGCCGTGCCGGTGTTCTGCTTGGTGGGTGCCGGCCAGCCGATGATGGTGCGGAGGGCGACGAACGACGGCCGGGTCGTGTCGGCGCGGGCGGCCAGCAGCGCCGCGTACAGGGCGGAGACGTCCTCGTGGTACGGACCGTCGCCGCCCCGCCAGTCGACGGTCTGGACATGCCACCCGTAGGCCTCGTAGCGGGCCTGGACGTCCTCGGAGAACGCCACCCGGGTGTCGTCCTCGATGGAGATCTGGTTGTCGTCCCAGATCATGACGAGATTGCCCAGACGCTGGGTTCCGGCCAGCGAGGACGCCTCGCTGGACACTCCCTCCTGCATGTCGCCGTCGGACGCGATACACCAGATCGTGTGGTCGAAGACGCTCTCGCCGCGCGGGGCGTCGGGGTCGAGCAGGCCACGGGTGCGGCGCGCGGCCATGGCCATGCCGACGGCGTTGCCGACGCCCTGGCCGAGCGGTCCGGTGGTGGTCTCGACGCCAGCGGTGTGGTGGACCTCCGGATGGCCGGGCGTGATCGAGCCCCAGGTGCGCAACGACGCGAGGTCGTCGAGGGTCATCGGGTAGCCGGAGAAGTAGAGCTGGATGTAGAGCGTCAGGCTGGAATGGCCGGCGGAGAGCACGAACCGGTCGCGTCCCAGCCAGGCGGGGTCGGCCGGGTCGTGGCGGAGCAGGTGCTGGAAGATCAGGTAGGCGGCGGGCGCCAGGCTCATCGCCGTACCGGGATGGCCGTTGCCGACCTTCTCGACCGCATCCATGGCGAGCGCGCGAATCGTGTCCACGGCCCGTCGGTCGACGTCGGACCAGTCGAGTTCGGTGTCGTGGGGCACCGTCGTAGGCTCCTCTCGGGTCAGGCGATCGGGGCCAGATCACGTGTGATCGCACTTCCAGGCGAGCCTACCCACGCCTGGTGTCGCCACGCGCGGCTACGCACCGCCACTCCGACGCCGCCCCGGCGGGCGCCGACTAGACTCGCCGCGTCCTGCGTGGTGAGCCATGGCCGCGCATCGAGCGTTGCGAGAGAGGCAGGTCGTGCCGGCCGTCGAGTCCCGCCGCGCGACGCCGCGGCGATCTCACCTGGATGCCTCGCGGTCGTGGCGACGCACGGTCGGTGCGTACGTCTCGCTGATGAAGCTGCGCGTGGTGGAGCTGCTGCTCGTCACGACACTCCCGGCGATGGTGCTCGCCGAGCGTGGACTGCCGGCGCCCGGTCTGGTCGTGGCGACGCTGCTCGGCGGGACTCTGGCAGCGGGCAGTGCTCACGCGTTCAACCAGGTACTCGAGCGCGACATCGACGCGGTGATGCGCAGGACCCGCAGGCGAGCGATCACGACCGCGGTGATCTCGCCGCGGGCGGCCGCCGTGTTCGCGGTCGTGCTTCTTGTCGTCTCCGTCGCCGTCATGCTGGCCTTTGTCAACCCGCTCGCGGCCGCACTGACCGTGGCGGCCAACGCGTTCTACGTCGTCGTCTACACCGTGCTGCTGAAGCGGCGCACGTCGCAGAACATCGTCTGGGGCGGTGTCGCGGGCTGCCTGCCGACGATGATCGGCTGGGCCGCCGTCACGGGGAGTCTCGCCTGGCCTCCCGTTCTGCTCTTCCTGGTGGTGTTCTTCTGGACCCCCCCGCACTACTGGCCGCTGGCCATGCGCTTCCGCGACGACTACGCCCGGGCCGGAGTGCCGATGCTGCCCGTGGTCGCATCGGCGCGCGCCGTGGCCGGCCAGATCCTCGTGTACTCCTGGGCGATGGTCGCCACGACGCTCGCCCTCTGGTGGGTCGCCGATCTGGGCTGGCTCTACGGTGCGCTGGCCATCCTGGCCGGAACGTGGTTCCTGGCCGAGGCGCACGGGCTCCATGCCCGGGCCCGGCGCGACGAGACCGGTGCCGGGGTGATGGCGATGCGCCTGTTCCACGGCTCGATCACCTACCTCACCGCTGTCTTCCTGGCGGTCGCGCTGGACGTCCTGCTGCTCGGCTGAAGGCCGGGCCGTCGGTGATCGCGGCGTTACGCTGACCGCGTGTCCCGGCGAGTGCTCGGCATCTGCGGCGTCGGTGTCGTCCTGGGCGCGGCCATCTGGGCGGCGACCGGCGGGGTTGCGGCTCCGGTCATCACGCTCGTCGTCATCGGAACCGTGCTGGCGGCAGCCGATGCCGTCCTGTGGAACGCCGAGGCGGGTCCCGACGGTTCGGGCGGCTCCGATCTTGCCGTGCCGGCCGGCCGGCGGCTCTCCCCACCACCGTGGGGGCTCACGGTCGGCGCCGCCGCCGGGCTGGGTGTCTGTGCATGCCTGCTTGCCGGAGCGCTGTGGGCGGCGGCCGCCTCCGCACTCGTTCTCGTCCTGGCCGGGGCCGGACTGCTACGCCCGCCACCGGAGCGGGAACTGCCGGCGCACGTCACCTCCACGGCGCGGCGGCTGCGCTCGTTCGCCCGCGCGCACGGAGTGGGCCCGGGCGAGCCTGTGGGCGGCTACGTCACGCCCGTCGGCGAGTCCGGCGTGCGGATGTTCGTCGTGGCTCCCGACGGGCGCTGGGCCGACGCCATGGTCTCCGCCACCGAGGCGGCGCAGATAGCCCAACTCGCACGGGTCGACCTGCGCGATCCCGCCGACCCGACGACCGGACGACGGGTGCGCGTCGGCAACGACCTCTGGACGGCCATGGCCCGGTCGTGGTGACGCGGCCTCAGCTGGGCAGCCAGCGGGCCGCCAGCCAGGTGTCCACAACTGCCGCTACCAGGAGCACCGCGCCGAGCATGTGCAGGCCCACCAGCAGAACCGGCAGGTCGAGCGCGTACTGGACGACGCCGACGAGTCCTTGGCCGAGTTCGACCGCCACCAGAACTGCTGCCGCCTGTGCGGACCTGCCCGGAGAGCCCAGCGCCCGGGCGGCGAAGTAGAGGCCGACGGACAGGCCGATCAGCACGCACACGGCGTCGGTGTGCAGTTGCGCCACCGACTCCAGGTCGAGGCCGGTACGCCGCGCGTCTTCGTCGCCGGCGTGCGGCCCCGTTGCAGTGACGACGGTGCCCAGGTAGACGACGACCGCCGCGACGGCGATCGTGAGTCCGGCCAGGCGGCCCAGCCACGGGGAGCCGAGCTCATCCGGGCGCGCACCCAACGGCCGCTGTGCCCGACGGACCAGCACTGTGGCGACAGCCACCAGGACGGCTGAACACATGAAATGGAGCGTGACGATCCACGGGTTCAGGTGGGTCCATACCGTGACCATGCCGATCAGCGCCTGCGCCGGGATGCCGACGACCAGGGCCACCGCGGGGACGACCAGGTCGCGTCGGGGCCGTTCGGAGCCGAGGGTCTTGATGACGGCGAGCAACGTCAATGCTGCGATGGCGGCGAGCACGAAAGTGAGCAGGCGGTTGCCGAACTCGATGAGGCCGTGGATACCGAGCTCCGGTGTGGCCACCAGCGACTCGTCCGTACACCGCGGAACGGTGGGGCACCCCATGCCCGAGCCGGTCAGCCTTACCGCCCCGCCGGTGACGACGATCCCCATCTGCGACACCAGGGAGGCGACGGCCAGCCGGCGAAGCGTCTGTTCGGACGGCGCCGGGACGCGGTCCCACAGCCGCGGCCGGGACGGCCGGCCGGTCGCGGTGGTGTCGGTGACGGCCACGCGGTCATCGTAGGGTTGCGGCGTGCTGGTGCGGCGCGAGGTACCGGGCGACGTCGAGGGCATCCGGACCGTCCATGGATCGGCGTTCGCCGATCCCGAGCATCCGAGGCGGCCCCCGGTCGAGGTCGGCCTCGTCGACGCGTTGCGCAGTGGCGACGCCTGGCTGCCGGAGCTCTCCCTGGTCGCCGTCGGCCCGGACGCGACCGTGGACGGACACGTCGTCTGCACCCGAGCGCGGATCGGGACCGCGGCTGTGCTCGCACTCGGGCCGGTGGGCGTTCAGGCCGATCGCCAGCGTCGTGGAATCGGCAGCGCGCTCATGCACGCCGTGCTGGGTGCTGCGGACGCGCTGGACGAGCCGCTGGTCGCGCTGCTGGGCCACGCCGACTACTACCCGAGGTTCGGCTTCCGGCCGGCGCAGGAGTACGGGATCACCCCACCGGTCGCCTCGTGGGCGCCGAACTTCCAGGTGCGCCTCCTGACGTCGTACTCCGCGGCGATCGCCGGCGAGTTCCGCTACGCGCAACCCTTCGACGCCCTGTGACCACGGGCCGCTGGTCAGAACGGTGGTGGGTCGGGATCGGCCGGTGTCGGCTCGGCTGGTCGATCCTCGGCCGGTGGTGCCGGTGGGGGTTGGGGGAGGAGTCCGACGATCTCGGGGTCGACCTGGTATCGGTGTCGGGTGGGTGCGGGTCCAGATGTATCGGCCGGGTGCGGGTTGGTCGAGTCGCCAGCGGTGGTGGGTCTTGTCGTTGTGGTGGCCGCGGTGCAGCGGCCCGAGGTTGGCGGCGCTGGTGGTGCCGCCGCGTTTCCAGGGGTGGTGTGGTCGAGGTCGCAGCCTGCGGCCGGCCGGGTGCAGGTGGGGAAGCGGCAGGTTTGGTCGCGGCCGATGACGTGGTCGGCCAGGTCCGCCGGTGGGGTGTAGCGGGTGCGGCCGACGTGGAGGACGGCACCGGATGCCGGGTCGGTGAGCAGCCGCCGCCAGCTGCCGTGGGCGGCGATGCGCCGGGCCACCGCGGCGGTGATCGGCCCGTGCCCGTGCAGGTGGGCGGGGTGGTCGTCGACGCCGATCAACGTCGGGTAGGCCACCGTCACGTTCACCGCCGCCGCCCGGCCGCCGCGCCCGGTGCCCAGCCGCTGGTTGAGGTGGCCGCAGTCGGGGTGGCAGCAGCCCAGATGCCCCGCCGCCAGGGCCGACCAGCCGAGCCCGGCCAGCACGTCGGCCCGCAACTGATCCAACGTCCGCCCGTCACCCGGGGTCTGGAGGTGGCGGGCGGCGGCGTCGACGGCGGTGAACAGGGCGGCGGCGTCGG
>DASRTE010000120.1:0-16127 GCA_035656095.1 Jiangellaceae bacterium
CACGACGGCGCCGAGTTGGCTGGGCCCCGACCGGCCGAAGGTCGAGTCCGTCGACGGCGCCAGCCCCAGGGGGATCCCGCCCGGGCTTCGCTGGCGGCCGATCACGACCTTCTTCCAGTGCCTGGTCGACATGAAGAATGCGCAGTTGCCCGGTGTCTACCGGGCATGGGCCCACGACTACCGTCCAGACCTGCCGCGCTTCGTCAGTGAGGTGTACGACCTTTCCGCCACTGCGCGGCAACTGGCCGGCGTCGAGTCGGCGCTGCGTAACCGTGAGTCGGTGCGCGAGCGGCTGTTCGCCCCGCCGGCAGAGGTCACTCCCGGCTGAGCGCCCACACCCGGGCTGCGGCCAGTACGCCGAGGCCGTTGGCCGCCCAGTGCAGCAGCACCGGCGCCACCAGGCTGCCCGTGTGCCAGCGCAGCCCGGCGAAGACCAACCCGGCGAGGGTCGTGAACGCCACCGTCCCCAGCACCGTGAGCAGGACCCTGCTTCTGGCTCCGCCGGGCCCGCTCAAGGCGGTGTTGGCCCGTGCCAGGTCCAGGGCGGGCAGCACGTGCCAGATCCCGAACACCAACGAGGAGGAGACGGTCGCGGCCACCGCACCGTGACCGATCTCGAGCAGGCCCCAGAGGACACTGCGGAAGGCGACCTCCTCGAAGACGACCGTGCCCAGCGGGATGGTCACGAATGCCGCATAGAGCGCCGATCCGGGGCCGATCCGGTACCTGGTGTCCCGGAAGAACCGGCGGCTGGCCGGGACGGCGACGCCGACGGCATAGATCGCGGCGATGAGCCCTGCGGTCACTGTCCCCCACCACAGACCCCGCGCCAAGGCCTCCCGACCGAGACCGAGCTCGTCCCACGAGAGCCCGGCGCTCCTGCCGACCAGGAGGAGCAGCCCCGCCGCCAACGGCCCGGTGAGGGAGTGCGCAACACGAGGTCCGACATGGACCCACACGTTGATCACGACCAGCACCAGCACGACGATCGCGATTGCCCCGCTCGTGCTCACGTGGTCGACCGTGTCGCCGGAGTCGTCGCGGTTCAGGTCGCCTGGTTGCCGGTTGCGGGCGGCCCGACACCGATCACGACGGTCGCGTTCAGGTCATCGGAACGGGTCACGCGTGGGAACAGCCCGCTGCGTGCCATGGCTGCTGCCGCCTGCGGCGCCTGCCTCTCGCTGGCCTCGACCAGCAGGTGGCCGCCCGGTGCCAGCCACGATCGCGCCGTGGCAATCACCCGCCGCAGGACGTCGAGCCCGTCCGGGCCGCCGTCGAGCGTCACCCGCGGCTCGTGTACGCGGGCCTCCGCGGGCAGCAGCCTGACCGCCTCGGTGGGTACGTAGGGTGCGTTGGCGACCAGAACGTCGACCCGGCCACGCAGCACTGCGGGCAGTGGCTCGTACAGGTCACCTTCGTAGACCTGACCTCCGCCGGCGGCGAGGTTGTGGCGGGCGCACCGCACCGCGTCCGGGTCGATGTCGACGGCGTGCAGCTCGACCCGGTCCCCGGTCGCGGCGAGCGCGGCGCCCACCGCGCCGGAGCCGCAGCACATGTCGACGACGACAGCCGGTGGCCGTGCGACGGCGGCGGCCTGATGGACGAGGAACTCGGTGCGCCGGCGGGGTACGAAGACGCCGGGATCCACGGCTATCCGCAGGCCGCAGAACTCCGCCCAGCCAAGGACGTGCTCGAGAGGCAGGCCGGCGGCCCGTCGGTCCACCATGACAGCCAGGTCGGCCTGCGTTCGGGCCGCGGAGATGAGCAGCCGCGCCTCGTCCTCGGCGAAGACGCAGCCGGCGGCCCGAAGCCGGGTGACTACGGCGGACCGACGATGAGGTGACGTGGACGCCGGCATGGGCGAACCTCACCTCCTTGTCAACGGCCGAACGCGCCAACGCTACCCAGGACGTACCGATGCTGGATCCCTCCGTGGGTCAGGTGCATTGACACGAAGTGATCATCGCGGTACGAAGCAACAGGCGGGTAGCCGAAAACCGGGGCCACGCGAGCCGCGGCGAGCCCGAGTCGTCTGGCGCGAGGGGTGATTGTCGATGGCACGCAGGTTCGCGACCGTACTGGTCGCCTTCTTGTCCGTGATGATCTCGGCGCTGGTGGTGTCACCCGCCCAGGCGCAGGTGGTCCCGCCGTGGTGCGGCGAGCCGGAGTCGGACGCGGCCGAGAACCTGCCCGACGGTACCGAAGCGGGCGACCCAGCCGGCAGCTTCCCGCACATCCCCTACTACGCGATCCAGTGCACGCTCGAGGACATCGTGGCGTCGAGCCAGGGACGGATGAGCCTCGAGGTCATGGGCCAGTCGGCGCGGGGGCGTGACCTGTTCCTGGTCACCGTCAACGCGCTGGACACCGCGCAGCAGCGGAAGGACTTCCAGGCCTGGCAGCAGGTGCGGAAGGTCGCCCTGACCGACCCGGCGCGCGGCCAGGCGCTGCTCGAGTCCCACGGGGACGACGTGAAGGTCCCGCTCTACATCCAGGGCGCCATTCACGGCAACGAGTACGAGGGGGTCGATGCGATCTTCGAGACGCTCGACAAGCTCGCCACGACGCCGTACGGGGCGGACCCCGAGGTCGACGCCGTCCTGGACCACACCGTCCTCCTGTTCAACGTGATCCAGAACCCGGACGGCAGGATCGCCGGCACGCGCGCCAACGGAAACGGCTTCGACCTCAACCGCGACTTCATGACGCAGTCGCAGTCGGAGACCAGGGCCTCGGTGTCGGTGATGCAGGAGTGGCTGCCGCCCGAGGTACTCGACCTGCACGGCTACGTGACGCCGACGCTCATCGAGGCGACGACGAAGCCGCACAACCCGAGCATCGACTACGACCTCTGGCTCAAGTGGAACCAGCCGCGCATCGACGCGAACGAGGCCGCCCTGGCGGCGCTCAACTTCGACGTCACCCGGCCGATCAACGACTGGTGCTCCGACGGCAACCCGGCCCCCTCCAGCGGCATCTGCCCGGATGGACAGCCACCGGGACCGGCCGTTGCCGAGGGCTGGGACGACTGGGGCCCGTTCTACACGCCGATGTACGCCCAGCACGTCGGGCTGAACGGCTCGACGGTGGAGATGTGCAACCAGACCGACGACGACTGCGCGCTCCCGGGCACCACGCCGGCCGCGTACGGACGGCTTGGGTCGCGGATCATCCAGGAGAGCGTCGTCTGGTCGAGCCTGCTCTTCGACCTCGAGAACCGGAACGAGCTGCTGTACGACGAGCTCGAGCGCTACCGCCGCGGCGTCGCGAACGAACCCCGGCCGCCGTGCTGCGAGCCGCCGTTCGACGTCGACAACAACTGGATGGAGGAGTTCCCCACCGCGTACATCGTCCCGATGGGCAGCGGGCAGCGCAGCGAGCCCGAGGCCAACCGGATGGTCGACTGGCTGCTGTTCAACGGCATCCTGGTCGACGAACTCAAGCAGGCCTACACATTCGACGGTGTGACCTACCCGGCCGGCTCGTACGTCGTCTTCATGGACCAGGCCCACCGGGGGCTGGCCGACACGGCCCTGGGCATCGGCGCCGACATCTCGGAGGACATCAGCATCCTCTACGCACCTCCGGCGGCGTGGAGCCACGGCTACCTCTGGGGTGCCGACGTGGTCCGGGTTCCGCCTGACGCGACGTTCGCGCCGAGGACCAACCGGATCCTCAAGGCCAGTCACCTGCTCGGCGGCGTGGAGCCCGGGACGGCCTCCGGCTACGCGCTGAAGATCGACTCGCCGACGGCGGTGCGTACCCTCAACGCGCTGATGGATGAGGGGCTCTCCGCCGAGCTGGCGCTGGCGCCGTCCACCTCCGCGAGCGGCACGACGCTGCCGACCGGCAGCGCGATCTTCGCCGCCGACTCTGCGACCAAGGTCCGGCTGGCATCGCTCGGCCGCGCGAACGACGTCTGGTTCCACCGCGTCGGTGCGTCGGCACCGCCGACCGAGCCGATCGATCGCAAGCCCCGCATCCTGGTGCTCACCGGTGCCCTCAACCAGGACGTGTGGTCGCTGCAGAATCTCGGCTTCACGCCGGCATTCATGTCGACGGCACAACTCAACGCCGCAGCCGAGAACCCCTTGCCGAACTACGACGTCATCTGGAACACCGGTGGCTACCCGTCAGTCGCTAACGCCGTGGCGCGGGCCCGGCTGCAGGCGTTCTTCGCCGCTGGCGGCGGCTACATCGGTGCTGGCGTCAACGGTGCCAACTTCCTCACCAGCGGCGCGTTGGTCAGCGGGCTGACAGCGGCGGCGCTCGCGACAGGTGACGGGCACAGCGGCATCGTCTACTGGGACAACGTGGGCGGCACAGCGAGCCCGATCACCGGGGCGTTGCCGAGCCAGGACACCGCGATCATGGACCCGCCGACCTGGTTCACATCCGTGCCGGCGACGATGAGCGTCGACGGTCGCTTCCCGACCGACCCGGACGCCATCCTCGGGTCAGGGCTGTGGCCCGTCGAGGATCTGTCGCCGTCCGCAGCAGGCTCGGCCGTCATCGCACACGGGACGACGACCTCGGGCACCGCCCGAGCGACGGTCTTCGCGATGAATCCGCTGTACCGCGCGGACCCCGAGCGTGAGTGGTCGATGGTCGGCCTGGCCGCCTACTGGGCTGACCAATGAGGCCCACCGTCTCCTCTGGTCATTGATCGGGCCGGTCAGGAAGGAGTATCGACCGGACCGAGCGCACGGTGGCGCTCGATAGGCTCCCGGCGTAATGCGTGACGACACCGCTCGCCGCCTGTCCCGGCTCCACGCGGTCGTCTACCGGCTCTCCGGTGGCGTGCTGGGCCGACGGCTGGTGGGCAACGACATGCTCCTGCTCACCACCCGCGGGTCACGGACAGGCAGGCGTCACACGGTCCCGCTGCTCTGCCTCCGCGACGACGAGACGATGATCGTGATCGCCTCGTGGGGAGGACGGCCCGAGAATCCGGACTGGTACGGCAATCTCACAGCCCAGCCGCGAGCGACCGTCCAGGTGCGCTCGCGTGTCTCTGCCGTTCGGGCTCGCACAGCCACGCCGGCGGAGCGAGAGGCCTGGTGGCCGCGGATCGTCGCGGCTTACCCGGGGTACCGCGCTTACCAATCTCACACCGACCGGGTCATCCCGGTGGTATTCCTCGAGCCCGACCGCACCCGATCTACGGATCGTGATCGATGAACCGCTGCGGGTTCCAACACCAGCAGCGGTGCTCGATCACGGTGCACAGCCGGTCGTCGTGCCTCAGGCACTCGTGCGGTCGAGGTGCTGCAGCAGATCATGCGCAGCGAGCTCGACCTCCTTGTGGCGCCACTCGGAGGCCCGGTAGACGCAGGCGATCAGTCCGGTTCGATGCACGCGCCGGAAGTCGCCGTAGACGAACGCGTATCTTGCCTTGGTCTCATCGGTCGCGCCGTCGGTGAGGCCGAGGTGCCACTCCGCGTATTCGCTCCATGAGTGCGACTTCAGGAACGCGTTCTCTGCATCGGCGCGAGGCTGCGCGGCTCCCCAGTCGCTGTCGAGGACGTACTGACGGGCGTCGATGAGCCGCCGGGCCCGGGCCACGGCGTCAGGGTTGACCGAGTACGAGGCCATGCGCTCATTCTCTCCGACGAGCAAGGATGGTGTAGCCCTACCGGCCGTTGGCCCACGGTTTGCGCAGAAGACATACTGACCGCGTGACGGAGACGGTTGGCCTCGACGCCGACAACCTCGCACTGAGACCGTGGGACTATCCTGGAAAGCTGCCCTCGCACAGCGGTTTGCTGCACGAAGGCGTGTTTCGGCGATTGTCCCCCAGACAAGGCCGGCGTCTCGGGCAGGCGGGTGTCGAGTTCCGGACCGAAAGGCGCTGGGACACCCTCAACTATGCCCTGCTCTTCTCCAACGTGGCCGCCGTGGACAACCGCTATCTCGTCGTCGCCATCGGCTCGAATGCCTCACCGGCGGTCATGCGCCGTAAGTTTGCCAATGAGAACGTCGACACGGTGCTCCCGTTTGTCAAGGCCCGTGTGACGGGACTTCGGGTGGGGCACAGCGCGCACATCAGTACCCCGGGATATGTGGCAGCAACGCCGATCCTGGAGCCTGGGTCCGAGACGTCGGTGCTCGTCTCACTACTGGACCATGAGCAGATCGAATGCTTGGACCGGACCGAGCCAAACTACGTCCGGCGGTACGTGGCCGCGGACATGTGTCGACTCCAACTCGACGGCGGGGAGCGCCCGTCTTCCTTCCTGCTGTACGTCTCGAAGTGGGGCGCGTTGGCGCCACCCAAGGCGGCGCCCCTGGCGCTCAAGAGGCAGGAGGAGATCTTCGCTGAGCTGCGGCGCGGATGTGCGGCCTTCTCGCGGCTCGTGGGCTCGGACGGTGACTACAAAGCGGTGATGAGCCGGTTGGCCGCCGATCCCAACTCGCGCCGCACCGCCAGGGAAGCGTTCCGTGCGGCGGGGTGGGCGTCGCCTGGTGGGTTCGAGGAACTCGAGCAGGGCAATGAGCACGGGCGCTACGGCCTGGTCGCAAGTAGATGGTCAGATGAGGAACCGCACGCCGTTGCGGGGGACGCGTTGGTCTGTCTGCCGACGGCAGATGCACTCGAACGACATGGTGAGCAATGCGTCACTCTGCACCCCATCGAGTTCGAAAGGCGTGGTTCGCCGTCACACGTAGGCGTGCAATCCGTGTCTGGTCCACGACTACCACCCGCACCTGCGCGAGTGACGACGAGCGACACTCAGCCGCTGGGCACGGTGGCCGTGGACCAGGTGCTCCGCAACGCTCTGGGTGTCGAGGTGCAGGAGTCGGTACTACTGGAGCCGATCCGCGTCACGACGACGCCATTGGCCGATCTCCTCCTTTCCAGGCCGCACTACTCGATGCTGCGGGTGCAGCCGGCGGACCTGGCGACAGTCGAGCAGAACGTCGGTCTGTTGAGCCCCATAGGATTGAGCATTCTCGGAGTCGAGAGCGGTGACGAAATCGTCATCCAGGGTGCGCCCGACGATTCGGGCCGTGTTCGGGAGACGAGAATGCTTGCCTACGCAGCGCCGGACGAGATAACGGATCGCCGGGACAGATTGTCAGGGGGAGCGCTGCACTCACGATTTCCATCAGCCCGAGATGCCCTTGGTGTCTATCCAGACCTACCCTGGCTGTTCCTGGACTCCGCATCTCGAGCAGAGCTGGGAATCTACGGTCAGAAGTTGAGTGTGGTCCGGGCGCGCGCGTCCCGGAGGTTCCAGCTGACCCGCGAATTCCGAGAGCTTCTCCTCCTGCTGGCATTGGCATTCATCGGCGTGGCCGCGGTCGTGGAGTCAAGCGTCATGCGTATCTTGCTGCTCTGTGTCCTGTTGGTCGGGACGGCGACCGTGGTGCGCAGCAGGCTCAAGAACCGCCTGGAGTTCGAGCGTTAGCAACCCATCGCCCACATGAACACAGCGAGCGGATGGAAAGCCGACCCCACCATGCTCTCTGGATCGATCATGGACTCGGCGGACAATGCCGTTCTGAACGCGAGGGTGAGATGGGAGGCATCGCACAGCTGACGCACAGGCGGCTCACATGTCCGGCGTAGCTCCGACCCCGACCGTGGAGCGGCATCCACCCTCGCCAGACCTGGAGCGACCATGACCCAGCCTGTCAGCCGCCGCAACGCAATCGGCATGTTCAGCACGATCGGCCTGGGGGCGCTTCACCCGAGTCGTTCGCCGCCGCCGGTTCCTGCACGTTGACACGGGAGCTGACCGAGGGCCCGTACTACTTCGACGTCGACTCGATCCGCAGCGACATCCGCGAGGACAGGCCGGGCACGACATTGCGTCTGGGCATCCTCGTTCAGGACTCCGAGACGTGTGCACCGATCCCCGACGCCGTCCTCGATGTCTGGCACTGCGATGCCGAAGGGTCCTACTCCCGGGTTCGAGTCGGCGTCCCAAGCGTCCGGAGGGCCGCGGGCGGCGGTCCCGGCCGAAACTCGGGTCCGACCGACGACGAGACCTACCTGCGAGGCGCGCATGTCACCAACGCCGAGGGCGTCGTGGAGTTCGTGACGATCTACCCCGGCTGCGGACCGTGCACATCCACTGCAAGGTGCATCTCGACAAGACCACGCTGCTGACCACCCAACTGTTCTTCGACGACGCGCTGACCGCCGAGGTCTACGCAGCGCAGCCGTGCTCGACGTCGCTGGCCGCGACGTCGACAACAGCTACGACTCCATCTTCGAGGACAGCCTGGTCCTGACGGTGACCGCGGCCGATGACGGATACCTGGGCCTGATCACCTTCGGCGTCGACCCGGCCTGAGCAGGTGCCGGCCGGTCGTCTCTCACGCCGATGTCGAGACCAGCTCGGACCGGCAAGGCATTCACAGCCGACACTCAGCAAGCTCATGGGCGACTCTCAGGTGCCGGACCTACCGTCGCCGGTGTGACGGGGACACGAGGCAGCCTCGCCGAGGCGGCGTTCGCCCACGGCGGCCGCCAGGTCGTGCGTGCTGACGGGCCGCCGGTGCGAGTCCTGGTCGTCGACGACGAGGCCACTCTCACGGAGCTGCTGTCGATTGCCCTGCGCTACGAGGGCTGGGAGGTCCGCACGGCGGCCGACGGGACGGCAGCTATCCGGGTGGCGCGTGAGTTCCGGCCGGATGCGGTCGTGCTCGACGTCATGCTCCCCGACATGAGCGGGCTGGACGTGCTGCGCCGCCTGCGCGCCGACGCCACGGACGTGCCCGTGCTGTTCCTCACCGCGATGGACGCGGTGGAGGATCGGGTGGCGGGGCTGACGGCAGGCGGAGACGACTACGTCACGAAGCCGTTCAGCCTGGAGGAGGTCGTGGCCCGCCTGCGCGCCCTGATCCGGCGTGCCACCCGCCTCCGGGTCCAGGACGACGCACTGGTGGCCGTCGGTGACCTGACCCTGGACGAGGACAGCCACGAGGTCCGCCGGGCAGGGGAACCGATCGCGCTGACGGCGACGGAGTTCGAGCTGCTGCGCTACCTCATGCGGAACCCGCGACGGGTCCTGAGCAAGACTCAGATCTTGGACCGGGTGTGGAACTACGACTTCGGCGGCCAGGCGAACGTCGTCGAGTTGTACGTCTCCTACCTGCGTAAGAAGATCGACGCCGGCCGCGCACCGATGATCCACACCATGCGCGGAGCCGGCTACGTCCTGAAGCCGGCGGATTGACCGGTGGGCGTGAGAACGCCGAAGGTCCCAGGCACGCGGACGCCTCCGCGCGGCCAGGCACGCTGGTCGCTCCTGACCCGGTTGCTGGCGTCGGCCGTTGCGCTGCTGGCGGCGGTGAGCCTCGTCATGGGCATTGCCGGCGTCGTCGCCCTGGACACGTTCCTGACGGCCCGCCTCGACGACCAGCTGACGGCCGCGGTGGACCGGTCCGCGCGAGGATTCGACGACGGCGCGGGCCGACCCCAGGGCGGGCCGCCGGCCGACCGTCTCGTCGGCCCGCTGCAGGTTCCGGGTCAGGCGGAGGGAACGCTCGGGGTTCTCGTCGACGACGGAACGGTCATCAGCTCGCGGATCGTGGAGCGCAGCGGAGAGCTGACGACGGTGCCGGCCGGGTCGGCCGCCCTGCTGGCCGATGTCCCGGTCGACGGACACCCCCATACGGTGGAGCTCGGCGACGACCTCGGTGACTACCGGGTCGTCGCCTCGGCGATCCCCGGCGGGGCGACGTTCGTCACCGGGCTCCCACTGAGCCTGGTCGACGGCCCGGTGTCTCAGCTGGCCGGCGTGGTGGTCGCCGTCGGCCTGGCCGGGTTGCTGGTGGCCGGCGTGGTGGGCGCACTGATCATCGGGCGCGCCCTGCGTCCACTGCGCCGGGTCGCCTCCACCGCGACCAGGGTCGCGGAGATGCCGCTGGACCGCGGCGAGGTCGCGCTGGCGGTGCGGGTCCCGGCGGCCGACACCGATCCGCGGACGGAGGTCGGCCGCGTAGGCGCCGCCCTGAACCACCTGCTCGAGAACGTCGCGACCGCGCTGGCGGCGCGGCAGGCCAGCGAGACCCGAGTCCGGCAGTTCGTGGCCGACGCCAGCCACGAGCTGCGCACGCCGCTCGCCGCGATCCGTGGATACGCGGAGCTGACCAGGCGCAGCCGCAACCCGGTTCCGGCGGACGTCGTCCACGCCCTGAGCCGCGTGGAGTCCGAGGCCGTCCGGATGACCGGTCTGGTCGACGACCTCCTCCTGCTTGCCCGGCTGGACGCCGGCCGCCCGGTCGAGAGCGCGCCAGTCGACCTGTCCGCCGTCGTGGTCGACGCCGTGGGCGACGCCCACGTGGCAGGTCCGGAACACAAATGGGCCCTCGATCTGCCCGACGGTCCCGTCGTCGTGGCAGGAGACAGGGCCCGCCTGCACCAGGTCGTGGCGAACCTGCTGGCCAACGCGCGCGTCCACACTCCTCCGGACACCACCGTGCGGATCCATCTGTCCGCACAGGGACCGGGTGACAGCGGGTCGGAGACAGCGACCCTCAGCGTCGTCGACGACGGACCGGGCATCCCGGCCGATCTCAGACCCACCGTGTTCGACCGCTTCGCCCGCGGCGACAGCTCCCGTTCCCACGCTGCGGGCAGCACCGGGCTGGGGCTTGCCATCGTGGCGGCCGTCGTCGCAGCGCACGACGGTGACGTGTCCGTCGACAGCCGGTCCGGACGCACGGCGTTCACCGTCCGGCTGCCGATGGCCGCCTCCGCTGTGGCATCCGAGCACGCGAGTACTGCTCTGCTGACAACGTCCGGTCCGAGGTCGTAGCCGGGTCACAGTGTCCCCACAGCGTGCGGCCAGGTTCGTGGCCGAGCCTCGGTTCCAGATGCCCGGGATCGGCCCGGGCAGGAACCACGGAGGCAAGGACCATGAAGATCACCAAGAGGATCGCACCGGCCGGGCTCGCCGGCGTCCTCGGACTCGCCGGGTTGGGCGTCGCCGCGGTGGGCGCGCCGCTGGCCGTCGCGGCCGGCAGCGCCCCGACCGCCGAGGCCGGTGCGGGTGACGCAAGCAGCGACCGGTTGCAGGCGATCACGGATGCACTCGCGGATCTGGTCGCCGACGGCACGATCACGCAGGACCAGGCGGACGAGGTCGCGGCCGCCCTCGCCGAGTCCGACGCCCTGCGTCCGGGCGGTCCCGGCGGCCCGGACGGTCCCGATGGGCACGGCGGCATGGTTCCCCTGGACCTCGACGTCGCCGCGGACGCATTGGGGCTGACGCCGGAGGAGCTGCGCGACGCCCTGGCCACGGAGGGCACGACGCTCGCCGACGTCGCGGAGGAACAAGGCGTCGAGACCGCCACGCTGGTCGATGCCCTCGTAGCCGCCGGCGAGGAGCGCATCGAGCAGGCGGTCACCGACGGCCGGCTGACGCAGGAACAGGCGGACGAGCTGCGGGAGTCGCTGCCCGAGCGTGTCGCTGCGGCCATCGAGCTGGAGTTCCGCGGAGATCGGGGGCACGGTCCCGGGCGTCGTGGGCACCTCGGTGACGACGCCGGCGGCCCGGCCGACGATGGCCCGACCGGCCAGCCGGACGCCGCCGCGGACGTGAGTCCGGTCTGACCGGAGGCTCTGTGGTGCCCGCCCCGTCACCGGTTCGCCCGGAGGCGGGGCAGGGCAGCAACTACAGTCGGTTCGGCGTCGACCGCCCATGATGCGGGTCATCTCTGCCGCACCAGGGGAAGATGCAGTTGTGTTCCCGACCTCACGCCGGCGCACCCGAGGGATGTGGCGCCATGGCCTTTGACGGTGGGATCTTCGACGTGGACGGCGTCCTGGTCGACTCACCGCACGAACAGGCGTGGCGGCAGGCGCTCGAGCAGTTGATGGAGGGCGACTGGCGCGACCTCCGCGACCGGACGAGCTGGTCGCCAGAGCGGTTCACCCCGGCCGTCTACCAGCAGGTGGTGGCCGGGCTGCCGCGGATGCAAGGTGCCCGGGCCGCCCTGACCTACTTCGGGGTTCCGGACGTCGATCGCCGCGTCGAGCCGTACGCAGCGGCCAAACAGAAGCGCATTCTCACACTCATCGACGCGGGCGAGTTCGTGGCGTTCCCGGACGCGCTCCGGTTCATCCTGGCGGTCAAGGATGCGGGGATCCCGGTCGCTGCGGCGTCGTCGTCGAAGAATGCCGACCTCTTCCTCCGCAAGATCCGGCTCGACACCTTCGCCGCCGAGCAGCGGTTGGACTACCCGTTCCTCGAGCCCGGATTCACCCTGCTCGACCTGTTCGACGCCAACATCTCCGGCCGCGACTTCCCGCGCGGCAAGCCGGACCCGACGATCTTCCTGACCGCTGCCGAGGAGCTCGGCGCGCGACCCGGGGCCTGCTTCGTGGTCGAAGACGCTGCGAGCGGGATCCAGGCGGCGAAGGCCGGCCGAATGGCGGCGCTGGGCGTCGCGCGACTGGGTGACCAGGAACTGCTGACCGAGGCGGGCGCGGACCTGGTCGTGACGACACTCGACGACGTCTCGCTCGACGCCATCGCCACCGGCGAGCTCCGGGAACGGCGGGCGGCGGCCGACCGGCGGCAGCGGCGGACTGAACGTCCCGCGAGCGTGTGGTCGCTGACCTACGACGGCTTCGACCCTGAGCAACAGGGGTTGCGGGAAACGCTCTGCGCACTCGGAAACGGCTACTTCGTGACCCGCGGCGCGCTGCCCGAAGCCGTGGACGACGGGGTCAGCTACCCCGGTACCTACGTCGCCGGACTGTACAACCGGCTCACCACCGAGGTCGCCGGCCACGACGTGGAGAACGAGGACCTCGTCAACGTACCGAACTGGCTGCCGCTCACGTTCCGCGTGGACAACGGTGCGTGGTTCGACATCCGCGACGCCGACATCCTCGATCACCGCCTGGAGCTGGACATGCGCCGGGCGACACTCACCCGACACCTACGGTGGCAGGACCGGGCCGGTCGCCGGACAAGCCTCGTGCAGCGCCGGCTGGTGAGCATGACGGATCCGCACCTCGCCGGACTGGAGTCCACTTTCACGGCCGAGAACTGGTCGGGGACCCTGCAGGTGAGATCGGGCCTGGACGGGCGCGTCGCCAACGCCGGCGTGAAGCGCTACCGCGACCTCGACGGCCGGCACCTGACGGTGCTCCGCGCCGACGGGGCCGGCGCCGAGACCATCCAACTGCAGGCGGAGACGACCCAGTCTCATATCCGCATCGCCCTGGCTGCCCGCACCAGGGTTCTGGTCGACCGCGTGCCCGTCGCGGCCGACCTGCGCCTGGTCACCGAGCCGGGATACGTCGCGCACGAACTGGAGCTCGCGATCGGCCAGGAGAAACCCGTGGCCGTCGAGAAGCTCGTCGCCCTCTACACCTCCCGGGACCGGGCGATCTCCGAGAGCCTGCTCGCCGCGGCCGAGGCGGTTCGGCAGGCGGCGGACTTCGACGAGCTCCTTACTCGGCATGCCCTCGCGTGGCACAGCCAGTGGAGCAGGTTCGACATGACGGTGGACTCAGCCGACGAGTGGACCATGACGGTCCTGCACCTGCACGTCCTCCATCTGTTGCAGACCGTGTCGCAGAACAGCGTGCATCTCGACGTGGGCGTGCCGGCCCGTGGCTGGCACGGCGAGGCATACCGGGGGCACGTCTTCTGGGACGAGCTGTTCATCTTCCCCTTCCTGGACTTCCAGCGGCCGGAACTGGCGCGCGCGATGCTCGACTACCGGCACGCCAGAATCGACGCGGCCCGTGCGGCTGCACGGCAGTCCGGCCACCGGGGCGCGATGTTCCCGTGGCAGAGCGGTAGCGACGGGCGTGAGGAGACCCAGCGGATCCACCTGAACCCGAAGTCAGGCCGCTGGCTGCCCGACCACACGAGACTGCAGCGCCACGTCAACATCGCGATCGCGTACAACGTCTGGCAGCACTTCCTGGTGACGGGGAGCGTCCGCTTCCTCCGCACCGTCGGCGCCGAGCTGGTGCTCGAGATCGCGCGGTACCTGTCCGGCATCGCCACCTACGACGCCGAGCTGGATCGTTACGAGATCCTCGGCGTGATGGGGCCGGACGAGTACCACGATGCATACCCGGACAGCGACCGGCCCGGCCTGGACAACAACACCTACACCAATGTCATGACGGTCTGGGTGCTGTTGCGCGCATTGGAGGTCCTCGACGTGCTGCCGCCGCACTACCGGCAGGAGGTCGTCGACGAGCTGGGGATCGGCGACGACGAAGTTCACCGCTGGCGGGACATCACCGGCAAGATGCGCGTGGTGTTCCACCGCGACGGCGTGCTCACGCAGTTCGAGGGCTACGAGCAGCTGCCGGAGTTCGACTGGCAGGGGTACCGGGCCAAGTACGGCGACATCCAGCGGTTGGACCGGCTGCTGGAGGCCGAGGGTGACACCGCCAACCGATACAAGGTCTCCAAGCAGGCCGACACCCTGATGCTGCTGTTCCTGCTGTCCCGCGACGAGCTGCGCGACCTGCTCCGCAACCTCGGCTACGAGGTGAGCACGGACCAGATCACCCGGACTGTCCGCTACTACCTGGACCGAACCTCGCACGGCTCGACGCTCAGCGGGGTGGTCACCGCCTGGGTACTCGCCCGCTACGACCCGGAACAGGCGTGGCCGTTCGTGCTCGACGCCCTGGAGAGCGACATCGCGGACGTGCAGGGCGGAACCACCGCCGAGGGCATCCACCTCGGTGCAATGGCCGGCACGATAGACATCCTGCAGCGCGGCCTCTCCGGCATGCGGCCACGGGGTGAGGTCCTCCGGTTCGACCCGGCGCTGCCGACCGCGGTCAAGCGGCTCGGCTACAGCGTCCACTACAGGGACCACCGGATCGACGTCGACGTGACTCACGACAGTCTGCGGGTCGGCTCCCGGCCCGGCACCGGATGGCCCATCACGATCCTGGTCCGGGCCGCGGAAGCCGAGCTCCGGCCAGGTGGACACGTGGAGTTCGATTTGTAGCACGGCCGGCGTCCGAGCGTGCCCGGCGGGCTTCGGTCAGCCGCGCCGTTACTCCACAGCTCGCTTCTGGAGCTCGTCCTGCAGCTCGTCCTTGCTCATGGACGCGCCGCCGCTCATGCCGAGGTTGCGCGCCTGTTGGAGCAGTTGCTCCTTGCTGGCCTCACCGGGCATCTGCCCCAGGTGATCGGCGCGGCTGTCGGCGAACGCCTGCCCCAGCTCCTCACGCCGGGCGTCGTCGAGCCTCGTCTTCATGACCGGCAGAACGCTGCTCTCCTCCTCTTCCACGTGATGCGTGACGGCGTCGACGACCTGCTGCAGCAACGTGTCGAACTCGGCAGTGTCGGGATCGGCGGCCTGCAGCTGCTCCAGTAGCTGTTCGGCCTCGACGTGTTCCTCCTGGCTGTGTTCCACCTCCTCGCTGGCCCCGGCCTCGCCACGGGCCGCTGGATACACCTCGGCCTCCTCGGCCCGGCTGTGGGCGACCAGCAGTGCCGCCAGTATCGGCAGCGTGGTGGCCCGCTTGTCCGGCTGCGATCTCAATATCTCGAACAGCCGCTCGACCTCTCGGTGATCGGACATGATCAGATCTACGACATCGGCACCCATCGCACGCTCCTCCTCGCTGCTTGAAGTCCTGCTGGCTTCGGAGCGCATGTACCCCAACCATGCCGGACGAACCCAGCCGCCCTCGGCCCTTCGGGGATCGGACGTGGCCGGGTACGCGTCATGCACATGTCCCTGAACGGCTGGTCAGGAGGGTGGTCCCCGCAAGGCCGCGAGCAGTGCGTCGTGAGTGTCGGCAGGCAGACGCTCCACCGGCACGTCACCGAGCGCGCGGATCGTCTGCCGGACGTGATCGAGATACCGGCCGCATCCGTCGCAGGTAGGGATGTGGGCGGCGAAGCGTCCTACGGCCTCCTGGTCCAGCGCCGAATCGAGGAAGGCCGTGACCATCTCGACGAACTCCCTACAGGTCAGGCTGCTCACGCCGCCACCGCCGCCACGTCGCTGACGCACACGCCCGGGGGCGTCGGAACGGGCTCGAGTGCTGCCGCGTCATCGTCCACCCCGGCGGAGCTGTGGCCGAGCGCCACCTTCGCCAAGAGCACTCCCGCCAGGATTGTCGCTGCGGTGATCATCCACCCCGCCGTGTGCACGCCGATGTGCTTGCTGAC
>DASRTE010000121.1:0-74007 GCA_035656095.1 Jiangellaceae bacterium
TCACGATGTCGCCGGCGCTGACGTCGATCTCGACCCGGTCGTACGAATCGTCGATGGACACGGCGTCGCTCTCCGTGGATCGCAGCGCCCACGACGCGGCGGCCCACAGACCGAGGGCAAGCAGCACGATCGCCACGACGAGCAGGATGCGCAGGAGCGGACCGCGGCGGCGTGGGGCATTGTTGACCATGGACACCAACCTATGGCCAGGGTCAGCCCTGAGGCTCCAAAGTCACGCGCAGGATCCGGTCGTCCCCCTCGCGGGGCCCGTCGGGGTTGCGTCCGTCGGTGTTCCCGGTCAGCACCCACAGCGAGCCGTCCGGCGCGAGCGCGGCATGGCGGAGCCGGCCGTAGTCGCCGACGGCGAAGTCGGTCGGCGATCCCGCCTCACCCCCCGGGACGGGCACCTGCCACAACCGCTGACCGCGCAGCGCGGCGAGTAACACCGTGTCGCGGACATAGGCGATGCCGCTCGGTGAGGCCTCGTCGGTCGACCATTGCGCGACCGGCTCGACGAACCGGTCGTCGCCACCGATGCCCTCGACGACCGGCCAGCCGTAGTTGTTGCCGGCCTGGATGAGGTTGAGCTCGTCCCAGGTCTGCTGGCCGAACTCGCTCGCCCACAGCCGGCCGTCGTCGTCGAAGGCGAGGCCCTGGACATTGCGGTGGCCGTAGGAGAAGACGGGGGATCCGTCGAACGGGTTGTCCGCGGGCACCGAACCGTCTGGTGCCAGCCGGAGGATCTTCCCGCCCAGCGAGTCCAGATCTTGAGCGCGCGACGGCTCGCTGGCGTCGCCGGTGCTGACGTAGAGCATCCCGTCCGGTCCGAAGGCCAGCCGTCCGCCGTTGTGGTTGCCGGCCTTGGGGATGCCGTCGATCACCACGACCGGGTCGCCCAGCGCGCCGTCGAGGAGCGGCAGCCGCACCACCCGGTTGTCGTCCGCGGCGGTGAAGTAGGCGTAGACGGACGTGGGCGCAGCCGGGTCGACGGCGAGTCCCAGCAGGCCGCCCTCGCCATCCGCGTCGACACCGGGCACCGTGCCCACCTCGTCGACGTCGCTGGATGCGGTCACGGCCAGGATGCGCCCGGTGTTCCGCTCGGACACCAGCGCCGACTGATCGGGAAGGAAGGCCAGACCCCAGGGGATGTCGAGACCGGTCACGAGATCCTCGAAGGTGGCGGGCACGACCGGCCCCGGCTCGACGGTCGGCGTCAGTGTGGGGGTCTCGGTCGGGGACGCACTCGCGAGTGTTGTCGGTGTTCGCGTGGTCGGTGCGATGGTCGGTTCGACGTCACCGGAGCAGCCGGTGGCGAGCAGGAGCGCGCCGAGGGCGAGCCAACTCCGAACGGATCGCGCGCGGGCGATGCACGAGCGTCGCATGGCGGCGATGCTCTCACGCGGGCCGGGTAGGTTCGGGCGGGTGGGTGATCGCCGGGTCGTTCTCCAGCCGTTCGAGCTCACCGGAGCGCTGGGCGCCCTGCCCGACGACCTCGACGTCGCGATCTGGGACGGCACCGGGTCACCGCCTGACGGCGTGCTGGAGCGGGTCGACTTCTACGTGATGCCGTACACGTTCGCAACGGTCACCGCCGAGGTGATCGCGGCGATGCCGGAGTTGCGCATCGTTCAGACGCTCACCGCCGGCGTGGAACACGTGCTGCCCTTCCTCCGCGACCGCCTGACGTTGTGCAATGCCCGTGGGGTGCACGACGCGAGCACGGCGGAGCTGGCTGTGGCTCTGACGCTCGCGTCGCTGCGCGGTATCCCGGAGTTCGTGCGGGCGCAGGACGACAGGCGGTGGGAGCACGGGCTGCGGCCGTCGCTGGCCGATCGCACCGTGCTCGTCGTGGGGTACGGATCCGTCGGCGTCGCGGTGGAGCGCCGGTTGGTCCCGTTCGAATGCGATGTCCTGCGGGTGGCCCAGCGCGCCCGTGACGGCATTGCCGGGTACGAGGCGCTGCCGTCGTTGCTCGGGCGTGCGGACGTGGTCGTGCTCACCGTGCCCTTGACGGAGCAGACGCGGGGGATGGTCGATGCCGAGTTCCTGTCCCGGATGCGCGACGGTGCTCTGCTCGTCAACGTGGCGCGCGGCCCGGTCGTCGACACCGACGCCCTGGTCGCGGAGCTTCGCGCAGGACGGCTCAGTGCCGCGCTGGACGTCACCGATCCGGAGCCTGCACCACCCGACCACCCGCTGTGGTCGGCACCCGGGGTGTTGATGTCGCCGCATGTCGGTGGCAACACGTCGGCCTTCCTGCCGAGGGCGACCAGGCTGGTCCGCGACCAGCTCGAGCGGTACGTGTCGGGCGAGCCGCTGGCCAACGTCGTCACGTGGCGACCCCGATGACTGTTGTCGTGGCGGTCGGGCAGACTGCGAGGCATGACGGTGTTGCTCATGATCGGTACGCGCAAGGGTCTCTGGCTGGCCCGCAGCGACGACGACCGGACGACCTGGCAGTTCGACGGTCCGCACTTCCTCATGCAGGAGATCCCGGCCGCCGCGATCGACACGCGCGGGGGGAGGACGCGGCTACTCGTCGGCGCCCGTAGCGAGCACTGGGGCCCTTCGGTGTTCCACTCCGACGATCTCGGCGCGAGTTGGCACGAGCCCGAGGGTGGGGCGGTCCGGTTCCCTCCCGAGGCCGACGCCGCGGTCGCCGCCGTCTGGCAGTTGCGCCCCGACGCCGCGGAGCGGCCGGGCGTGGTTTGGGCCGGCACCGAGCCGTCGGCGCTGTGGCGCTCCGACGACGGCGGCGAGAAGTTCTCTCTGGTGGAGGGGCTGTGGGAGCACCCGCACCGGAAGAGCTGGGAGCCGGGCGGCGGTGGACAGGCGATCCACACGGTGCTGCCACACCCGAACGACGACGCCCGCGTGCTGGTCGCCATGTCCACCGGCGGTGTCTACACGACCGCCGACGGCGGCAGGTCGTGGGATCCCTCCAACCAGGGGATCAAGGCCTACTTCCTGCCGGACCCGTGGCCCGAGTACGGCCAGTGCGTCCACAAGGTCGCCCGTGACCCCTCCGACCCCGAGCGGCTGTTCGCCCAGAACCACCACGGCGTCTACCGCTCCGACGACGGGGGCTCCACCTGGTCCTCCATCGCCGATGGTCTGCCCAGCGACTTCGGCTTCGCCATGGTCGCCCATCCCGCTCGGGGGGCCACGGCGTGGGTCGCGCCGCTGGTCGCCGACGGCGAGCGGATTCCCCCTGACGGGGCGCTGAAGGTGTGGCGAACCGACGATGCCGGCGACTCGTGGGCGTCGGTCTCGGCCGGCCTGCCGGAGTCGGGCTTCTACGCATCGGTGCTCCGTGACGCGTTCACCGTCGACGACGTGGCGGACTCCGCCGGGCTCTACCTGGGCAGCCGCGACGGCAGCGTCTACGTCAGCGCCGACGAAGGGGGTAACTGGGCCGAGATCGCCGGCCACCTGCCGGACGTGCTGTGCGTACGTGCGGCCACGGTCGCGTGAACGTGACGGTCCGGCTTCCCGCCGCGCTGCGCGAACTGGCCCGCGGTGAGAAGGCCATCGAGGTGGAACTCGACGACAGGCCGGCGACGGTCGCGACGGTGCTCGACGCGCTGGCCGCCCGGCTGCCCGCGGTCGAGCGCCGCATCCGAGACGAGACCGGGCTGCTGCGTCGCCACGTCAACGTGTTCGTCGGCGACACGAACGTCCGCGACGGTGCCGGACTCGCGGAGCCGTTACTGGACGGCGCCGAGATCCAGGTGATCCCTGCGGTGTCCGGAGGCTGAGCGGGTCTAGCGTGGGCCGCTATGACGCCCACGCCACCCGCTCCCGACCTCAAGCCCCGCTCGCGCGAGGTCACCGACGGCCTCGAACGGGCGGCCGCCCGCGGCATGCTCCGTGCCGTCGGCATGACCGACGACGACTGGGAGAAGCCGCAGATCGGGGTGGCGTCGTCGTGGAACGAGATCACACCCTGCAACCTGTCCCTCGACCGGCTGGCCAAGGCCGCGAAGGAGGGGGTGCACGCGGCCGGGGGCTTCCCGATGGAGTTCGGCACGATCTCGGTGTCGGACGGCATCTCGATGGGCCACCAGGGCATGCACTACTCGCTGGTGTCCCGCGAGGTCATTGCCGACTCGGTCGAGACCGTGTTCGGGGCCGAGCGGTTCGACGGTGCGGTGCTGCTGGCCGGCTGCGACAAGTCCGAGCCGGCCATGCTGATGGCCGCCGCGCGCCTCGACGTGGCGGCCGTGTTCCTCTACGCCGGCTCGATCATGCCCGGGCGGGTCGGTGACCGCGAAGTGACGATCATCGACGCGTTCGAGGCGGTCGGTGCCTGCGCCCGCGGGCTCATCACCCGCGAGGAGGTCGACGAGATCGAGCGCGCCATCTGCCCCGGCGAGGGCGCCTGCGGCGGCATGTACACCGCCAACACCATGGCGAGCGCCGCCGAGGCGTTGGGCATGTCGTTGCCCGGCAGCGCCGCACCCCCGGCGGTGGACCGCCGCCGCGACGGGTTCGCCCGCCGTTCCGGCGAGGCCGTCGTCGGCCTGCTCCGTCGCGGGATCACCACGCGCGACATCCTCACCCGGGAGGCCTTCGAGAACGCGATCGCCGTCGTCATGGCGCTCGGCGGCTCGACGAACGCGGTCCTGCACCTGATGGCCATCGCGCACGAGGCCGACGTCGAGCTCACCCTGGACGACTTCAACCGGATCGGAGACCGGGTGCCGCACCTGGCCGACGTCAAGCCGTTCGGCAGTTACGTCATGACCGATGTCGACCGGATCGGCGGCGTGCCGGTGGTCATGCGGGCGCTGCTGGACGCCGGCCTGCTGGACGGCGACTGCCTGACGGTCACCGGCGCGACGATGGCGGAGAATCTCGCTGCGATCGCGCCGCCCGACCCCGACGGCAAGATCATCCATGCGCTCGACGACCCCATCCACCGCACCGGCGGCCTGACCATCCTGCGAGGGTCACTGGCTCCCGAGGGGGCAGTGGTCAAGACCGCAGGCTTCGACGCCGCGGTCTTCGAGGCGACGGCCCGGGTGTTCGACGGCGAGCAGGCCGCCATGGACGCGGTGGCGGACGGCACCGTCGTCGGCGGAGACGCGGTCATCATCCGGTACGAGGGACCCAAGGGCGGTCCCGGCATGCGGGAGATGCTCGCGGTGACGGGCGCGATCAAGGGCGCCGGCCTCGGCAAGAGCGTCCTGCTGATCACCGACGGCCGGTTCTCGGGCGGCACCACCGGCCTGTGCATCGGCCACGTCGCCCCGGAGGCCGTCGACGGCGGGCCGGTCGCCTTCGTCCGCGACGGCGACCGGGTCCGCCTGGACGTCGTTGCCCGGACCCTCGACCTGCTCGTGGACGACGCCGAGCTCGCCGTCCGCCGCGAGGGTTGGTCACCGCCGCCGGCCAAGCACCAGCGTGGAGTGCTCGCGAAATACGCCCGCCTCGTCGGCTCTGCCGCTGCCGGAGCCGTCTGCGACTGAGCGACGGGCACCGCGCGCTAGCGTCGAGCCCATGGTGTCGCGGACCCTGCGATCGGCCGCCTACGCCGTTCCGGTGGCCGCGCTCGCTGCAGCGGTGTGGTGGCAGGCCGCGGGCCGGCCGGTTCCGATGGTGGTCGCGGCCGTCGCCGCGGCCGTCGGTTGGCAGGCATGGTTGCTCCGTCGGCACCTCCACCTCGCGCTGCAGGTCGATCTCGATCAGTTGACGCGCCTACCGGGCCGTGTGCTCCTGCGCGAACGGCTGCGGACCCTCCTGCGGAAGGGTCCGGTGGCGCTGGTCTTCGTCGATCTCGACGGCTTCAAGCGGGTCAACGACGCCGACGGGCACGCCGCCGGCGACCGGACCCTGGTCGAGGTGGCCCGCCGCCTGAAGCGCGCAGCCGGCCCAGACGCCTTCGTCGCCCGCTACGGCGGAGACGAGTTCGCCATCGTGATCCGGGCCGGGGAGCCCGAGGCGCGGGACCTCGCCGCCCGGGTTGCGGGCGCGTTGCCATGGCCCGCGAGTGTGGGTCTGGCCGTGTCGGACGGCGGCGGCGGCGACCCGGACACGCTGCTCGCGCAGGCCGACGCCGCGATGTACGCGGCAAAGCCCGGTGCGACAGAGTTGTCATGATGTGGACCGCCGTCCCGGATTGCGAGACGGGGAAGGGTCCACCTTGACGCCTCGGTCGCCCGTAGGGGACCGTGCCACTCGTGCACGTCCGCACCCTCGTACTCGTCCAGCGCGTCGGCTGACCCGCCGAAACCGACGCGCGACCCCTCGTGAGCCTTCGGGCCGGGGGGTCTTTTCATGCCAGTCAGCCAGTCGAGAGGAACCATGAGGCCGGCCATGTCGGAGCCACAGCACAGGCAGCACAGCCCGGCGCCTCCGCCGCCAGCAGAACCGGCGATGCAGACGCCGGGCGCGATGACCGGCGCCGCGAGCCTGATCCGCTCGCTGGAGGCCGTCGGCGTGGACACCGTGTTCGGCATCCCCGGTGGGGCGATCCTGCCCGCGTACGACCCGCTGCTCGACTCGACCCGGATCCGGCACGTCCTGGTCCGCCACGAGCAGGGCGCCGGGCACGCGGCGGAAGGCTATGCGCTGGCAACCGGACGGGTGGGCGTCTGCATGGCCACGAGCGGGCCGGGGGCGACCAACCTGGTCACGCCGATCGCCGACGCTCATATGGACTCGGTCCCGATCGTCGCCGTCACGGGCCAGGTGCCCAGCGCAGCGATCGGCACCGACGCCTTCCAGGAGGCCGACATCCGCGGCATCACGATGCCGATCACCAAGCACAACTACCTGGTCACCGACGCCGCGCAGATTCCCCGGACGATCGCCGAGGCGTTCCACATCGCCGCGACCGGCCGACCGGGTCCCGTTCTCGTCGACATCGCCAAGGACGCTCTGCAAGCACCTGCGCGCTTCGAATGGCCGGTCGAGTTCGACCTGCCCGGGTACCGCCCGGTCAGCCGGCCGCACTCCAAGCAGGTGCGCGAGGCGGCCCGCCTGATCGTCGGTGCCCGCCGTCCCGTGCTCTATGTCGGCGGCGGTGTGATCCGGGCTCGCGCCTGGTCGCAGTTGCGCGAACTGGTGGAACTGACCGGTATCCCGCTGGTGACGACTCTCACCGCGCGGGGAGCCTTCCCCGACAGTGACCACCGCCACCTCGGCATGCCCGGCATGCACGGCAACGTCACGGCGGTCACGTCCCTGCAGAAGTCGGACCTGATCATCGCACTGGGAGCACGCTTCGACGACCGCGTGACCGGCAAGCTCACGTCGTTCGCGCCGCACGCGGCGGTCGTCCATGCGGACATCGACCCGGCCGAGATTTCCAAGAACCGCGTCGCCGACGTCCCCATCGTGGGGGATTGCCGCGAGGTGATCGCCGACCTCGTCGTCGCCATCGGGGCCGAGCACGCCGCCGGACGGTTGGGCGATTACGCGGCCTGGTGGCACCAGATCGACGGGTGGCGGCGACGGTTCCCGCTCGGATACGCGACGCCGGACGACGGGGAGCTGGCGCCGCAGTTCGTCATCGAGCGGCTCGGCGCGATCGCCGGACCGGATGCGCTGTACGTCGCCGGCGTCGGACAGCACCAGATGTGGGCGGCGCAGTTCATCTCCTACGAGAACCCGGGCACGTGGATGAACTCCGGCGGCCTCGGCACCATGGGCTTCGCGGTTCCCGCCGCGATGGGGGCCAAGGTGGGCCGACCGGAGGCGACCGTCTGGGCGATCGACGGCGACGGATGCTTCCAGATGACCAACCAGGAGCTGGCGACCTGTGCCATCGAGGGCATCCCAATCAAGGTCGCCGTGATCAACAACGCCAGCCTCGGCATGGTGCGCCAGTGGCAGACCCTGTTCTACAACGCGCGTTACTCCAACACCGATCTGGACAGCCGGCGCATCCCCGACTTCGCCAAGCTGGCCGAGGCCTATGGGTGCCTGGGCCTGCGGTGCGACACGGCTGCCGACGTCGACGCGACGATCGAGAAGGCCATGGCCGTCGACGACCGGCCGGTGGTGATCGACTTCGGGGTCCACCGCGACGCCATGGTGTGGCCGATGGTGCCCGCCGGAACCGGCAACGACGACATCCAGATCGCGCGCGGCATGGCGCCGGACTGGGACCGCGAGGACTGAGGCCGACGATGAGCAAGCACACGCTGTCGGTCCTGGTCGAGAACAAGCCCGGCGTCCTGGCCAGGATCGCCGCGCTGTTCTCGCGCCGGGGCTTCAACATCGACTCCTTGGCGGTCGGGCCCACCGAACACCCGTCGGTGTCCCGGATGACCGTCGTCGTCGACGTCGAGGACCAGCCGCTCGAACAGGTCACCAAGCAGCTCAACAAGCTGGTGAACGTCATCAAGATCGTCGAGCTCGATCCCGGCCACTCGGTGCAACGCGAGCTGCTCCTGCTCAAGGTGAAGGCCGACCTCGAGTCCCGTTCGCATGTGCTGGAGACCGTCCAGCTCTTCCGTGCCAAGGTCGTCGACGTCGCTCCCGACGCGGTGACGATCGAGGCGACCGGATCGCCGGACAAGCTGGACGCTCTGCTGCGCGTGCTCGAGCCGTTCGGGATCCGCGAGTTGGTCCAGTCCGGGGTCGTCGCCGTCGGGCGCGGCTCCCGGTCGATCACCGACCGCACGCTGCGCCCACTCGACCGCACCGCCTAGCCCCCGCCGCACCACGCACCGAAGGAGATGCTCGTGGCCGAACTGTTCTACGACGACGACGCCGACCTGTCACTCGTCCAGTCCCGCAACGTCGCCGTGCTGGGCTACGGCAGCCAGGGACACGCCCACGCGCTGAGCCTGCGCGACTCCGGAGTCGACGTGCGTGTCGGGCTGCCGGAGGCTTCGAAGAGCCGTGCCAAGGCCGAGGCCGAGGGGCTGCGGGTGGTTGCCCCGTACGAGGCGTGTGAAGAGGCCGACCTCGTGGTGATCCTCGCGCCGGACCCCGTTCAGCGCCATCTCTACGCCGACGCCGTGGAGCCCAACCTGGTCGACGGGGACGCCCTGTTCTTCGGGCACGGGTTCAACATCCGATTCGGATACGTCAAGCCTCCGGCCGGCGTGGACGTGTGCATGGTCGCGCCGAAGGGTCCGGGCCACCTGGTGCGGCGTGAGTTCTCCGACGGTCGCGGTGTGCCGGTGCTGGTCGCGGTCGAGCAGGACGCCACCGGGAACGCGTGGCAGCTGACACTTGCGTACGCGAAGGCGATCGGCGGGCTGCGCGCCGGAGGCATCAGGACCACCTTCACCGAGGAGACGGAGACCGATCTGTTCGGTGAGCAGGCCGTCCTGTGCGGCGGCGTCTCCCGGTTGGTGCAGACCGGGTTCGAGACGCTCACCGAGGCCGGATACCAGCCGGAGATCGCCTACTTCGAGTGTCTGCACGAGCTCAAGCTGATCGTCGACCTCATGTACGAGGGCGGCATCGCCAAGCAGCGCTGGTCGGTGTCGGACACCGCCGAGTACGGTGACTACACCTCCGGCCCCAAGATCATCGACGAGTCGGTGAAGCAGCGGATGCGGCAGATCCTCCGTGAGGTGCAGGACGGGTCGTGGGCCGCGGGATTCATCGCCGACCAGGATGCCGGCGCTCCCGAGTTCAAGCGCCTTCGAGCGGAGGGCGAGCAGCACCCGATCGAGGCCACCGGGCGCGAGCTACGCAAGCTCATGAGCTGGGTGAAGTCGGCCGACGACGACTACACGGAGGGCACCGCCGCCCGCTAGGTCGTCGTGTTCGGCCGGGCGGGCGGGATAAACTCCCTGGGGTCGGGCCCACAGTTGCGCCCCGTCACCGCATTCACGACGCGAATTGAGGGTGCACCCCATCGTGAGAAAGCCCGTCGTCCTGATCGCCGAGGAGCTGTCGCCTGCCACCGTGGAGGCGCTCGGGCCCGACTTCGAGATCCGTTACTGCGACGGCTCCGACCGGGAGGCCCTGCTGGCGGCGGTTCCCGACTGCGATGCGCTGCTCATCCGCAGCGCGACCACCGTCGACGCCGAGGTCATCGCCGCCGCCGGCAACCTGCATGTGATCGCCCGCGCCGGCGTCGGGCTCGACAACGTCGACGTCCGCGCGGCCACCCAGGCCGGCGTGATGGTCGTCAACGCTCCGACCGCGAACATCGTCAGTGCCGCCGAGATGGCGATCGGGCTCCTGCTGGCCACGGCTCGCAACATCACATCCGCGAATGCGGCGCTCCGCGCCGGTGAGTGGAAGCGCAGCAAGTACTCCGGCGCGGAGCTGTACGAGAAGACGGCCGGCATCGTCGGCCTGGGGCGCGTCGGCATCCTGGTCGCGCAGCGACTGTCCGCGTTCGGGATGAAGGTCATTGCGCACGACCCATACGTGCCCGCCGCTCGAGCGGCACAGATGGGCGTCCGGAGCGTCTCGCTGGACGAGCTCCTGCGGGAGAGCGACGTCATTTCCGTCCACCTCCCCAAGACACCGGAGACGGTCGGCCTCATCGGCGAGCAGGCACTGGCGAAGGTCAAGCCGACGGTGCGGATCGTCAACGCGGCTCGCGGCGGAATCGTCGACGAGCACGCCCTTGCCCTGGCCATCAAGGAGGGGCGGGTGGCCGGGGCCGGAGTCGACGTGTTCGCCAGCGAGCCGTGCACCGACTCGCCACTGTTCCACTTCGACAGCGTCGTGGTCACACCCCACCTGGGTGCGTCCACAGCCGAGGCGCAGGAGAAGGCAGGCGTCGCGGTGGCGCGTTCGGTCCGGCTGGCGCTGGCCGGCGAGCTCGTTCCCGACGCGGTCAACGTCAAGGGTGGCGCCATCGCCGAGGACGTCAGGCCGGGCATCCCACTGGCAGAGAAGCTCGGTCGCATCTTCACCGCGCTCGCCGGCGGCGTCGCGGTGCAGCTCGACGTCGAAGTACGCGGCGAAATCGTCCAGCACGACGTGAAGATCCTGGAGCTGGCAGCACTCAAGGGCGTCTTCGCCGACGTCGTGGAGGACCCGGTCACCTACGTCAACGCCCCCGTGATCGCGGTCGACCGCGGGGTGGCGGTGCGCCTGGTCACCGACGAGGAGTCGCCCGACCACCGCAACCTGGTCACGGTCCGCGGCACGCTGGCCGACGGCCGGACGCTCTCGGTGTCCGGCACGCTGACCGGGCCGAGGCATGTCGAGAAGATCGTCGAGGTTCTCGGCTACGACATGGAGGTGCAGCCGAGCGAGCACATGGCGTTCCTCCGCTACGACGACAGGCCCGGCGTCGTCGGCACGGTCGGCCGTATTCTCGGCGAGGCGAACGTCAACATCGCAGGCATGCAGGTCAGCCGCGACTCGCGAGGCGGTCACGCCATGGTCGCCATGACCGTGGACCAGGCGATCCCGGCCCGGGCGCTCGAGAGCATCGTGGCCGCCATCGACGCCGAATGGGGCCGTGCGGTCGACCTCGAAGCGTGAGCGGAACCCCCACCGGCAAATCTCGGCATCCGAGACCACCGTCCCGCCGCCGGGACAGTTCCACGGCCGAGTCGATAGGGTCCGCAGGGTCATGGCGTGGTCGGTACGGATTCTTCGCCGCCGCGACGGGGCCCGATAGGCCGGCTCCTCGTCGCGGAGTCTGGCGTTCCCGCTGGCCGACCGTTCCCAGACGAGGGAGCACCCGCGATCCGGGCCCTCCGCCGGACGATTCCCACGGCGCCGCCACGAACCGGCCCGTGTCCAGGCGGTACCGCTACCCCGTCGATCCGACATCCGACAGACGGGGCACGATCATGACCGAAGAACAGCAGAACGCCCAGCACGCGTTGCAGGAAGCGATGGACCGTCGCGACAACGGCGGCGAGACCGGCCACTGACGCGGCTGGAACACCAGCTGGGCCCGCGCCTACGGGGGAGGTGCGGGCCCATCCGGCGATGTCCGGATCGCGGGACGGCCGTACCGGCGTGCGGGACGCACCCGTACGGTGACCCGCATGTCGCGCAGCATCAACCTCGCCGTCGTCGGCGGCGACGGGATCGGTCCCGAGGTCGTCGCCCAAGGGCTGAAGGTCCTGGAGGCGGTCCTGTCGGGGACGGACACCAAGGTCGAGACGACGTCGTACGATCTCGGCGCCCGCCGTTGGCACACCACCGGTGAGACGCTGCCCGACTCCGTACTCGCCGAGCTCCGTGAGCACGACGCGATCCTGCTCGGTGCCGTCGGCGATCCCAGCGTCCCCAGCGGCGTTCTCGAGCGGGGTCTGCTGCTCAAACTGCGCTTCACGTTGGACCACTACGTCAACCTGAGGCCGTCCCGACTCTTCCCCGGGGTGCCGACCCCGCTTCGTGAGCCAGGCCCGGTCGACTTCGTCGTAGTGCGCGAGGGCACGGAGGGGCCTTACGTCGGCAACGGCGGGGCCGTTCGGGTGGGCACGCCGGCTGAGATCGCCAACGAGGTCAGTGTCAACACCGCCTTCGGCGTCGAGCGGGTGGTGCGGGACGCGTTCGCCCGTGCTGCGGCCCGCCCGCGCCGCACGCTCACGTACGTGCACAAGCACAACGTCCTCGTGTATGCCGGTCATCTCTGGCGGCGCATCGTCGAGCGGGTGGGTGCGGAGTACCCGTCGGTCGCGGTCGACTACCTGCACGTCGACGCGGCGACGATCGTCCTCGTCACCGACCCCGCACGCTTCGACGTGATCGTCACCGACAACCTGTTCGGGGACATACTCACCGACCTGGCCGCGGCGGTGACCGGCGGGATCGGGCTCGCGGCCAGCGGGAACATCAACCCGGACCGTGCGGTGCCGTCGATGTTCGAGCCCGTGCACGGCTCGGCGCCGGACATCGCCGGTCAGGGGGTCGCCGACCCCACCGCTGCGGTGCTCTCGGTCGCCATGCTGCTCGACCACCTCGATCTCGGCGACGCAGCCCGCCGGGTCCAGGACGCCGTCGCCTCCGACCTTGCCGAGCGGGGACCGGCCGAACGCACCACGGCACAGGTCGGCGACGCCATCGCCGCGCGCATCGGCGCCTGAACCGGCATCGCTGCTTACCACCGGGTCTGCGAGCAGGTAGCGTTCGGTTGGACGTCCTAGTACTTGTCGGAGGTAGCACGATGACCGCCACGGCGCAGCAGCTGGAGTTCTCGACGACCCTGTCGACGAACCCGGTACCCGCACCGCAGCGGGCCGAGGTGCTCGCCGAGCCGGGCTTCGGGGTGTGGTTCACCGACCACATGGTCACCGCGACCTGGACGCCGGACTCCGGCTGGCACGACGCGGGCGTCCGGCCGTACGCGCCGCTCTCGCTGGACCCGGCGACGGCCGTGTTCCACTACGCACAGTCGATCTTCGAGGGGCTGAAGGCGTACCGTCACGCCGACGGATCGATCTGGGCGTTCCGCCCCGAGGCCAACGCCGCCCGGTTCGCCCGCAGCGCCCGCCGGATGGCGCTGCCCGAGCTGCCGGCCGCGGCGTTCGTCGACGCGATCGAGCTCCTCGTGCGCACCGACGCCGAGTGGGTTCCCTCGGGCGGCGAGGCCAGCCTGTACCTGCGGCCGTTCATGTTCGCCTCCGAGGTGTTCCTCGGCGTTCGTCCGGCGAAGCAGGTCACGTTCTGTGTGATCGCTTCGCCGGCTGGCGCCTACTTCGCCGGCGGCCTCACACCGGTCAGCATCTGGCTCTCCGGCGAGTACACGCGCGCTGCTCCCGGAGGTACCGGTGCGGCGAAATGTGCGGGCAACTACGCAGCGAGCCTGATCGCGCAACAGGAGGCGCTCGAGAACGGGTGCGACCAGGTGTGCTTCCTCGACGCCGTCGACCGCCGATGGGTCGAGGAGCTCGGCGGAATGAACCTCTACTTCGTCCACGCCGACGGCTCGATCGTCACCCCGGAGCTGACGGGAACGATCCTCGAGGGCGTCACCCGCTCGTCGATCCTCGACCTCGCAGCCGATCTCGGTCACAAGGTCGAGGAACGACGGGTCGGCATCGACGAGTGGCGCGACGGCGTCGCGTCGGGAGAGATCACCGAGGTGTTCGCCTGCGGCACGGCGGCGGTGATCACGCCGCTGGGACGGCTGGCGTGGGACGGCGGCGAGCTGACCATGGGCGACGAGGCGGGCGAGGTCACCTCCCGTCTCCGCGCGGCATTGCTGGACCTCCAGTACGGCCGCGCCGAGGACACTCGCGGCTGGCTGCACCCCATCACCTGACGGTGATCATCGGCACTTCGGGCCGCCCTGGGCACCTGACTGCCGATGATCAGCGCAGGATCCGTTCGAGCTCGAGCTCGTGGCGGAGCGGGATGCCGTCGACCTCCAGTGGGATCGACGGCTTCAGGGTGGCGCGCGACCGGGTGACCGCGTCGCGATGGAGCGCGACCAGGTCGAAGCCGCAGCGCTGGTAGAAGCGCAGCGCGCGCGTGTTGTCGTTGGTGGTGATCAGCCAGAGCCGGCGCGCCCCCGCCGCACGGGCGGCCTGTTCGACAGAGCGGAGCAGGGCAGTGCCGATCCCGCTGCCGCTGTCGACGGCATCCAGGGTGACGACCTCCCACTCCGCATCGTCGACGTGGAACGTGAGCAGGCCGACGGCTCGGCCGGACCGGGTCGCGATCAGGCCGGGCAGGGTCGCGGCGTCGTAGAGGACGCCGTGGCCGGCGACCGAGGTGGTGCCCCAGGAGCGGGTGAGGATGCCGACGACCGCGTCGCGGTCGGCGTCGGTAAGCGGCCGAATGTCCACCATGTGGGCAGTGGGTCTCACAGGCGACCATCGTATGGCAGGCTCGGACGCGATGTCGTCCACCATGATCATTACGTAGGCGCGCCGGCCGGAACGACGCCAGCGCGCAGACCCTTCGCATCCGCGAGGGGTCTTTCGCATTCTCCAGGGGTTTCCATGACAACCGACGGGTTCCATGTCTACGACACGACCCTGCGCGACGGCGCCCAACAGGAGGGCTTGTCGCTCTCGGTGCACGACAAGCTCTCCATCGCCCGACATCTCGACGAGCTGGGCGTGGGTTTCATCGAAGGGGGCTGGCCGGGAGCGAATCCGAAGGACACGGAGTTCTTCGCGGCCGCGCAGACGGAACTGGCCCTGCGCAACGCGACCCTGGCGGCCTTCGGTGCCACGCGCCGCCCGCATGTGCGGGCCGAGGACGACCCACTGGTGCGAGCGCTCGTCGATGCCGGCACACCGGTCGTGACGCTCGTGGCCAAGAGCCACACCGGACACGTCGAGCGGGCCCTGCGCACGACCTTGGACGAGAACCTCGCGATGGTGCGCGACACGGTCGCGTTCCTGGTCGGGCAGGACCGTCGGGTGTTCCTCGACGCCGAGCACTTCTTCGACGGCTACCGCCGCGACCCGGCCTACGCGCTGGCCGTGGTCGGCACCGCGGCCGAGGCCGGCGCCGACCTCGTCGCCCTGTGCGACACCAACGGCGGGTTGCTGCCCGACGACGTCGGCGACGTCGTCGCGGCCGTGCGCGACGCCAGCGGCATCCGCCTCGGGATCCACTGTCACAACGACACCGGATGTGCCGTGGCGAACTCACTGGCTGCCGTCGACGCCGGCGCAACGCACGTGCAGGGCACTCTCAACGGGTACGGCGAGCGGACGGGCAACGCCGACCTGGTGACGCTGGTCGCCAACCTCGAGCTGAAGCGCGCACTACCCGTGCTGCCCGACGGTGCGCTGCGGGAGGCCACCCGAATCGCCCACGCCGTGTCCGAGATCACCAATGTCGTGCCGTACTCGCGCCAGCCCTATGTCGGCGCCAGCGCCTTCGCCCACAAGGCGGGGCTGCACGCCAGCGCGATCAAGGTCGACCCTGACCTGTACCAGCACGCAGATCCCGGCCGGGTCGGCAACGACATGCGGATGCTCGTCTCGGAGCTCGCCGGCCGCGCGAGCATCGAGCTCAAGGGCCGTGAGCTCGGCTACGACCTCTCGACCGACCGCGAACTGGTCTCACGGCTGACCAAGAAGGTGAAGGCTCTCGAGGCCGACGGTTACACGTTCGAGGCCGCCGACGCGTCGTTCGAGCTGTTGCTGCGCGCGGAGGTGGACGGGAGGCGCCCGGAGTTCTTCGAGGTCGAGGCCTGGCGGGTCATCACCGAGTCGCATCCCGGCGGCGACGCCATGAGCGAGGCGACGGTGAAGCTTTGCGCCGGCGGGGAACGGGTGGTCGTCGCCGGCGAGGGCAACGGGCCGGTCAACGCGCTCGACCACGCGCTGCGCACGGCGATCGGCACGCTCTATCCCGAGGTCGACAAGCTGGAGCTCATCGACTTCCGGGTCCGGATCCTCGATGCGGCGCACGGTTCCGACGCCGTGACCCGTGTGCTCGTCGAGATCACCGACGGCAAGAGCTCCTGGGAGACAGTGGGCATCGGGGCGAACGTCATCGAGGCGTCGTGGGAGGCGCTCGTCGACGGCGTCACCTACGGGCTGCTGCGCCAAGGGGCCGAGCTGCCTGCCTGACGACATCGTTCGCGGGGACCTTCGGCCCTGGTGCGACTCCCCCGGCCGGCGTTGCCTGGAGACGAGAGCCACGATGGCAGGTGGTCACGATGACCGTGCTGCATGCCACAGCGCCGGCCCGTGGTGCCGTGGCGCGGCGGAGGGCGTACCTCGACAACCTCAAGGTGCTCCTCGTCACCGGTGTCATCGTCGCCCACGCGGTGTTCGCGTGGACCCGGGTCGGCACCTGGGTGCTGAGGGAACCGTCGGTCCGCGAGCCGCTACTGAGCACGATGGAACTGGTCGCTCTCGTCGGCGGTCTGCTCGGCCTGGCACCGTTCTTCGTCATCGCCGGCGCGCTGACGCCGGCGTCCTTCGCACGCAAGGGCCCGCGCCGGTTCCTCGCCGACCGCGCCCTCCGGCTCGGTGTGCCGATGGTGTTCTTCGTCGTCGTCATGAGCCCGTTCGTCGAGTACGTCGACACCGACAACGTGGGCTGGGACCGCGGCTTCTGGGCGTTCACGGTGGAGATCTGGTGGCCGCCCGCCCCGGGGCCGACGTGGTTCCTCGGCGTGCTTCTGCTCCTCTCCGCCGTGTACGCGCTGGTGCGGGTCGTGGTGCCTCGGCGGCCGGAGCGCACGGCCATGCGTGTCCGCCACCTTGTCCTCGCCGGTGCGGTGCTCGTGGCTGCCTCCTACGTGGTCCGCCTGGTCGTGCCCTTCGCGGAGGAGCGCTTCCGCCTGGCGCTGGGCCAGGCGCCGGCCTGGGCGATCGCGTTCACGCTCGGCATCGTCGCAGGGGAGCGCGGGTGGTTCGATCCGGTGCCGCCGGCCGTGGCCCGGGCCTGCCGGCGGATCGGGCTCGTGGCGGCAGGTGCGGTGGTGGCTCTCGCCGGCGTCCTGATGGCGACCGGTACCGACATGGTGCCCTATGCCGGGGGCGGCACCTGGCAGTCCCTCGTCCTAGCGGTCATGGAGGCCGGAGTCGTGGTGGGGTTGTCAGTGTGGCTGCTCGACGTGTTCCGCCGTCGGTACGACCACCAGGGTCCGCTGGCTCGTGGCTTGAGTCGTGCGGCGTACGGCGCCTTTCTCGTCCACCAGCTGGTCCTGGTCGGGTTCGTCCTCGCCACCCGCTCCGTGGCCTGGCCGCCGGAGCTGGAGTTCCTCATGGCGGCCACCCTGGCGGTCGCCGGGTCCTTCGGCGTGGCCGCGGTGCTCGTCCGCATCCCCGTCGTGTCGCGCATCGTGTGACGGCCGGCGCGCCGGGCGGCGTCACGTGACGACTGATCCCCGGCTCAGCATCGCCTCGCAGACGGCGACGAGCCGCATCCGCAGCGCTGCGGCCCGCTCTGCGAAGCACCGCTGGCGCGCCACGTACTCCGCTTTCCCCTGCGGTGTCTCGACCTTCACGGCGGGCCACCCGTACGAGGAGAGGTCGTACGGAGACGCCTGCATGTCCAGGAGCCGGACGTCCCGCGCCAGCTCGAAGCAGTCCAGGGCCAGATCACCGGGGACGGCGGGACCGAGCTTCATCGCCCACTTGTGGCAGTCCATCGCGGCGTGCAGGCAGCCGGGCTGCTCCATGTCCGGCTGAGTGGCCCGGGTCGGACGGAGCCGGTTGAGGCCCTCGGCCTGCGGAGTGAAGAACCGGAAGGCGTCGAAGTGGGAGCATCGAATGGGGTGCGACTCGACCACCGCGTCGGTGCCCGCCTGCCCGAGTCGAAGGGGGAGAGGGTGGCGGTGCTCCCCCTGCCGGTAGACCATCGCCCACTCGTGCAGCCCGAAGCATCCGACGAACGCCGGCCTGGAGGCGGTGGCGCTCAGCAGTCGCCGGATGAAGCGGACCGCCTCGCCGCGGTGGGTCAGGAACCGGTCCACGTCCAGCCAGACCAGCCCGTCGGAGTCGGTCGCGTACCACCGCCAGGCCGTCTGAGGAGCCGGCCCGCCCGGACCGGGCTCCAGACCCACGTCCGCGCCGGGGTGCCACCGACGCAGGATCGCCGGACGCGTCGAGTAGTAGGTGTAGAGGAAGTCCTCGATGGCATGACGCTCACCGGCGGCTCGTCGGGAGCGGTGTGCTTCGGTGAGGGTGTCGGCCCGCTCCGCGTGAGCGGCGGCCAGCTCATGCCACCTCTGTGGGGGAAGGAGCTGCATCAGACCTCACCGACGGGCGGCCGCTCCTGCATGAGGACCAGCTCGTGGCCGTCCGGGTCGCGGAAGAAGCTCATCCACAGCTCGGTGTCCTCGTCGCGGTGGACGACGTGCGGCGAGCTGTCGAACGTGACCCCCCGATCCGTGAGCCGGGCGTGCTCGGCCTCGATGTCGTCGACCCAGAAGTACACCAGCACCGTCGTGCGGAACCGGGGCGACTCCGGGACGCCGAGATAGAGGCGGACGTCGCCCGCGGCGAAGAAGGCCATGTTCTGCCCGGGTAGCTGGAACAGCAGGGGAAGCTCGAGCACGTCCCGGTAGAACGCGACCGACCGGTCGAGATCGGTGACGCTGATGTGGATCTGTCCGACGGCTCCGAGCGCCATGGTCACCCCTATACCGCCTGTTCGGTCATGCACGCAACGCCGACAGCGAGATGAACCTGGAACCGGCGCGCGATCTGTCGCGTCCAAGCGACAAACACCTGAGAGGGGTCGCGAGATGACCCGGTCGCGCTCTCCTACTTTGCTGGTCTTCGCTCTGGTGCTGCTCGTGGCGCTCTCTTCGTGGCTGCTCGGTAACAGCTCAGTGGCCACGCCGGCCCGTGCTGCCACGGAGACGCCGCCTGTTGACCGTGCCCGCGAGGGCGTTCTGGTCAGTGCGACGGGTGAGGTTCTCGGTGTGCCTGAACACGTTGCGCGCAGACTTCGGGGTCAGAACCAGTGCGACCACCGTCGACGAGGCCTTGAATCTCGCCAACGCCGCGATGACCCAGATGCAGGGTGCGCTGGTCGACGGCGGCGTGACCAGAGCCGACCTCCAGACCTCCAACGCGGACATCCATCCGACGTACGGCAGGCAAGGAAGGATCACCGGGTACGCGGTGAACGAGGGGCTCACCGCGAAGCTCCGGACCACGTCCGAGGCCGGAGCGCTCATCTCCGCCGGCATCGCGGCGGGCGGTGACGCGGCCCAGCTGTTCGGGGTGTCGTTCGAGATCGAGCAGGACGACGCCCTACTGGCCGCGGCCCGCCGGAACGCGTTCGCCGATGCCCAGGCCAAGGCCGAGTTGTACGCCGAGCAGGCCGGCCGGACACTCGGCCAGGTCATGAGCGTCACGGAGGAGGTCCCGAGCAACGGGTTCACAACCTTCGCCAGCGGCGCGGCGGAGGCGATGCCGGTCCCGCTCGATGTCCCGCTCCAACCAGGGCGCGAGCAACTGGCGGTCACGGTTACCGTGGAGTGGTCGTTCCGCTGACCCCGGATCGCGATCGGCTTCGGCGAAGCTACGCTCCCTGCCGTGCGCATCGCGAGGTTCACGACGGGGGACGAGCCGCGGTTCGCCGTGGTTGGCGAGGACCAGTCCGGCGAGACCGTGCTGGCCGTCGTCGAGGGCGATCCCCTGTACCGGCCGATCCGGCTGACCGGCGAGAAGGTCGCGCTGGTCGACGCCCGGTTGGTTGCTCCGGTGATCCCGCGGAGCAAGGTCGTCGGCGTCGGACGCAACTACGCCGAGCACGCGGCCGAGTTGGGCAACGAGGTACCCGCGGAACCGCTGCTCTTCCTCAAACCGAACACGTCGGTGATCGGACCCGGGGAGCCCATCGTGCTGCCCCACCAGTCGCATGAGGTCCATCACGAGGCCGAGCTCGCCGTGGTCATCGGCCGTGTCTGCCGCGCGGTGCCGCGCGAACGGGTCGCCGACGTCGTCCTCGGGTACACCTGCGGAAACGACGTGAGCGCGCGAGACCTGCAGAAGCGCGACGGGCAATGGGCACGGGCGAAGGGCTTCGACTCGTTCTGTCCGCTCGGCCCGTGGATCGAGACCGACCTCGACCCGGCCGACCTGGCGGTGACCTGCACGGTCGGCGACGAGATACGCCAGAACGGCCGGACCTCGCAGATGGTCCACGACGTGGCGGCGCTGGTCTCGTACATCAGTGATGCCTTCACCCTGCTGCCGGGCGACGTCATCCTCACGGGGACGCCGGCCGGTGTGGGACCGCTGCGCGACGGGGACGAGGTCACCGTGACCGTCGAGGGCATCGGTGCGCTGACCAACCGCGTCGTCGCGGCCGAGTGACCCTGTGCGGGCGACCGGTACGCTCGACACGTGCCCGATCCCGTGCTCGACGGCGTCTCGCCCGCCGACGTACGGGTCCGGTTCTCCCCGTCGCCGACCGGCAACCCGCACGTCGGGCTGATCCGCACGGCCCTGTTCAACTGGGCGTTCGCACGCCATTACGGCGGCACGTTCGTGTTCCGCATCGAGGACACCGACGCCGCGCGCGACACCGAGGAGTCCTACGGCGCCCTGCTGGACTCGTTCCGATGGCTGGGCCTGACCTGGGATGAGGGCCCCGAGGTCGGGGGGCCGCACGCGCCGTACCGGCAGTCCGAGCGCGGCGACATCTACGCCCGGGTCGCCGCGACTCTGCTCGAGTCCGGCCACGCCTACCACTGCTACTGCACCCAGCAGGAGCTCGAGGAGCGTCGTGCTGTCGCGCGTGCCGCAGGCCGGCCCAGCGGCTACGACGGTCACTGCCGTGCACTCACCGCCGATCAGGTCGCGGCCTTCCGTGCCGAGGGCCGCGAGCCCGTGCTGCGTTTCCGCATGCCCGACCGTTCCGTGTCCGTCGACGATCTGGTCCGCGGCCGGATCACCGTCGATGCCGCGAACGTCTTCGACTACGTGATCGTCCGGGCCAACGGGCAGCCGCTCTACCCGCTGGTCAACCCGGTCGACGACGCGCTCATGGGCATCACCCACGTGCTCCGGGGTGAGGACCTGCTCTCCTCGACGCCGCGTCAGGTCGTCCTGCACGAGGTGCTTCGCGACGTGGGTGTCGCCCGTGGCCCGATGCCGCGTTACGGCCACCTGCCCTTCGTCATGGGCGCGGGCAACCGCAAGCTGTCCAAACGCGACCCGGAGGCGTCGCTGCAGCTCTACCGCGACCGCGGATTCCTTCCCGAGGGTCTGCTGAACTACCTCGCACTGCTGGGCTGGTCGATCGGCGAGGACCGGGAGATCTTCTCGATGGCGGAGATGGCCGCCGCCTTCGACGTGACGCGGGTCAACCCGAATCCCGCTCGGTTCGACCTGAAGAAGGCCGAGGCGATCAACGGCGTGTGGCTGCGCCGGCTCGAACCCGACGATCTCGCCGACCGCATGGTCCCGCACCTGCAGAAGGCGGACCTGCTGGCCGACCCGCCCACGCCCCACCAGCGCGCGCTCCTGCGGGCCGCCACTCCGCTGGTCCAGGAGCGGATGACGGTGCTGGACCAGGCGGTTTCGATGCTGGGGTTCCTGTTCGTCGACGGCGACGTCCTGCACATGGACGATGCTGCGACGTCGTCCATGCTCACGCCGGAGGCCGGACCTGCGCTCGCGGCGGCCCGTGACGCCTTGCTCAGCCTGTCGGAGTGGACGACGGAGTCGATCGAGCATGCCATGCGCGCCGCGCTCGTGGACGGGCTCGGCCTCAAGCCGAAGCACGCCTTCGGTCCTGTGCGGGTGGCGGTCACCGGCCGGCGGGTGTCGCCTCCGCTGTTCGAGTCGATCGAGTTGCTCGGCCGTGAGCGCACGCTGACCCGCCTGGACAGTGCTCTGGAACACGTGAGCGAACCGGTCTGAGCGGTGGTGCCGGCGGCGTCCGCCGGTTTGGAGCGCTGCGCTCGCGGCCGTTATTCTTGCCGCGCTGCTCGGACGGCTTCGTGTCCGGTCTGATGGGGTATGGTGTAATTGGCAGCACGACTGATTCTGGTTCAGTTAGTCTAGGTTCGAGTCCTGGTACCCCAGCGCAGTTTGGAACGCGATCCGGCCTCCGGTAGAGTTCCGCACCGCGACGATCGTCGCACGGCCCCGTTGTGTAGCGGCCTAGCACGCCGCCCTCTCAAGGCGGTAGCGCGGGTTCGAATCCCGTCGGGGCTACCAGCTGGACAGCGCTCCTCACCTGCCATAACGCGGGTGGGGGGCGATCTTGTTGTGTTTAGCTGTGACCGCGCACCGCTCGGACCGGCGCTTGATGACTGAGAGCAAGCGCCGCACGACGACGGCGTGTCCGCCGGTGCCGATGACGAGCAGTCGGTAGACGCCGCCGGCCAAGCCGGGAAAGGCGGCCCGACTTTCGGCACGTAGCCGTGACCGACCCGCACTGACCTGTTCGAGGCGAAAGATCAGGGCGTAGGACGAGAAGCGGTGCCGCCCCTCCAGCACCAGCACCGATCCCGGGACCGCCGCGACTACTCGAAAGCCAGGGATCGTCGAGCCTTCGGTGAGCGGCCGCGGCCCGGACGCTGTGCAGTCGGCGCACCCGACGATGCGGATGTAGCTGGCCAGGCCAGTTCGTGAGAAGCCTCGGTCCAGTGTTTCGATCAGGACGGGCCAGACCTCATCGACGTCAGCGGCGATGGCCGTCGCGTGCTCATCCAGGTACGGCAACCGAGAGATCGACCGGCATCGTCTGGTCTTCATCGGCACCCTGCTTGCCGGCCGGCCGTGCGGCCCGCGGAAGGATCCCCAGGCGGCACGCTTTCTCGATGCATTCGCAATCGCTGATCGAGCACCTCGAGGACGGCCGTGCACCAGCGGATGTTCTGTTGCTCGTACATGCGTCCGCCCATGAGCGTGAGATACGGCCCGATGCGCTCGGCGTCGCGCAGATGTGCGCCCTCGCTGTGCCCCTCGAGGAGCCCGTCGCGGAGGCGGTCATAGAGCGCGAGCTTGCCGCGCGCGTGGTTCAGACGCGCCGCGAGAGCTTCCCGTATGGCATCTCGGTCGTCGTCGGCGGCGGCCTGTAGCTGGACGAGGAGGTCATCGCGGATCGCGGTCGGCCTGGCGGGCTGCGCAATGAAGGCGTGGAGCTCTCTGCGACCGGCGGCAGTGAGGGTGAACACTCGCTTGTTCGGCCGTCGCCGCTGCTCGACCACGCGGCCTCGCAGCAGCCGCTCCTGCTCGAGGCGCTCGAGCTCGCGGTAGAGCTGCTGCGGCGTGGCCGACCAGAAGTTGGCGACCGACACGTCAAAGCGCTTCGCCAGCTGGTAGCCCGACGCCTCGCCCTCCAACAGGGCGGCGAGTACTGCGTGGCGCAGCGCCATCGACACGGCTCCCGAACCTCGTAGTAGCATCATCTGCACCTATTCAACTTGTTGACTAGATGGAGATCAAGTCGTTGCATCCGTTCCGCGTCGCCATAGAGGCACGAGACATGGACACAGCCGTGGAGCTGCTCTCACCCGACGTCGTCTTCCGAAGCCCCGTCGTGTTCAAGCCCTACCAGGGCCGCGAGGCCGTCGCACCGATCCTCCGCGCCGTCTCGCTGGTCTTCGAGGACTTCCGCTATGTGCGCGAGATCGGCTCGAAGGACGCCGCCCACCATGCTCTCGTCTTCCACGCGCGAATCGGCGGCCAGCAGATCGAGGGATGCGACTTCCTCCACATCGACGACCACGGCTCGATCGACGAGCTCATGGTGATGGTCCGCCCGCTCACCGCGACGCTCACGCTGGCCGAAGCCATGAAGGCTCAGCTCGCCCCCGCCGCGAGCAGTGTCCGCACGTGATGATGCCCGCGCCTTACGTCGGCGAGGTGGCCGGACCGACGCGGGGCGCATCAACGTGCGCTGAAACGGTCGGCGAGATGTCAGTCCTCGACGCTTCGCAGGACGGTGGTCAGGCGCTCCGCGGCGCCGAGGACGGCCGCCGCGTGCATGCGTCCCGGTTGTCGGGTGAGCCGCTCGATCGGCCCGGACACCGAGACGGCCGCCACGACCCGACCGCTCGACGACCGTACCGGCGCAGACACTGACGCGACACCGGGCTCGCGCTCGGCGACGCTCTGGGCCCAGCCCCTGCGGCGAACGGCGGCGAGCATCGTGGCGGTGAAGCGGGCGCCCTGCAGGCCGCGGTGCATCCGCTCGGGTTCCTCCCAGGCCAGCAGGATCTGCGCTGCGGAGCCGGCAAGCATGGTGAGGGTGGCACCGATCGGGATCGTGTCGCGCAGGCCGGTGGGACGTTCGGCCGCGGCGACGCAGATGCGGTGGTCGCCCTGGCGGCGGAACAGTTGCGCGCTCTCCCCGGTGGCCTCGCGCAGCCGGGCCAGGACGGGGCCTGCGGCCGCCAGCAACCGGTCCTCGCCGGCTGCGGTTGCCAGTTCGCCGAGCCGGGGTCCGAGGATGAAGCGTCCGTGCAGGTCGCGCGAGACCAGTCGGTGGTGCTCGAGTGCGACCGCGAGACGGTGTGCGGTCGGACGGGCGAGGCCGGTGGAGTTGACGAGATTGGCCAGTGTCGCCGGGCCCGCCTCGAGCGCCGACAGGACGAGGGCCGCCTTGTCCAGGACTCCGACTCCGCTAGAGTTGTCCATGAATCGATATTGCCATCTCAACATACGAGATGGCAACTAGCGCCACGCCGGTGTCGCGACGACCATCCGTCCGACGGGCAGCGCAGCCCCAGCGAGAGGACACCGTGATGGGCAGGACCCTTGCCGAGAAGGTATGGGACGCACACCTCGTGCATCGGGCCGACGGGGAGCCGGACCTGCTCTATATCGACCTCCACCTCGTGCATGAGGTCACCAGTCCGCAGGCGTTCGAAGGGCTCCGCCTCGCCGGCCGCCGGGTTCGACGGCCGGATCTCACCCTCGCGACCGAGGACCACAACGTGCCGACGGTCGGCATCGACCTGCCCATCGCCGACCCCGTCTCTCGCACTCAGATCGAGACGCTGCGGTGCAACTGTGAGGACTTCGGCCTCGTGCTGCATCGCATGGGCCAGTCCGAGCAGGGAATCGTCCACATCATCGGCCCTCAGCTCGGGCTCAGCCAGCCCGGCATGACGGTGGTGTGCGGCGACTCGCACACGTCCACGCACGGCGCGTTCGGGGCGCTGGCCTTCGGTGTGGGCACCAGCGAGGTCGAGCACGTCCTGGCGACGCAGACGCTGCCCATGCGGCCGTTCCGGACGATGGCGGTCACCGTCGACGGCCAGCTGCGCCCCGGTGTCACGGCGAAGGACGTGGTCCTCACGATGATCGCCACCATCGGCACCGGCGGGGGCCAGGGCTACGTGATCGAGTACAGGGGCGAGGTGATCCGCGCACTGTCGATGGAGGCGCGGATGACCATCTGCAACATGTCGATCGAGGCAGGCGCCCGCGCCGGCATGGTGGCGCCGGACGAGACGACCTTCGCCTATCTCAAGGATCGCCGGCACGCACCGCAGGGTTCGGACTGGGACGTCGCGCTGGAGGCGTGGCGCGAGTTGCGGACCGACGACGACGCGGTCTTCGACGCCGAGGTCGTCCTGCGAGCCGAGGAGATCGAGCCGTTCGTCACCTGGGGCACCAACCCGGGACAGGGTCTGCCCCTGTCGGCCGCCGTGCCGGATCCGGCGTCTTTGGCCGACGAGGGTGCCCGTAACTCGGCCGAGCGCGCTCTCGCGTACATGGGCCTGACGCCGGGAACGCCGCTGCGTGACATCGCTGTCGACACCGTCTTCCTGGGCTCGTGTACCAACGGCCGGATCGAGGATCTGCGCGCAGCGGCCGAGGTCATCCGCGGGCGCACGGTGGCCGACGGCGTGCGGATGCTGGTGGTACCCGGCTCGATGCAGGTCCGGGCCCAGGCCGAGTACGAGGGCCTCGACGAGGTCTTCCTCGCCGCGGGTGCCGAGTGGCGGTCGGCCGGTTGCTCGATGTGCCTGGGCATGAACCCCGATCAGCTTGCTCCAGGCGAGCGCAGTGCCTCGACGTCCAACCGGAACTTCGAGGGGCGGCAGGGCAAGGGCGGACGGACCCACCTGGTGTCTCCGCTTGTGGCCGCCGCGACGGCGGTGACCGGCCGGCTGTCCGCACCGGCCGACCTGCCCGATCCCGTGGAGGTGTGAGGTCATGGAGAAGTTCACCGTCCACGCCGGTACGGCCGTCCCGCTGCGGCGCAGCAATGTCGACACCGACCAGATCATTCCCGCCGAGTACCTCAAGCGGATCAGTCGTACCGGCTTCGAGGACGGCTTGTTCGCGGCCTGGCGCAAGGATCCGGATTTCGTGCTGAACCGCCCCGAGTACGACGGTTCCTCGATCCTGGTCGCCGGAGCCGACTTCGGGACCGGCTCGTCGCGCGAGCACGCGGTCTGGGCGCTGCATGACTACGGCTTCCGGGCCGTGCTCTCGCCGCGCTTCGGCGACATCTTCCGTGGCAACGCCGGCAAGTCGGGCCTGCTCACGGCATGTGTCGAGCAGGACGTGGTCGAGCGTCTGTGGGCCACGGTCGAGGCCGATCCGTCGACGCCGGTCACAGTCGATCTCGTGGCCAGGCAGGTGAGTGCCGGCGAAACGGTCGCGCGCTTCGACGTCGACGAGTACACACGATGGAGGCTGCTCGAAGGACTCGATGACATCGGCCTCACTCTGCGGCACATCGACAAGATCGAGCGGTTCGAGGCCAGCCGACCATCCCGCCTGCCGAGGACGGTGCTGAGCCGCGGATGACCTCCGGCGCGACACGTGGGCCGGGAAATGTGTTTTGTCATTGTGCGGGCGGGAGATTCTCCATAGCGTGCCTATGCAATCGGGTGCACGACCCGACCGTCCGCATCATTGGGGGATGCAGTGAACAAGACGCAGCTCATCGACGAGCTCGCCGAGCGATTCGAAGGCAACCGCAAGGTGGCCGCGCACGCGCTCGACTCCGTCGTCGACGTGATCACCCGCTCGGTGTCGAAGGGCGAGAAGGTCGTCATCACAGGCTTCGGTGCGTTCGAGCGCAGCGTGCGCAAGGCGGGAACCGCCCGCAATCCCAGGACCGGTGACACGGTGAAGACCCGCCGCAAGTACGTCGCGAAGTTCCGGCCGGGCAACGAGCTCAAGGAGGTCGTGAGCGGGGCGCGCAAGGCCCGCGAGCGGGTCGCCGATTCGCTCGCAGTCGTTCCGGCAACGGCGGCCTCGGCGGCAGAGTCGGCCACACGCGCTGCCGCGACCGGCCTGCGCGCCGCAGCCGGAGCAGCCCGTAGTGCCGCGGGCACGTCGACGGCCAAGAAGGCCACCGCGAAGAAGGCCCCGGCGACGAAGGCGGCGGCGAAGAAGGCTCCCGCCAAGAAGTCGACCGCGAAGAAGACGGCGGCGAAGAAGACCACGGCGAAGAAGACCACGGCGAAGAAGACCACCGCCAAGAAGGCTCCTGCCAGGAAGACGGCGGCGAGGAAGACGGCGGCGAAGAAGACCACGGCGAAGAAGACCACGGCGAAGAAGACCACGGCGAAGAAGGCCCCGGCAAAGAAGGCGTCGCCGCGCTAGTCGCGGAGGGTAGCCAGGGTCAGGAACGTGACGTGAAGGTCTGCCCCGGAACCCGCCGTGCGGATCCGCACCCGCTGACCGACGCGGGCCATGCGCAACGAGCCGGCACCGAAGGCCTCATCGCTGTAGGGCAGTTCGGTTCCGTCGTCCAGCAGCACCGTTCCTGATCGGGTTGCCGGATCGAAGGACGCCACCGTCGCCTGCACGGTAGGCGAGCGTAGCCGGAGCCGCTTCACGCCGGGTCAGATCAGTGCGACGACCGCCGCTGTGCGGGCTCCGACCCCGAGGCGTAGTGCGTCCCACAGGTCCACGGCGGTGTCGACGTCACGGTGTACCGACGGGGTGTCGGGGACGGTGAGCTCGACCGCACCACCGGCGCGGTGAGTCGCGCGCGATCGTCCCCCGAATCGGGGTTCGAATGCCTCCATCCGCGTCACCGCATACAACGTCGTCCCGATTCCCGCGGCATCGCCCACGAACGAGACCGGGTGCGCGCTGGCCGCTCGAAGCGTCGTGGCCAACTCCTCGGGGCGCAGCGCCGGCAGGTCTGCGGACAGCGCGGCGATGTAGCCGTCGGGGTGGCGGCGGCGCACGAGATCCGCACCGTGACGGAGCGCGGCGTTGAGTCCGGCCGCCGGCTCGTCGGCTACGACCAGGGCGCCGGCCGTCGCGACGGCTGACGCGGTCTGCGCGTCGTCGGTGACGACCACCACGTCGGCCACGTCGGGGCAGGCCAGGGCGGCCGCGACGGTGTCGGCTGCGAAGGCACGTGCCAACTCGGCGCGGCGGGCGCCGGCGAGGTCGGCCAGGCGTGTCTTCGCCACCTCGGGTCGCTTCACCGGCACGACGACCGACCAGCGGGGGTTTGTGGGCATCGCCGCCATCGTTCCAGCCGAGCGGGCGGTGCGGCTCGACGGGATCGACTCTGGCACGCTTTGCGCATCACTGGGGCCCGCTGCGGCCCGGTTGACGACGAGGAGGGTGCGTGGCTGGTCCGAGACAACGGCTGGGCTTCTGGTACCGCGTCGTGGCCGGCATCCTGCGACCGATCCTGATGGCGACGACCCACCGCGACTGGCGGGGTACCGAGCATCTGCCCGGTGAGGGTGTGGGCGTCGTCGTGTCGCCGAACCACATCTCCTACGCGGACCCCCTGACCTTCGCGCATTTCCTCTGGGACAACGGCCGGGCGCCGCGCTACCTGGCGAAGGAGGCCGTGTTCCGCATCCCGATCGTCGGCCGGATCATCGCCGCGTGCGGCCAGATCCCGGTGTACCGGGAGTCCCGGGATGCGGCCCGGGCTTTCCGGGACGCCGTCGCCGCCGTGCGCGCGGGGGAGTGTGTCGGGATCTATCCGGAGGGAACGATCACCCGGGAACCCGGCCTGTGGCCGATGGCCGGCAAGACCGGCGCCGCCCGGGTCGCGCTCGAGACCGGCTGCGCGGTGATCCCCGTCGCGCAGTGGGGGCCGCAGGAGATCCTGCCGCCGTACTCCAAGCGGTTACGCCTGCTGCCACGCAAGACGGTCCACGTTCTCGCCGGTCCCCCCGTCGACCTCGAGGACCTGCGAGGCAGGCCGATCACCTCGGCAGTGCTCCGTACGGCGACCGACCGGATCCTCGACGCGATCACCGCCCAACTCGCCGAACTGCGTGGTGAACTGCCGCCGGCGACCCGGTTCGACCCGGACCAGGCGGGTGTGCCGCGGACCGGCCGGTTGCAGGTGAGTCCGACACCACCCGAGGAGGACGACGAATGACTCGTGCAGGCGTCTTCGGCTCCGGATCGTGGGGAACGGCGTTCGCGCTCGTCTTGGCCGACGCCGGCACGGACGTCGTCATGTGGGGACGCCGTCCGGAATTGTGCGAGGCGGTCAATCGCACCCACCGCAATCCCGATTACCTGCCCGACATCGAGTTGCCGTCGGCGATCCGGGCCACGCCCGAGCCGGTCGAGGCGGCGGAGGGCGCCGACCTGATCGTCCTGGCCGTGCCGTCTCAGACGCTGCGGGCGAACCTGACGACCTGGGCCCCGAAGCTGCCCGAGGACGTGGTGCTCGTCAGCCTGATGAAGGGAATCGAGCTCGGCACGGCGAAGCGGATGAGCGAGGTCATCAGCGAAGTGGCGGGCGCCGGCCCGGACCGGGTGGCGGTCGTGTCCGGCCCGAACCTGGCCGGCGAGATCGCACAGCGGCAGCCCGCCGCCAGTGTCGTCGCCTGTGCGGACGAGTCGGTGGCGCAACGGATCCAGCATGCCTGCCACTCGCCGTACTTCCGTCCCTACACGAACACCGACGTCGTCGGCACCGAGTTGGGTGGGACCGTCAAGAACGTCATCGCGCTGGCGGTCGGCATGGCCGAAGGGCTGGGCTTCGGCGACAACACCCGGGCCAGCGTCATCACCCGGGGGCTGGCGGAGACCGCACGGCTCGGTGCGTCTCTCGGCGCCGATCCGTACACGTTCTCCGGACTTGCCGGGCTCGGTGACCTGGTGGCGACGTGCTCCTCGCCGCTGTCGCGGAATCGGACGTTCGGCGAGAAGCTCGGCCGGGGTATGTCCGTCGCCGAGATCGTGGCATCGACGCGGCAGATCGCCGAGGGCGTGAAGTCGTGCGAATCGGTGCTCGAGCTGGCCAGGCGGGTAGGAGTCGACATGCCGATCGTCGAGCACGTGACCTACGTCGTACACGGCGCGATGACGCCGCCCGAGATGTTACGCAGCCTCATTTCGCGCACTGCAAAGCCCGAACGCCACGGCCACTAGCAGCCGACTACCGCCTGGTTCGCCTGCCCGTCGCTCAGAACGACCATACCGGCGCCGGGTCCGACAAACACCGGGCTCACATCCACAGGCGGAGGGTCGTCGCCGAAGGCGGGCGTCACCCGCTCCCGTCCAGCGCAGCCGAGAGGTCGGCCCAGAGGTCCTCCACGTCCTCGATCCCCACCGACAGCCGGATCAGCGACTCGGGCACCGCGAGGCTCTCCTCGGGCCAGCGGCGGCGACGCTCGAGCGTCGACTCGACACCGCCCAGACTGGTGGCGGGCACCCACAGCTGTGTGGCCGAGCACACGGCGTCCGCGGCGGCCGGACCGCTGCGGATCTCGATGGCGATCACGGCGCCGAAGCCGCGCATCTGCAGCAGCGCCCGCTCGTGGCCGGGATCGTCGGGCAGACCCGGATAGTGCACGCGACCAACGGCTGGATGAGCTGCAAGCCGTGACGCGAGGACGGCCGCGTTGTGCTGGGACCGCTCGACGCGCAGGTGCAGTGTGCGGATCCCGCGCAGGGCGAGCCACGCCTCGGCCGGGCCGGGGATGCCGCCGTGGTACGTCCGGTGCTCGAGCAGGCGACCGTAGGTGGCGTCGTCACGGGTGATGGCGGCACCGAGCACGACGTCGGAGTGCCCCGCGAGGAACTTGGTGAGGCTGTGCACCACGACGTCCGCGCCGAGATCGAGCGGTCGCTGGTTGAGCGGAGTGGCGAACGTGTTGTCCGCGCAGGTCGTCACCCGCCGCTCCCGTGCTTCGGCGAACAGCGCGGGCAGATCCGCGACGGCGAGCGTCGGGTTCGTGGGCGACTCGGTCCAGAGAATCCTCGCGCCGTCCAGCGCTGCCAGCGTTGCATCGGTGTCGGCGATGTCGACGCGGCGGATCACGAACTCGCGGTGGATCTCCAACCGGTCGAACAGGGTGGATGTCCCGCTGTAGCAGACATCGGGCGCGACCACCACGGAACGGTCCGGGAACAGGTCGAGGACGGCTGCCACCGCGGCCATGCCGGAGGCGAACGCCAGCGCGCGCCCGCCCTCGAGGGCTCCGACCACATCCTCGAGTGCCGTCCACGTCGGGTTGCCGTTACGTCCATAACCCACGGCGCCACCCTCGACGTATGTCGACGCGAGCACCGGGGGCACCGACAACGGAGCTCCAGGCGTCTGCTCCGGCCGCCCGCCGTGAACGGCGATCGTGGCGGCTGCGAGGCTGGGGCGGTCGTGCGTCTGTCGCGTCATGTGCCGATTCTCCTGTGCCGGCCGGTAGGGTCGCGCCGGTGAGCGCTCCACAGCCCCGCCGTGTCCGGGTCGCGGTCGTCTTCGGGGGACGCAGCTCCGAGCACGCGATCTCGTGCGTCACCGCCGGCAGTGTCCTGCGGGTGATCGACCCTGATCGCTACGACGTCGTGCCCATCGGCGTCACCCCGAAGGGCCGGTGGGTGCTCGGGCCGAGCGATCCGGCGCGGCTGGCGATCTCCGACGGCCGTCTACCCGAGGTTGCCGACGAAGGTGGCACGGTGGTGCTTCCCAGCTCACCGGGTTCGGCCGAGATCATCGTCAGCGAGCCGGGCGCCGTCCCGCGCGTCCTGGGCGAGGTCGACGTCGTGCTGCCGCTGCTGCACGGCCCGTACGGCGAGGACGGCACGTTGCAGGGCATGCTCGAACTCGCCGGTGTGCCGTACGTGGGCTCCGGGGTGCTCGCATCGGCAGTGGGGATGGACAAGCACTACATGAAGCTCGTACTGGCCGCCGCGGGACTGCCGGTCTGCCGGCACGTCCTCGTCGAACCGGGACCCTGGGAGCCGCAACGCGGGCGCGTGGCCGCCGAGGTGGCCGGCCTGGGGTGGCCGGTGTTCGTCAAACCCGCACGGGCGGGCTCGAGCATCGGCATCACGAAGGTCGACGGTCCGGGAGGGCTGGAGGCGGCCGTTCTCGACGCTCGTCGCCACGACCCGAAGGTCATCGTCGAGGAGGCGGTCCACGGCCGCGAGGTCGAGTGCGGCGTTCTGCAGGGACGCCCGGGCGGCCCGCCCGACACCAGCGTCGTCGGGGAGATCAGGGTCGACGACACCCACGAGTTCTACGACTTCGATGCCAAGTACCTGGACGAGGAGCACGTATCACTCGACGTGCCGGCCGATATTCCGGACGACGTCGCCGGCCAGGCGCGCTCGCTCGCCGCCGAGGCCTTCACGACGCTGTCGTGCGAAGGTCTCGCGCGCGTCGACTTCTTCCTCCGCGCCCACGATTCCCTGCTGGTCAACGAGGTCAACACCATGCCGGGATTCACGCCGACGTCCATGTTCCCGATGTTGTGGGCGGCCACCGGGCTCGACTATCCGGCGCTCGTCGACCGCCTTCTCACCACCGCCCTCACCCGCCCCACAGGCCTTCGCTGACAGCCGGCATCCGGAAGCCCGCCGCGCACCACCGTGCGCGGCCCGGTGCCGCTCAGCCGGTTCCCGGCGTGGCAGACGCAACGGCCTGGCCGAGCTCGGTCAGAACATGACGCACTGCCTGGCCGTCTCGTCGGGTTGCCACCAGTCCAGCCCCCCGCAGAGCGGCGGCATGGGTCGAGGCGGACGCCAGGCTGATGTCCAGCGCACGTGCGAGCTCGCTCGTGGTGTGCTCGATGCCCAGTGAGCGCAGGACCCGGGTGCGAGTCGTTCCCAGTACGGCGGCCAGCCGGTCGTGATGATCGGCTCCGGGATCCTGCTGTGCCCAGCTCGAGGGACGAACCGGATAGACGAGGGTCGGGTGCTTCCAGCCGATCGCGACGGCCGGGCGTGTCCAGATCGACGGCATGAGGCGAAGCCCCTGTCCAGCAAGATCGATGTCGGCCTCGGTAGGTGCGCCGACCTCGAGCACGCCGTCATGCCAACGGATCCGCGGATGGAGGGTGTTCAGCGTGACCTCGGCGCCCTCGGTTGCGAGTTGCCAGGCCCGATCCCGCAGTTCGGCCGCCATCACCCGTTCCACCGTGGGCCACACCGGGGCCATCACGTGGTCGTAGTAGACCCGCATGATCCAGCCAAGGTCAGCCAGCGCACCGACGCGGCCGCGAGCGAGGTCGTGGATCCATGGCGACAGACCGGACGACCACGGTATCTCTGCGAGCTCGGCCTGGATTCTCGATGCCGGCGTGGACTGTACGACGTCGAGAGCCTCGTCGAGGCAGCTGCAGGACTCCGGAGCCAGGAAGGTAGGGACACTGCCGTATGCGGGAATCAGGTCGAGCAACCGACGAGCCCGGGCTGGGATACGAGCTCGCGTGGCACCACACAGCCGCCGAAACTGACTTGTCGGTTGCTGGAGAACCTGCGCACTCACGGCCAACTCGCAGTACGGCGTCGATGCCGCGAACGTTGTGCGTGCCAGATCCTCCACGCCAAGCCGAAGCCGCAGCATCTCCACCACTCCTACGGGCCGCGACGCTCCACGTTTCGCGATCCGGCACCGCATTGTCGCCGGGTCCGCGACAACCATCGTCATCGAGACAGGGCTCCTGCTGTCAACATGTTTCGGCGGCAGATGAAAGGCTTGCCCACGGCGTGACTCCCCACCAATGCTCGTGGCGCCTCCGACCGGAGGCTCCGCCAGAACCACGTGAAGTGGGGTAGCCAACCATGCGCAGATCGACCATCGCCCTGACCCTTGCACTGTCTGCGGGCATAGTGACTGCTCCCGCCGCGTCTGCCAGCACACCAGAGACGCCGAATTGCCTGGGTGTCGTCACGGCTCAGCGTGCCGTGGCGCACCACGACATCGGCGAGCACGCGTCCTCCCAGGAGGAGCCGCGCCTCGGCCTCGGCAACGTCACGCGGCTGGTGCTCGGTGCGGATGCTCACATCGGTGACTTCGGCTCGTTTCTCGGTGAGATCGACGGGGACGCCGCCACCAGCTGCCCCTGACGAGGTGTCTTGATCAACTCTGGTCCCAGTCTTCTCGGAACGGCTGTTCCGCTGGCAACGCGAGCCGACTGCACGACATGCTGCTGCCGTGAGGGAGCACGTGTTGATCCTGGGCGCCGGTTTCGGAGGGCTGGAGCTGGCCACTCGGCTGTCCGGCTCGTTGGGGGACGAGGTCCACGTCACCCTCGTCGACCAGAACGACTCGTTCGTCTTCGGGTTCTCCAAGCTCGAGATCCTGTTCGGCCGCCAGACCCGGGACGAGGTGAGCTGCCCGTACCGGACCATCTCCAGACCCGGAGTCGAGTTTCGTCAGGAAAGGGTCACGTCGATCGATCCCCGTACGCGTCATGTCGTGACCGATGGCGGCGCGTACGAGCCCGACATCCTGGTCGTGGCGCTGGGCGCCGACTACGACCCGGCCGCCACGCCGGGCTTCGTGCAGGACGGGCACGAGTACTACTCGGTCGCCGGTGCCGAGCGGCTGAGTCAGATCCTGCCGTCGTTCACCGGCGGCAGGGTGCTGATCGCGATCCTGGGGGTTCCCTTCAAGTGTCCGCCGGCACCGTATGAGGGAGCCTTACTGCTGCACGAATACCTGGCCGATCGGGGGGTTCGCGACGCCACCCGGATCGATGTGATCAGCCCGATGGAGTCCCCGGTCCCCGTGTCACGGGAGACCTCTGCGGCGATCGTGCGGGCGCTGGGGGAACGCGACATCGGCTACACGCCCGGCAGGCGGGTGCGCGGGCTCGAACCTGCCACGCACGTGGCCCAGCTGAAGACGGGAGATCTTCCCTACGACCTGTTCATCGGCATTCCTGTTCACCGGGTGCCGACGGTCGTCGAGGCGTCCGGACTGACGGTCGGCGGAAACGACGGCTGGGTTGCGGTGGATCCCCGCAACCTCGCGACGCCTTTCCCGAATGTGTATGCACTCGGGGATTGCGCCGACGCACCGGTTCCCCGGGCAGGCGTGTTCGCCGAGACCGCGGCGCGCGCGGTCGCCGACGACATCGCCGCAAAGATCCACGGCTCGGGAGTGATAGAGCCCTACGACGGCAAGGGGTCGTGCTACATCGAGTTCGGCGGAGGGTTCGTCGGCAAGGTCGACGCCGACTTCCTGTCCGGGCCCTCGCCCACGGCGCCGTTCCTCGGACCATCACCAGAGCTGGCTGCCGAGAAGGACCTGTTCGCCGCCACCCGGCGCCGGCGTTGGTTCGGTGGCTGAGCAGTCGCCGTCACGCAGACGGAGGCGGCGAGGCCGCGGTCGACCGGCCCCGCTCGGGGATCGTGTCCAGGATCGCAGGGGTGAGGTCGGTGAGGACGTCGGCCTCGGGGGCATAGTCGTCAGGCACGGCCACCTCGACGTGGACATCGCGATCCGCAGCCGTGAAGAACGTGCCGCCCTCGCCGTCCACGGAAAGCCAGCCGACACCGTCGACGTCGAGCAGTTGCGAGTCCGGGCCGTACTCCGGGGGCAGGGGGACGCCGCAGCGCAGCACCACGGCGGGGTCACCCCAGGCCGCGACGTACGGGACTGCGGGCTCGGTGTCGCGGCGCACGGCGTCGGAGACGACCTCCGGGAGGGCCTCCGACAGTGTCGCGCAGGCCTCGGATGTGCCCGGCTCAGGCTCGTAGGGCGTGATCTCCACGGCTCCGAACCCGCAACCGTCGAGCAGGAGCGCGAGCACGAACACGAGCATGGCGACGCCCGCCGCGCCCGCATGGAGGGGGCGTGACGGGCGTCGGCGACGAGAGGTCGTCGTGATCAGATGTGGACGACCGGGCAGGTGAGTGTGCGCGTGATGCCGTCGACCCCCTGCACACGGGCGACCACGAGCTTGCCCAACTCGTCGACGTTGCGGGCCTCGGCCCGCACGATGACGTCATAGGGCCCGGTGACGTCCTCGGCGAGCGTGACTCCCTCGATGTGAGCGATCTCGCGCGCGACATCTGCCGCCTTGCCGACCTCGGTCTGGATGAGGATGTAGGCCTGCACCACCACGCGCGTCCTCCAGTCTCTGGGCCAAGATGTCCCCGAACGTCGCCGTAAACCTACAACGTGGCCGGATCGGCGAGGGAGATCCATGTCTGACAAGCTGGCCGACCTGGGGGAGTTCGGCCTGATATCGGCCATCACGGCGCGGCTACCGCAGGGCGGAGGCGTGCTGATCGGGCCGGGTGACGACGCCGCTGTCGTCGCTGCGCCGGACGGCCGGGTGGTGGCGACCACCGACCTGCTGGTCGAGAACCGGCACTTCCGCCGCGACTGGTCCTCGGCCGCCGACGTCGGGCACAAGGCGGCCGCGCAGAACCTTGCCGACGTGGCTGCGATGGGCGCGGTGCCGACCGCCTTGCTCGTCGGTCTCGGCGCGCCACCGGACCTCCCGGCGGACTGGGTGCTCGGCCTGGCCGATGGGATGCGGGAGGAATGCGAGCCGGTGGGCACGTCGGTCGTGGGTGGCGACGTGGTGCGTTCCGACCTGGTCGTCGTTTCCGTGACGGCGCTCGGCGACCTCGGCGGACGATCGCCAGTCACGCGGGCCGGGGCGACACCGGGCGACGTCGTCGCGGTGTGTGGACGGCTGGGCTGGGCCGAAGCCGGATTCCGGGTGCTCAGCCGTGGGTTCCGATCGCCGCGGGTCCTGGTGGAGGCCCACCGTCGTCCGACGGTGCCCTACGAGGCCGGGCCGGAGGCGGCGGAGCTGGGTGCGACGTCGATGGTGGACGTGAGCGACGGCCTGCTCGCCGACCTGGGCCACGTGGCCCAGGCGAGCGGAGTGGCGATAGATCTGGACCCGGCCGCGTTCGTGGTTCCGGGCCCGATCCGCGACGCGGCGGCCGCACTCAACGCAGAGCCGCTGGACTGGATCCTGGCCGGCGGCGAGGACAACGCGCTCGCCGCGACGTTCGCGGCGGATGTGACGCTTCCCGAACGGTGGCGTGTCGTCGGCCGGGTCGGCGAGGGCGAAGGCATCACCGTCGACGGCGCGCGACACGAGGGGAGCGCGGGGCACACCCACTTCTCGTGACGGGTCCCGGACGATCTGATCGACCACGTCGAGCAGCGGCGGGTGGACGCGCCTAACGCGTGACCTTTCCGGCCTTCAGGCACGAGGTGCACACGTTGAGCCGTTTCGGCGTGCCGCCGACGACCACGCGCACGGACTGGATATTGGGGTTCCAGCGGCGGGGGGTGCGCCGGTGCGAGTGCGAGATCGAGTTGCCGAAGCCCGGGCGCTTGCCGCAGACGTCGCAGGTGGCAGCCACGGTGACTCCTAGCCAAGGTTTGACGAGACGATGGTCCGCCCGGGCATGATCCGCCGCGGGCAACCGCAGAAGGATACCTGGTCCGCTTGGGTGATCCCAAACCGCGATGGGACAGCGGCGACTCCGGCGCACCCGACCGCCGTGGTCGTCCCGGTCGGCGGCGCGGGTTACCCTCCACGCCAGGTGCCGGGGACGACGGGAGGCGCTGGTGAGTGTCGCGGGCGTCGAGCCGCTGCTGGACGCGCGGACCGTCCTGCGCTGGTGCCGGGCCGCCCAGTCCGGGCTGGCGGAGGCGCGTGAGGAGATCGACGCGCTCAACGTGTACCCGGTTCCCGACGGCGACACCGGCACCAACCTCTACCTCACCCTCGAATCCGCAACCCAGGCGGCCGAGCAGGCCTGTGCCGACGGGGCACCGCTGATCGGGCCCGTGCTCCAGGCTGTCGCCCGAGGCGCGCTGCTCGGAGCGCGCGGCAACTCGGGGGTGATCCTCTCCCAGATGTTGCGGGGTGTCGCCGAGGTGTTGGGCGCCGACTGGTCGCACCCCGAACCGGTCGTGTTCGCGGCGGCGCTGACCCGAGGCGCCGACGCCGGCTACGCGGCAGTGGCCAGACCGGTCGAGGGGACGATCCTCACGGTGGCCCGGGCGGCCGCGAATGCGGCGACCGCGCGCGCCTCTGCGCTGGGCGCGACCCTGCCCGAGGTCGCGCTGGCGGCCGCGCGCGCGGCCCGTGAGGCACTGGCACGAACGCCGGACCAACTCGACGTCCTGCGTCGGGCAGGCGTCGTCGACGCAGGGGGTCGTGGTCTGGCGGTGGTGCTCGACGCGTTCGACTCGGTCCTGACCGGCCGCCGGCCCCTGGCGTACCCGCGGACGATGGGCGGACAGGCCGTACCTACCGTCGTGATCGAGGCGGAGACGGCCGGCAGCTCACCGAGCTTCGAGGTGATGTACCTCCTGGACGCTCCGGCCCATGCGATTCCCGCGCTGCGAGCGTCCCTCGAGCCGCTCGGCGACTCCCTGATCGTGGTCGGCGGCGACCCGTTGTGGAACGTCCACGTCCACGTCGACGACGCCGGCGCCGCGATCGAGGCCGGCCTGACAGCGGGGCACCCGCACCGGATCCGCGTCACCTACCTGGCCGACCGGTTCGTGCGACCCGACGCGACCTCGCTGGGCCGCGCTGTCGTCGCTTTCGCAGCCGGCGACGGGCTGGCGAGTCTGTTCGAGTCGGCCGGCGCCACGGTGGTCCGGACCCCGGTCGGGCGGCGTCCCTCGACCGCCGAGATGCTGGAGGCCATCCGGCGCACCGGCGCCGACGAGATCGTGCTTCTTCCGAACGAGCGCGACGGCGTGCCCGTCGCCGAGGCCGCCGCCGCCGAGGCGAGGGCGGAGGGGACCCGGGTCGCAGTGATCCCCACCAGGGCGCAGGTCCAGGGCATCGCCGCCACGGCGGTGCACGAGCCCGCCCGGGCATTCGACGCCGACGTCGTCGCCATGACCACCGCCGCCGGGCACACTCGGCACGGCGCGGTCACGGTGGCGGCGCGTGAGGCCGTCACCTCGGCCGGCGTCTGCCGTCCCGGCGACATCCTCGGGGTCGTCGAGGGCGACTTCGTGGTGATCGGGACCGACCTGCCCGCCGTCGCGGTCGAGGTGCTCGAACGGATGCTCTCGGCTGGGGGAGAGCTGGTCACGCTGGTCACGGGCGCCGATGCCGACGCGACGCTCGCCGACGCCGTGGTCGCGGTCGTCCGCAGATCCCACCCGGAGGTCGACACCGTCGTCTACGACGGCGGACAGCCCCGCTACCCACTGTTGATGGGGGTGGAGTGATGCCCGCGGACTGGGACGAGCCACTCGACAGGGCGCTGGGTCGGCAGACCGCGAAGGCGCTCGGCACGGGTCTCGACATCCACACCGTGGGCGACCTGATGCGTCACTACCCACGCCGGTATGCCGAGCGTGGCCAGCTCACCGACCTCGACTCCCTGCGCCTGGATGAGCAGGTGACGGTGCTGGCAATGGTCGAGGACATCCGGACCCGCTCGATGAAGACCCGCCGGGGCGGCATCACCGAGGTCGTCGTCACCGACGGTTCCGGCCGGCTGGTGCTGACGTTCTTCAACCAGCTCTGGCGGGAGCGTGAGTTGCAGCCGGGTCGGATCGGCCTGTTCGCCGGCAAGGTCGGTGTGTACCGGCGGCACCGCCAGCTGGCCCACCCCGACTACGTCCTGCTACCCGACGGCACCGACGTCGCGACCGCTGCGGAGGAGTTCGCGGATGAACTGATCCCGGTCTACGCCGCGACCGCCAGCCTGGCGACGTGGAAGATCGCCCGGTGCGTGCGGGTCGTGCTGGACACGCTCGGTGCGGTGCCCGACCCGATCCCGCCTGCGATCCGGCGACGCATGGGCCTGATGGACGCCGTGTCCGCGTTGCGGACGGTCCACCGTCCAGCCTCACGCGAGGACGCCGAACGGGCCCGGCACCGCCTCCGGTTCGAGGAGGCCTTTGTGCTCCAGGTCGAGCTGGCCCGACGACGCGAGTCGGCAGCCGCGTTGCCGGCGGTGCCGCGCGAGCCGGTGTCCGGCGGACTGCTCGACGCGCTGGACGCGCGCCTGCCGTTCCGGCTGACCGACGGCCAGATGCGGGTCGGCGACGAGATCGCGGCCGATCTCGCCCGAGACCATCCGATGCACCGCCTGCTCCAGGGCGAGGTCGGCACGGGCAAGACCGTCGTCGCGTTGCGGGCGATGCTGGCCGTGGTCGACGCAGGCGGCCAGGCGGCTCTGCTGGCGCCCACCGAGGTCCTCGCCCAGCAACACCTCCGCTCGCTGCGGGATCTGCTGGGCCCGCTGGGCGAGCGGGGCCAGCTCGGCGGCTCCGAGGCCGGTACGCGCGTCACCCTCGTCACAGGGTCGATGGGAACGTCCGCCCGGCGGGAGGCGCTGCTGGACGCGGTGTCCGGTGACGCGGGCATCGTGGTCGGCACGCACGCACTGCTCGAGGAGCGGGTCCAGTTCGCCGACCTGGGTCTGGTCGTCGTCGACGAGCAACACCGATTCGGCGTCGAGCAGCGGTCCGCACTGGCCGCCAAGGGCGCGGGCGACGCGCGGCCGCACGTGCTGGTCATGACCGCCACGCCGATCCCCCGTACCGTCGCCATGACCGTCTTCGGCGACCTGTGGGTGTCGACACTCAGCGAACTGCCGGCCGGCCGTGCCGACGTCGTCACCCACGTGGTCCCGGTGGACGAGAAGCCCCACTACCTCGAGCGGGCCTGGACCCGGGTCCGTGAGGAGGTCGCGCGGGGCAACCAGGTCTACGTGGTCTGCCCGCGGATCGGCGGCGACGCGGCCGAGGCCGACACCGAGCCCCCCGCCGACGGCGACGACGACACCGGGAGGCGGCCGATCGCGGTGCTGGACCTGGTCGAGATGCTGCGCACCGGTCCTCTCTCCGGTGTCGAGATCGAGGTGCTGCACGGGCGGCTCGGTCCGGAGGCCAAGGACCAGGCGATGCACCGGTTCACCACCGGAGACGCGCCGGTCCTGGTCGCCACGACCGTGATCGAGGTGGGTGTCGACGTGTCGACCGCCTCGACGATGGTGGTCATGGACGCCGACCGCTTCGGCGTGTCCCAACTCCACCAGTTGCGCGGCCGGATCGGGCGCGGCGAGGCGCCCGGGCTGTGCCTGCTCGTCACCGACGTCCCTGCGGGTACCCCGGCACGTGACCGCCTCGAGGCGGTGGCGTCGACCCGTGACGGGTTCGTGCTCGCACGTGTCGACCTCGAGCAGCGTCGCGAGGGCGACGTCCTCGGCGCCGCGCAGTCCGGGCGCCGGTCCAGCCTGCGGTTGCTGTCGGTGATCCACGACGAGAACCTCATCCTCGCCGCACGCGAGGCCGCCAGCCTCCACGTGGCCGAAGACCCGGAGCTGCGCCGTTGGCAGCCGCTGGCCGACGCGGTCACCACCTTGTCCGGCGACGAGCGGGCCGACTACCTGGAGAAGGCTTGACCCGGATTCCGCAAGCTTCGAGAACAGCCGTACCCATCCACTGACCTGGAGGGCTGCGTGGGAGGAGCGATCGGCCAGGTCGTGCCGCTGGCCCCGGCGATAGCGGCATCACCGTTCCCCATCATCCCGGCGATCCTCTTCCTGTTCACCCCGCGCGCACGGGCGTCCAGTATCGGATTCCTCATCGGCTGGATGATCGGGATCAGCATGGTGACATTCGCATTCGCCGCGTTGGCATCGGTTATCGACCCCAGCGACGAGACTCCCACGTGGGCTTCTTGCGAAGATCGTGCTGTTGGCCGCGGCGAGTGGACTGGCCATCGGCTCGGCAGACCTGACGACCGCGGGCGTGGTCGGTGCCGTCGCGGTGTTCACCGCTGTTGCGGCCAGCACCGTCGCACTCCCACTGCCACTCCACGCGTTCGTGGGTAACCGTATGCTCGGTCCCCTGGGCAGAGCGAAGGACTGGCTGAAGGCCAACAACGCCGTGGTCATGGCATGGGTGCTCATGGTGATCGGTGTCGCGCTGAGCGCGAACGGTGTGGGTGGGCTGTGACCACGCCGACGCCGTCGTGGCCCGCGGGACGCGGAAACCTGGAGAAGGGTTGACCCGGATCATCGCCGGCGCTGCCCGTGGCCGGCGGCTGCTCACTCCGGCCGGGTCGGGGACGCGGCCCACCTCCGACCGGGTCCGCGAGGCCATGTTCTCTGCGCTCGAGTCGGAGCTGGGCGCCTTCGCCGGCCTGCGCGTGCTCGACCTCTACGCCGGCAGTGGCGCCCTGGGCCTCGAGGCGCTCTCGCGGGGGGCGGGGCACGTGCTCCTGGTCGAGGCCGACGCGCGCGCCGTGCGGACCATCCGGTCCAACATCTCCGCCGTCGGGCTGCCCGGTGCCCGGGTGGTTCAATCGTCGGTCCTGCGGGCACTCGCCGCGACCCCACCGGAGCCGTACGACCTGGTCCTCGCCGACCCGCCCTACGCGACCCCCGGCGAGGAGATCGAGCCCGTGCTCGCCCGGCTCGTCCAGAGATGGATCGCGCCGCGGGCGACCGTGGTCGTCGAACGGTCCACCCGCGACGCCCCTCTGACCTGGCCGGCCGGCTTGGACGGTCAGCGGACACGCCGGTACGGCGAGACGATGCTCTGGTACGGTCACCCGTCCGGGTGACCGACAGCGGCTTGGAGGTCCAGTGCGCCGTTGCGCCTGCCCTGGGTCTTTCGACCCGGTGACCAACGGCCATGTCGACGTCCTCGAGCGGGCAGCCGGTCTGTTCGACGAAGTCGTCGTGGCTGTCCTGGTCAACGTGTCCAAGCAGGGCCTGTTCAGCGTCGACGACCGGATCGACATGCTCCGCGAGGTCACCGGCCATCTGCCCAACGTCGTGGTCGAGAGCTTCCACGGCCTGCTGGTCGACTTCTGCCGCGAGCGCGACATCCCCGCCGTGGTCAAAGGCCTGCGGGCGGTGACCGACTTCGACTACGAACTACAGATGGCGCAGATGAACCACCGGCTGACGCGGTTGGAGACCCTGTTCGTCGCGACGAACCCCGACTACTCCTACCTGTCCTCCAGCCTGATCCGGGAGGTGGCATCGTACGGCGGCGACGTCTCCGGTCTGGTGCCCGACGCTGTGCTGGCCCGTCTCACCGAGCGGCTGAGCGCCGGCGGCTGAGCCCTGGTGCGGTTGGTGTCCGCCGCCTGGAGTGAGGAGCGTCCATGGACGTGCATGACAAGCTGGACGAGATCGTCGCGTACCTGGAGTCCGCCCGTGCGATGCCGATGTCGTCGTCGGCCGTGGTGAACCGGTCCGAGCTGCTGGCCCGGTTGGACGCAGTCCGGGCGATGCTCCCGGGTAGCCTTCGGGCTGCCGAGATGGTGCTCGACCAGCGCGAGGAGCTGCTGGCCGAGGCGAAGGCGAATGCCGAACGCATCATCGGATCCGCCACGCAGGAGCAGGATCGACTGGTGTCCGAACACGGCGTCCTCGTCGCGGCGGAAACCAAGGCCGAGGAGATCCGTGCCGCGGCCATCGCAAAGGCCGACGACATGCGCGGCCAGGTCGACGACTACGTCGACGCCAAGCTGGCGCACCTGGAACTGGCCGTCGACAAGATCCTCGACACCGTCCGCCAGGGTCGAGAGCGGCTGCGGGGCTCGAACTCCTACGGTGAGCTCGGCGCCGCGGAGGCTCAGCCGGGTTCACCCCCCGACGACGCGTGACCGGCCCGGCCGGCCCTCTTCCGCACCCGCGTCGGTTTGGGCCGGGACTACTCGTTCTAGTAGCCTGGGCAGCCGGCCTCACGCCGAGGTCGTGTGTAGGCATGCGTGCACACGGAAGAGTTGGTCCTGCTGAGCACCCTCGACCCACGGGCGCCGCTCGTACTCGACACCCACGAGCTCGGGCGCGGGCCCGGGGCGATGCGGCGGGTTCGCCTCACCGTTCCGGCACCTGCCGACCTCGGGCTCGGTGGCGTGGTCGGCGTGCCTGAAGGGACCGACCTCGAGCTGGACCTCCGGCTGGAGTCGGTCATGGAGGGTGTGCTCGTGTCGGGGACGGCGCGGGCCGCGCTCACCGGGGAGTGCGCACGGTGCCTGGACCGGGTCGACCGGGAGATCGACGTCGACGTCCAGGAGCTGTTCGCCTACCCGAACCGCGGCACCGTGAACGGCGCGGCCGCCGACGCCGACGAGGTGGAGGTGGTGAAGGGCGACCTGGTCGACCTCGAGGGCGCCGTCCGCGACGCGGTCGTGCTCGCGCTACCGCAGGCGCCGCTGTGCCGGGACGACTGCCCGGGGCTGTGCCCGCAGTGCGGGGCGCACCTGGTCGACGACCCGGGGCACGCGCACGAGACCAGCGATCCACGGTGGGCCGCCCTGGCCGGGCTGATCACCGAGAACGACGACACACGAGAGACCGGCTCGGACAGGGCCGGCCCGACTGAGGAGAAGTAGCCGTGGCCGTCCCGAAGCGGAAGACGTCCCGCAGCAACACCCGTCACCGCCGTTCGCAATGGAAGGCCAAGCTGCCGCAGATCCAGAAGCGCACGGAGAACGGCAGGACGATCTGGGTCGTCTCCCACCGTGCCCATGTCGTCGAGGACTCCCAGGGCATGCCGCTGTTCCGGCAGTACAACGGCCGCCAGGTCGGCGACGCCTGACGGCTTGCGGGACTGACCGGACATGCCGGCCGGATCCTCGGTGCCGCATCCTCTGGCGCAGCTCCAGGCCCGGCTCGGGCTCGCCGTCGAACCCCAGTTGCTCGAACGCGCTCTCACCCACCGCTCGTATGCCTACGAGCACGGTGGGCTGCCGACCAACGAGCGGCTGGAGTTCCTCGGTGACTCCGTGCTCGGACTCGTCGTCACCGACGCGCTGTTCCGTCGCCACGCGGACCTGTCCGAGGGACAGCTGGCCAAGCTGCGCGCGGCCGTGGTCAACATGCGCGCGCTCGCCCACGTCGGCAGGCAGCTCGACCTCGGCGCGTACGTCCGGCTCGGCCGCGGCGAGGAGGCCACCGGCGGGCGCGACAAGTCCTCCATCCTCGCCGACACCGTCGAGGCCCTGATCGGTGCGGCCTATCTGGACTGTGGTCTGGAAGCGGCGTCGGCCCTGGTCCACCGCCTGGTCGACGACCTGATGGTGGCATCGGCCAGACTCGGCGCCGGACTGGACTGGAAGACCTCGCTGCAAGAGCTCACCTCGCAGGCGATGCTGGGCGTGCCCGAGTACACGGTGAGCGAATCCGGTCCGGACCACGCCAAGACCTTCAGGGCGGCGGCGGTCGTCGGTGGCACGGTCTACGGCACCGGCGAGGGGCGCAGCAAGAAGGAGGCCGAAGCGCAGGCGGCCGAAGCCGCGTGGAGCGTGCTGCGCACCCGGGTCGTGCCGCCGGTGCGCACCGCTGACGCGTGACAGCCGGCCATGCCTGAGCTCCCGGAAGTGGAGGTCGTCCGTCGCGGCCTGAACCGGTTCGTGACCGGCCGGACGGTCCGCGCCGTCGAGGTGTTCCACCCGAGGGCGGTGCGCAGGCATCTGCCCGGTGCCGAGGACTTCGCCGACTCGTTGGCCGGAGCGCACCTCCGCGCCGCACACCGCCGGGGCAAGTACCTGTGGGTGCCGTACGGCACGGACACGGACCTGGCGCTGGTCGCTCACCTCGGGATGAGCGGGCAGCTGCTGGTCAGGCCTGCCGAGGCGCAGGACGAGGACCACCTACGGGTCCGATTTCGTTTCGACGACGACGGTCCACAGCTGCGGTTCGTCGATCAGCGGACGTTCGGGGGACTGTCGGTCTCCCGCACGCTGGTGCGCGGCGTTCCGACCGAGATCCGCCACATCGCGGTCGACCCGCTCGATCCGGACTTCGACGACGACGCCTTCCGCCGCGCGCTGCGCCGCCGCCGCACCGGTGTCAAGCGCGCCCTGCTCGACCAGTCGCTGATCTCCGGGGTGGGCAACATCTACGCCGACGAGGGGCTCTGGCTCGCACGGCTCCACTACGCGCGGCCCACGGATACGCTCAACGGCCCGGAGGTCGCTCGCTTGCTCGCCGCGTTGCGTTCGGTGTTGACCGCGGCCATGGCCGAAGGAGGTACGTCGTTCGACTCGCTCTACGTCGACATCGACGGCTCGAGCGGATACTACGGCCGGTCACTCCAGGTCTACGGCCGTGCCGGGCAACCCTGCCGCCGGTGCGGTACCCCGATCCGCCGCGACCCGTTCATGAACCGCTCCTCCTACACCTGTCCACGCTGCCAGCCGCGCCCGCGACGCGCCAGGTGGTAGGACGCGTCGCGCTGTGCATCGCATCGCCCGGGCATGGCACGCTGGGCTGTCGTACATGGCAGGCCGAAGTGATGTTGATGCGAGCAGTATGTCCGTTTTGCGCAACGGTTCGGTGTGCCATCCGGCCACGGTGTGCCTGGGCCGATCATGAGGGGGTCCGGTGGCTGACGGCGGGCGCACCGCCTCTGGCCAGGTGCGGATGACGGCCCGCGTCGACGGTTGGGTCCAGGGCGTCGGCTTCCGGTGGTTCGTCCGCCGCCAGGCTGTGAACCTCGGCCTGGCCGGCCGCGCCGCCAACCGTGCCGACGGCACGGTCGAGGTCGTCGCCGAGGGCCCGCGCGACCGGTGTGAGCACCTTGTCGATGCGCTGCGGGGACCCGCGACACCCGGCCAGGTCGCTCGGGTGACCGTCGAGTGGACGCCGCCGACCGGGCTGCGCGGTTTCTCCGTCGAGTGAGGCGGCGGACTCGCCGGATCGTGGCACAGGGCGCGGCTATTGACCGGCCCACCAGACGGTGACACCCTGGGATCAGCGGCTCGACGCCCCGGTGACGGTGAGGCGGTCTGCCCTGTCGAACTCTCGTGCACGGTGGAGGAAATCTCAAAATGGCGAAGGCGCTCCTCGGCTACGTCGGAGGTCCAGATCCCCGGCTCGTCACCGAGGTGAGGCGGCTGCAACGGCGTGTGCTCGACCTCGAAGCAGAGGTTCTTCAGCTCCGTGCCGAGAACGCCGCCCTGTCCGAGATCGTCGACGGCCTGCCCGTCGGACTCGACGAGGTCAGCGTTCCGGAGCCGGTGCTGGCCTGACGGCGGCGACCGGGCTCGTCGCCGACCGCGACACGCGCTGACCAGGCGCGTCGCGGCGCCGCCGGTGCGGTGCGCCCGGCAGGTACGCTGCTGGTAGTTCCCCGCCCGTCCTGCCCGGCCCACGGAAGAGTTCCGCGCGTGCACCTGAAGAGCTTGACGTTACGCGGGTTCAAGTCCTTCGCCTCGTCGACCACACTGCACTTCGAGCCCGGCATCACCTGTGTGGTCGGCCCTAACGGCTCGGGCAAGTCCAACGTCGTGGACGCGCTCGCCTGGGTGATGGGTGAGCAGGGCGCCAAGAGCCTGCGGGGCGGTCGGATGGAGGACGTCATCTTCGCCGGTACGGCCGGCCGGCCGGCGCTGGGTCGGGCCGAGGTACTGCTCACCATCGACAACGCCGACGGCGTGCTGCCCATCGAGTACACCGAGGTGACGCTCTCGCGCACGATGTTCCGCAACGGCGGGTCCGAGTACGCCATCAACGGTCAGGTGTGCCGGCTCCTCGACGTGCAGGAACTGCTCTCCGACTCGGGCATCGGCCGCGAGATGCACGTCGTGGTCGGACAGGGTCAGCTCGACTCGATTCTCGCCGCCACCCCCGAGGAACGGCGGGGCTTCGTCGAGGAGGCCGCCGGTGTGCTCAAGCACCGCAAGCGCAAAGAGAAAGCCCTGCGCAAGCTGGAGGCGATGCAGACCAACCTGACCCGCCTGCAGGATCTCACCGCCGAGCTTCGTCGCCAGCTGGGTCCACTGGGCAAGCAGGCGGAGATCGCCCGCCGTGCGGGCGCGATCCAGGCCGACCTGCGCGACTCGAGGCTCCGCCTGCTCGCCGACGAGTTGGTACACGCGCGCACGGTCCTCGCCCGGGAGGTCGCCGCCGAGAACGCGCTGCGCGAGCGGCAGGCCGGCGTCGCCGGGATGCTGGATCAGGCCCGGTCGGCGCAGGCGCGCCTGGAGGGTGACGCCCTGCAGGCCGCGCCACGGCTGGCGCACGCTCAGGAGTCGTGGTACCGGTTGGCCGGCCTGCGCGAGCGGGTGCGGGGCACTGCCTCGCTGGCCGCGGAGCGAAAACGACACCTTGCCGTCGCGCCGGACGACGCCCTGCCGGGCCCCGACCCGGACGAGATCGCTGCGGAAGCCGCCGCGGTGCGGGCACAGGAGGCCCAACTCGCCGAGCGGACCGGAGCCGCCCGTGCTGGGCTGGACGCGGCGGTCGCCGCTCGGCAGCGGGCGGAGCAGGCGTGGGAGGCCGAGCAGCGCCGACTCGCCGGGCTGGCACGGGCAGCGGCCGACCGGCGCGAAGGCCTGGCCCGTCTGGCCGGCGAGATCGAGGGTCTGCGTCGTCGGGCCGTGGCCGCAAAGGCCGAGCTGGCACGGTTGACCTCGGCGCGCGATCAGGCGCGGCGGCGCGCCGCCGAGGCGGCACACGAGTTCACGGTGCTCGAGTCCACCATCGCCGGGTTGTCGGTAGGCGAACAGGGCCTCGACGCCGAGCACGAACGGCTCCAGCGCGAACTCGACGACTCCGACGCGACCCTCGCCGGCCTGCGCGAGCAGGAACGCGCCGCCGAGCGCGAGCGTGCCGCTCTGGCGGCCCGGCGCGAGGCACTGGAGATGGGCCTCGCCCGCCCCGACGGCTCGGCGGCGCTCCTCGCGGCCTCGGATCGGATCAGCGGAGTCCTGGGCTCGGTGGCAGCACTGCTGACCGTCGAGCCCGGATGGGAGGCCGCTGTGGCCAGCGCGCTGGACGCCAGCGCCGACGCCGTTGCGGTCGGATCGGTCGACGACGCGGTGGCCGCGTTGCGCCTGCTCCGTGACGGAGACCTCGGTCGGGCGGCCATGCTCGTGGGCGGCGGACGGCACGACGACCCTGGGGAGTGGCCCACGCTCCCGGCCGGCCTGCGCTACGTCGTCGACCTGATCACCGCGCCCGCCGAGCTCCGACCCGCGCTGACCGGTGTGCTGCGCGGCATCGTCGTCGTCGACGACCTGCCCGCCGCCCGGGCCCTGGTCGCAGAGCTGCCCGGACTGGTGGCTGTGACGCCGGATGGCGACCTGCTGGGGCGCGACGTGGCCCGCGGGGGTGCGGCCGGAGCACCGAGCCGGCTGGAAGTCCAGATCGCCGTCGACGACGCCGCGGACCGGCTGGCCGAGGCGACCGCACATGCTGAGGAGCTCGCCCGCCGGTCGGCCGACGCCGGCCGGGGCCGCGACGAGGCCGCCGCACAGGTAGCGGCCGCACTGGCCCGGCTGCACGAGTCCGACGCCGAGCTGTCGGCCGTCGCCGAGCGGCTCGGCGAGCTCGGCCACATGGGACGATCGGCCGCGGCCGAGGCCGAACGGCTGGAGGCGGCGGTGGCCGATGCCGCGGCCGGCCGCGACCGCGACCTGGCCACGTTGGCCGAGCTCGAGGAGAGGCTGGCGACTGCCCAGAGTGCCGGCGACACCGACGCCGACCCGTCCACCGAACACCGGGACCAACTGGCCGAGGCCGCGCAGGAAGCCCGCCACGCCGAGACCGAGGCGAGGCTCTCGGTGCGCACCGGTGAGGAGCGGGCGCGGGCGCTCGCCGGCAGGGCCGAGACCCTGGAGCGGGCGGCGCGCAGCGAACGCGACGCGCGTGCGCATGCCGTCGCACAGGCGGAGCGGCGTTCGCGTCAGGCCGCAACGGCCGACTGCGTCGTGCGCGGTGCTGCCGTGCTTCTGGACCGGCTCGATCGATCGCTCGATCTGGCGGCGGCCGAGCGGGCCGCGGTCGAGCACGAGCGCGCCGCGGGGGAACAGGAGCTCGCGCGGGTCCGCGATGAGGCCCGCCGGTTGGCCGGCGATCTGGACGAGATCACCTCCGTCGTCCACCGTGACGAACTGGCCCGGGCCGAACAACGGATGCGGGTCGAGCAACTCGAGACCAGGGGTATGGACGAGTTGGGGATCGACCCGGACTCCCTTGTCGACGAGTACGGCCCGCACCAACCGGTCACCGTCACCGACGCCGGGGGCGAGGTCGTCACGGTCGGCTACGTCCGCGACGAGCAGGCCAAGCGCGCCCGGGCCGCCGAGCGTGCGCTGGCGCTGCTGGGCCGGGTCAACCCGCTGGCGCTGGAGGAGTTCTCCGCCCTGGAGGAACGCCACGCCTTCCTGGTCGAGCAGCTCGAGGACCTCAAGCGCACGCGCCGTGACCTGCTCGACATCGTCCGCGAGGTCGACGACCGGGTCCAGCAGGTGTTCGCGTCGGCCTACGAGGACACCGCGCGCGAGTTCGCGGCCGTCTTCCCCCGGCTGTTCCCCGGCGGCGAGGGCCGGCTGGTGCTCACCGAGCCCGACGACCTTCTCGCCACCGGGATCGATGTCGAGGCGCGCCCGCCGGGCAAGAAGATCAAGCGCCTGTCGCTGCTCTCGGGCGGCGAGCGGGCATTGGTCGCGGTCGCCTTCCTGGTCGCTCTGTTCAAGGCCAGGCCCAGCCCGTTCTACGTCCTCGACGAGGTCGAGGCGGCTCTGGACGAGGTCAACCTGGGTCGGCTGCTGGAGATCTACGAGGAGCTGCGCGAGGCCAGCCAGCTCATCGTGGTCACCCACCAGAAGCGGACCATGGAAGTGGCCGACGCGCTCTACGGCGTCTCCATGCGCGGCGACGGCGTGACCGCCGTCATCAGCCAGCGCATTCGCGAGGCCGAACCAGCCTGAGGAGAGGAATCGGCATGGACGTGCGCGAGGTAATGACGGAGGCCTACGGCCGGATCACCGAGATCGTGCGCCGTGCCGCCAAGGATCTCGACGCCGAGCAGCTGGCCTTCCGACCCGATTCCGACGCGAACTCGATCGCCTGGCTGGTGTGGCATCTGACCCGGATCCAGGACCACCACGTCTCGGAGATCGCTGGTCGGGAGCAGGCGTGGACCGCCGAGGGCTGGGCGGACCGGCTCGACCTGCCCGCGGATCCCGACGACACCGGCTACGGTCACACCGCGGCGCAGGTCGCCGCCATGCGGCCGGCCGGTCCGGAGGAGCTGATCGGGTATCACGAGGCGGTCGCGGCGCGGACCGCGGCCTACATCGCCACGCTGGACGCCGACGAGCTCGATCGCATCGTCGACCGCTCCTACGACCCGCCGGTGAGCGTGGGCGTGCGGCTGGTGAGCGCGCTGAGCGACAACCTGCAGCATGCCGGTCAGGCCGGCTACGTGCGCGGGATCGTCGAGCGGAGGACCTGAGGCGTCGGACCGCGGTGCTCGTCTCAGCGCAGCACGGCGGACAGCTCGGGCACCGCGTTGACGTACCCGTCGAGCAGCGTCTGTGCCACGTCGACTGAATCGACCATGGGGTGCAGGGCGAAGGCACGAAGAGCATGCTCGCGCGACCCGTTCAGGGCCGCCACGATCGTCTCGCGCTCGACCGCCTTCATGATCTGCATGAGTCCCAGTTGGTGTTCCTGGACCGGATCGGCAGCTATGGGGTGGGCACCGTTGCCGTCGACCAGACAGGGCACCTCGACGACCGCGAGTGCGTCCAGGCCGGACACGGCCCCCCGGTTGCGGACGTCGAGGATGTGGACGGACCGTTCGTCGCGAGCGATGGCAGCCATGATCGCGAGAGCCACACGTTCGTACCCGCCGCCGTCGACGTCATCCTGGTCGCGCACATCGGCCGTACCGTCGGGCCGGCTCTCGGCCATGTACGAGGCGTCGCGCTCCTGCCGCACCCGCCGCCACTCGGCCAGCGCGTCGGCTGGGTCGGCGCCGACAGCGTCGTAGAAGTGCTGCTGCTGGACGTGCAGGAACCCGCCCCTGGTCTGTCCGTCGTGTCGGATCGCCTGAACGGCCTCGCGGTGGAAGTACCAGTACCACAGGTACTCGTTCGGGATCGCGCCCAACGCCCGCAGCCAGTCACCGCCGAACAGGCGCCCCTCCTCGAACGAGGCGAGCAGGGTGTCGTCGCCCAGCAAACGGGGAAGCTCGTCGTGACCGCGTACCTGAATCGACCGCAGCCAGCCCATGTGGTTGAGCCCCACGTAGTCGAACCACGCGTGCTGCGGGGCCACCCCGAGTGCGCGCGCCGCGCGGCGGCACATCCCGATCGGCGAGTCGCAGATGCCGATGACCCGGTCGCCGAGCACACGCGCCATCGCTTCGGTCACCAGGCCCGCGGGGTTGGTGAAGTTGATGACCCACGCCTGCGGCGCCAGGGCCTGCACATGCTCGGCGATCCGCATCGCCACCGGCACGGTGCGCAGTCCGTAGGCGACACCGCCCGGTCCGGTCGTCTCCTGCCCGAGGATCCCCAGCCGGAGTGCGACCCGTTCGTCGGCGACCCTGCCGGCGAGCCCGCCGACCCGAACAGCGGAGAACACGAAGTCGGCGCCTCTGACGGCGTCGTCGAGGTCGATCGTCGCCGTCACCTTCGGCGCGGCATCTGTGCCACCCGCCATCTGCTCCAGGACCTCGGTGATGACCGCGAGCCGCCCGGGGTCGACGTCATAGAGCACGACATCGTCGACGCGGGGATCCACTGACTCCTCCAGCAGCGCGCCATAGACGAGGGGCACCCGGAAACCGCCACCGCCGACGATCGTGAGCCTCATCCCGCGATCACCTCCACGCCGGTGTCGCGAAACGCCTTCAACGTGGCGGGATCGGCGTCGGCGTCGGTCACCACGGTGTGCAGGCTCTCGGGTCCGCACACCCGGGCGAGCCCGGTACCGGGAAACTTCGAGCGGTCGGCCACCAGGACCGTGCGATCCGCCGCACGCAGCATGGCGCGCTTGACCGGCACCTCGATGGTCGTCGTGTCCATGACCGATCCGTCCGCGCGGACACCGCTGGTGCCGAGGAAGAGCAGATCGGCGTTGACCTGGGTGAGGGCCTCCTCGGTCAGGAAGCCGACCATCGAGCGGTAGTTGCGACGGACCTGGCCGCCGAGGAGGACCAGTTCGATGTCCTCGTCGTCGATGAGCTCCTCGTAGACCGCGAGGTTGCTGGTCACCACCGTGAGGCGCCTGCCATGCAGGTGCACGACGACCCGGTGGACCGAGGTGCCGATGTCGCACAGCACCACGGCTCCGTCCGGCACGAGGGCGGCCGCGTGGCGGGCGATTCGGTCCTTGGACTCCGGGTGGGTCACCGCGACGTCGGCGAAGGAGGGCTCGGTCGCCTCGCCGAGCAACGCGCCGCCGTGGACGCGTTGCAGCCGCCCGTCCCGGTCGAGCAGGGAGATGTCGCGGCGAACCGTCGCCGAGCTGACACCCAGCCGTTCGGCCACGGATGCTGCGGCAAGTGCACCCTCCGCACGGAGCATCCGGAGGATCTCCTGACGCCGCTGTTCCGCCAGCATGGCCGTCACGATAGCACTCAGCTTCGCTCATTCGAATGAGCGAAACTGACTCGAGATCACGAGGGCTGCAGCGCGCGACTCGCTGGAGTCGGAGGCTCGACATGGCCGTACTGGTCAACTATGTTCAGGACCGCTCAGGATCGCCAAGCTGAGGAGGACGCACCGGTGGCACCACCGGGTCAGCGCGAGGTCAGGAGCCGACCGGCGGTCGCCGGCACGGCGGACCGGACGCTGGGGCACGACCCTTTGGCGGGATCGCGAGGACGCAGGTCGCCGGCCGTGGACGTCCTCTGCGCCGGAACGGTGTTCCTCGACATCATCTTCACCGGTCTGCCCACGCCACCCAAGGTCGGCACGGAGGTGTGGGCCGAGGGGATGGGCTCGTGCCCCGGTGGTGTGGCCAACATGGCCGTGGCGTTGAGCCGGCTCGGCCTGCGCACGGCGCTGGCCGCGCCCTTCGGCGCCGACGTGTACGGCGACTTCTGCTGGCAGTTGCTCGACGAACAGGAAGGCATCGACCTCTCATCGTCGCGACGGTTTCCCGGTTGGCACTCACCGGTGACGGTCTCGATGGCCTACGCCCGCGACCGGGCCCTGGTGACGCACGGACACCCGCCACCTGTGCCCTTCGACGACCTCGTCGGAATACCGCCGACCTGCCGCGCCGTGGTCACCTCACTCGGCGACGAGCCGGCCGAGTGGCCGCGGCTGGCACGCAGCGACGGTGCCCTGGTCTTCGCCGACGTCGGCTGGGATCCGTCGCAGACATGGTCCGCCGAGACGCTGCGACAACTCGATGACGTCGACGCCTTCCTTCCGAACGCGGTCGAGGCGATGGCCTACACCCAGACCGACAGCCCGGAAGCGGCTCTCGCTGCACTGGCCGATCGGGTGCCGGTGGCCGTCGTGACGATGGGGGCAGCCGGCGCGATCGCCATCGACGCCGCAACGAACCAGACGGCCCGGGTGCCGGCGCTGGTCACGGAGACCCTGGACCCGACCGGGGCCGGCGACGTGTTCGTCGCCGCCTTCGTGACCGGCAGCCTCGCCGGCTGGCCGCTGGAGATGCAGCTGCGGTTCGCAGCCCTGTGTTCGGGGCTGTCGGTGCGGCATTTCGGCGGGTCTCAGTCCGCGCCGGGATGGGTCGACCTGGTGACATGGTGGACGGGCGTCAAGGATGTGGACGCCGAGTTGACCGCAACGTACGGATTCCTGAGTGAGGTCATGCCGGAGGGAGGGCTGAAGTCGGTGAGCAGGGCAACCGCGACGATCGGCCTGCGAACCGGACGCTGAACCCGCGACGACGACCCGGCCCACGGGCGGCGCGGACACGGACACGAGGAGGAACCAGATGAATCGGCCCTTACGCCGAACGGCGCTCGCCGCGGGGCTGGTCGCGGTGCTCGCCGCAGCGGCCTGCGCTCCCGGCGACGACGACGAGGCCTCCGGTGACGAATCGCCGGAACCCACCAGCGACATCCAGACCGATCCCTCCCAGATGGGCGACGTGACCCTGGTCGTCTGGGACCAGGAGGTCCGCGGTGGGCAGAACGAACAGATCGAGGCGCTGAACGCACAGTTCCAGGAGATGTACCCCAACATCACCATCGAGCGCGTCTCGCGATCGTTCGACGATCTCATGACGACTCTCCAGCTCGCGCTCACCGGTGACGACGCTCCGGACGTGGTCCAGGCCAACAACAGCCGGTCCTCGATGGGTGCCTTCGTCGAAGCGGACCTGATCATTCCGCTCGACGACTACGCGGACGCGTACGGATGGGACGAGCGCTTCCCCGAGTCTGTCCGCGCGGTGGCGAGCTACTCCGACGACGGTGTCACCTTCGGTGAGGGAAGCCTGTACGGCGTGGCCCAGCAGGGCGAGATGGTCGGCGTGTTCTACAACAAGGCCAAGCTCACCGAACTGGGAATCGAGGTGCCGCAGACCTGGGAGGAGTTCGTCGCCGCCCTCGAAACAGCCAAGGCGGCCGGTGAGGTGCCGTTGCCGTTCGGCAACCTCGACCAGTGGCCCGGCATCCACGTCTACGGCGCGGTGATGAACCGTGAGGTTCCTCCGGAGGAGGTGCGCGACCTCGGCTTCGGCCGTGAGGGCGCCGACTGGACCAGCCCGGAGAACGTCGCGGCCGCGGAGGAGATCTCCGGATTCGTCGACGCCGGCTACTTCACCGACGGCTTCAACGGCGCCGGCTACGACCCGGTGTGGGCGGACTTCGGCAACGGCACCGGGGTCTTCCTCATTGCGGGCACGTGGCTGTTGGCCGACCTCGACGCCGCTCTGGGCGACGACCTGGGATTCATGCTCCCGCCGCCGCGTGAGGGCGAGCCGCCGATCGCCACCGGTGCCACGTCGCTCCCGTTCGCGGTCACCTCGGCCAACGAGCACCCCGATGCTGCTGCCGCGTACATCGACTTCATCACCAACGACGAGGCGATGACGATCGTGGCGGAGAACGGGCTGGTGCCTTCGGTCGACGCGGGCGGCCAGCAGGCGTCGAGCCCGGCCCAGCAGGAGATCTTCGATGCCTGGGAGAACGTGACGAGCCAGGACGGCCTGGTGCCGTACCTCGACTGGGCGACGCCGACGTTCTACGACACGATCGCTGCCGCGCTGCAGGAGATGCTCGGCGGGCAGATCACGCCGGAGGAGTACCTCCAGCGCCTGCAGGACGACTACTCCGCGTTCGTCGGCGGCTGACTCGCCGCGCATGGCGACGAGCGCGGCGGCACGCTCGGCCACCCTGGCCGACGCACGTCCCCCGCGGGCCGGCGGTGGCCGGCCCCCGGGGGAGCCGCGCCGGGTGGCGTACCTCTACATCCTGCCCGCCTACCTGGTCTTCGCCCTGTTCCTGCTGATCCCGCTCGGGCGGGCAGTCGTGCTCTCGCTGTACGACTGGAACGGCCTGTCCGTCGCGGAGTGGGTGGGACTCGACAACTACCGACAGGTCGTTGCCGACGAGGGCCTTCGCGCCGCGTTCGGCCACGCTGCCGTTTTGATCGTGTTCTACGCCGCGTTCCCGGTCGTGGTGGCGCTCGCGCTGGTGGCCACGATGACCCGGGCCCGGCTGCGCGGGTTGGGCTTCTACCGCACCGTGCTGTTCGTCCCCCAGGTCATCGCGATGGTCGTGGTGGCCGTCGCGTGGCGTCAGATCTACGCGCCGGACGGCCCGCTGAACCAGGTGCTGCGCGCGATCGGCCTGGACGGGCTCGCGCGCGCCTGGCTCGGCGACTTCGTCTTCGCGCTGCCGGCCGTCGGGTTCATCGGCACCTGGGTGCAGATGGGCCTGTGCATCGTGCTGTTCCTCGCCGGCGTCAGCAAGATCCCGCGCGAACTCTACGAGGCGGCCCGCCTCGACGGAGCGGGTCCGGTCCGGGAGTTCTTCGCCGTCGTGCTCCCCGCCCTGCGCAACGAGATCAGCGTCGCGCTGACGCTGACCGTGATCGCCGCGCTGCGCAACTTCGACCTTGTGTATGTCACGACCGCCGGCGGTCCCGGGACGTCGACCACCGTGCCGTCGTACGAGGTGTACCGGCGGGCATTCGAGATCGGCCAGGTCGGCTCGGCGGCGGCGGTGGCTATCACACTGACGGCGATGATCTTCGTGCTGACCTTCGGGATCACCCGGATCGCGGAGCGGGGGACGGCATGATCTCGCGCTCCGAGCGCGTGCTCAACTACCTCATCCTGAGCGTGTTCGCGCTGTTCGCCCTCTACCCCTTGCTGTCGATCGTGTCCGCGGCTCTGGCGCCGCCTGGCCAGGTGCCTGCCTTCCTTCCCACCGACATCACGTGGGGCAACTTCGCCGAGGCCTGGGATCTGGGCCGGTTCGGAACCTACCTGCGTACCAGTGCGGTGGTCAGCACGAGTGTCGTCGTGCTCGCCACGGTGTTCTCCGTGATGGCCGGATACGCGTTCGGGACGATGCACTTCCGGGGTTCGGCCGTGCTGTTCTACGTCCTCCTCCTCGGCATCATGGTTCCGACGGAGGCGATCGTCGTCCCGCTCTTCTTCGACCTGCGCGACATCGGCCTCACCAACACGCTGCTGGCGCTCGTCCTGCCGCAGACCGCCCAGTCGGTGGCGTTCGGCACCTTCTGGATGCGCGCCTACTTCCGGTCCAGCTCACGGGCGATGGTGGAAGCGGCCCGGATCGATGGCGCCGGGCACTGGCGCACTCTGTGGTCGGTGCTCTTGCCCATCGGCCGCCCGGCCATGATCACCATGATCGTGCTGGTGTTCATGTGGACCTGGAACGAGTTCCTGATCCCGCTGGTCATGGTCACCGACGAGTCCCTGCGGACGGCACCACTCGGGCTGGCGTTCTTCCAGGGCCAGTACACGGCCGATTTCGGCCTTCTCGCCGCCGGCGCCGCGATCGTGGCGACGCCGGTGGTCGTCGTGTACCTGTTCCTGCAGCGTCATTTCATCCGCGGGATGGTGGAGGGAGCGGTGAAGGAGTAGATCGGACGGATCCGTGCCGAGCACTCCCAAGCAGAGACGATCAGAAGTGTGGCCGTAGTTGCACGTTTTGAGCCGTGACAACGTCGACGGACCAGGCTCTTCCCTAGCAGATGGACGACGTCGGTCAGACTCTGGCATTGCCGATCAGGTTCGGTTACGGTTTCGAACCAAGCGCGCGCCCCCGGCGGAGGAGGTCATCGTGAAGCGACTGGGACTACTCCTGACGATGGTGGCGATGCTTCTCGTGGGCCTTGCCGCGCCCGCGGCTCCGGCCCAGCCCGACAGCGGTGACGACTCTGTCAAGATCAACCTGATGGGGGTATGGGCACACCCGGACGACGACACGAGCATCATCGGGCCGTGCGGTGTCTGGCACGAGCTGTACGACATCCGCTGCGGCGTCATCATGCACACCCGGGGTGAGGGCGGCGGGAACGCGGTCGGCCTCGAATCCGGCCCCGATCTCGGGCTGCGACGCGAGAACGAGGACCGCGCCGCCCACTTCCGTTCCGGAACGGTCGACATCTTCAACGTCGACCGGGTCGACTTCTACTACAACACGAGCGCGCCTCTGACCGAGTTCTTCTGGGGTCACGACCAGACACTCGGCCAGACGGTTCGCATCATCCGGGAGACGCGTCCCGACGTCATGGTCGGGTTCAGCCCGCTCGGCGCCGGCCATGGAAACCACCAGTACTCCGGCCGGATGATCTGGGAGGGCATCCGGGCCGCCGCCGACCCGACGATGTTCCCGGAGCAGCTCACCGGCCCGGATGCCCTCGAACCCTGGCTGGTCAAGAAGACGACGTCGGGCGGAAGCACGCAGGGATCCGGCGGCACCATCGGGCCGAACTGCACGGTCGGCTTCACGCCCGGCCCGACCAACAACAGCGCCGTACACGGCGTATGGACCGGCTACGACTCGCCGTACGAGTGGTTGCCCGGCAACGTGCAGGGCATGCCGGCCGGTACGGCCAAGATCTGGGCGCAGATCGCCAGAGAAGGAAACCGCGCCTACCCGACCCAGAGCCGGATGCAGGAACAGGCCGTGGTGAACCCCGGCTGTTCGCGGTTCGGCGTCGCGCAGTCGTTCGTCCCGTTCCAGCCCAACAGCTCCCCGGCGGCCGGCAACGACGACGCGCTGTTCTACGGCGCGACCATCCCTGATCCGGGTGGCATGCCGTTGGGTTCGCTGCTCTACCTGACCTTCGACGAGTTCTTCAACGTGGCCGGCCAGCCCTTCGACGTGACCGTCCACACCCGGTCCGGCGCGGGCACCCTCCCGGCCGGCTCGGTGGTACTGACCGTGCCCACCGGCTGGACCGTCACCTCGGCCCAGGCCATCGGCCCGATCACGACCGACGCCGAGTCGACGGCCAGGTTCACCGTGACGCCGGCCGGCGACGCCGCAGACAGCCGCTACAAGGTCGCGGCCAACCTGACGACCGGCGACATGACCGGGTATACGGACAACCAGGTGGAGATCATTCCTGCTGTCGAGGGACGGTTCCAGCGCTGGGGCAACTTCGCCGAGTTCGACCAGTGGGCGGCCGCGAACACCTTCCTGGTCGGCCGGTCGGGAGCGGTGCAGAAGATCGGCGCCGGCGAGACGATCAGCGTTCCGGTCGTCGTGCACAACTGGACCACCACGGTGCAGAGCGGCGAGGTGAGCCTCGACGTTCCCGCCGGGTACTCCGTGGACGCGACCTCGAAGCCGTACTCGGCGTTGGCCGGCGGCGCGGAGCACACCGTCACGTTCCAGCTCACCCACACCGACCCGACCGCGGCCGGCGGGACCACCGACGACGTAATGATCACGACGTCGTACAGCGCCCCCGCGGGCTCGGCGAGCGAGGAGCTGTCGCTGACGGTAGTGCCGACCACGACCATCGGGGCGGCACCGGCCGCGCCGACCCTCGACGCCGTCGAGGGCGCCGGGGAGTACACGGGGCCGGCACTGGACATCAGCCGGCGCTGGGAGGGTCAGAACTGCAGCCCCAACGGCACCGACTGCGGCACCGGCAGCTTCGCCAAGGTCAACTGGCACGACGACGACCTGTACCTGTACGTCCACGTGGTCGACGACCTCCAGAGCTTCCCGGTGACGCCGGAGGGCTGCTGGGCCCACTGGCTCGCCGACTCGGTCGAGATCCTGCTCGACGCGCGCGGCAACTCGGTGGACACGTCGACGACGTTCAAGTCGGGCATCTTCCCGTTCACCGACGACCCGACCGGCAGCGCCGGCAACGGTGTCAACGGGCCGTGCTGGGAGCGCGACGCCGACAACCACCAGGGATACTCGTCCGGGCCGCTGGCCGACACCGTCGAGGGCGGACCGAACGCCCCCGGTATGGAGGTGGTCACCAACGCGGTGCTCAACGCCGGGCGCACCTACGACGGCGGCGCGTACGACCTCGAGGTGAAGATCCCGCTCGACGTCCTGCCGGCGGCGGTCGGCCCGACCAGCGGTGCGCCCACCGGCGACCCGGCGAGCAACGACGCCGACCCGCTTTTCATGGGACTGAACATCACCCCGTACGACTCGGACACGCAGGACCACACCGGGCAGACCCGCCTCGCCTGGTCCCCGTTCGGCAGCCAGCAGTCCGAGCCGTACCGCTGGGGGCACGCCTACGTCGACGGGTACGTGCCGCCGGTGGGCCGCCCGGCCACACCGACCGAGCCGATCATCCCCGATTCGGCGCTGCAGGGCGTGGAGTCGCCGCAGACGATCTACCAGTCTGCAACGAACGGCGTGCCGATCTCCGGGCTGCAGCCGAGCCGTGCGCTGCAGGTCTCGAACGTCGAGCTCGGATCGGCGGCGCTCGAGATGGATCTGCAGTCGAACGAGGCGGGCACCGCTCACGTCTACCTGTGGACCGGTCCGCACGGGAACATCCCGGTGTTCACGTCCAGCTGCCCCGACGACCAGGACGGGTTCAACGCGTGCTCGACGTCGGACGGCGCACCTCCGCCGTGGGGCACCGACATGAGCGGGCGTGTCCTCCGTCACGTCCGGGTCGACGTCGCCACGGGAACGGACGACCTGTCGATCCCGCTCGACGCGGACGCCTATGAAACCCTGCGGGCCAACGGCTCCGCGCTGGTCTCCTTCGAGTCGGCTAGCGGTGGGGCCACGGCGTGGTACTTCCCGCTGGCCGAGAGCTTCTCGCCACCGATCGAGAACGCGCCGGCGGTGAACACGGTCAACGCGGGCTCGACCGTCGTGTTCAGGATCGACCTCGGCGACCAGGGCCTTGCCGACCTGGCCGACGGTTACCCGACGCTCACCCCCGTCGTCTGCGGCCTCCAGGCTCCGACCAGCGGTGCCGTCGAGGCGCAGGGCCACGCTCGCACCCAGGAGGTCTTCGTCTGGAAGACGGACTCGGAACTGCAGGGCTCGTGCGGCAGAATCGACTTCAAGCTGCCGGACGGGCCGACCCACTCTGCGTACCTCACGTTCAGATAGTCACGGCGACGGCGGCACGGTACGTGCGGGTCCGCCGTAGCCTCGAACGGGTGCACCTGATGCGTCGACACGCCCTCGTCGTGATGGTCGCGGCCGTCGCGATCTCCTGCGCGGCGTGCAGCGAGCCCGGCGCGCAGGATGATGGGCAGACTGACGTCGCGGCGCCGAGCGGTGAGCCGTCGGGCACGCACCTCGCGCCGGACCTGGAGGCACGGCTGCCGGACGAACTGCGCGCCGTCCCGTTGACCACGGCGAGCACGGTGGGGCAGGCCGTGTTCGCCGACGATGCGTGGAGCCAGGTGATGACCGAGTTCCTCGACGGCGTCGACCGGACCCCGAGCGACCTCCGCTTCGCACAGGTGTGGGATCCGGGCACCGAGCTCGGCCTGGACGCGGGTGTGTTCCAGGTACCCGGTGTGGCAGCGACCGCGGTCCGGCAGGCCCTGGTCGACAGCGCGCGTCCGAACGCACCGGGGCTGACCGAGGCGACCGAGACGATGGGCGGCAAGCCGGTCACGGCGGTGGTCTATCCCGGCGACGGCCCGACGCTCTATCTGTACGAGTACGACGACCTCGTGTTCTACGTGGGCACCCGCGACCACGACCTCGCGGTCGACTTCCTGGCCGGATTGCCGTGACCGCGCCTCGCGATAGGTACGGTCTGCACAGGCGACATCGCTCGAAGGAGAGGGTGTGCTCGCGGCGCAGCGTCGGCAGCTGATTCTCCGGGCCGTGCGTACCGACCAGGGCGCTGAGGTGGTCGACCTCGCCCACCGATTCGGTGTCTCCGAGATCACGGTGCGGCGGGACCTGACCGTCCTGGCCCGGGAGGGGAAACTGACCCGTGTCCACGGGGGTGCCATCGGCGAGGCCGACGAACCGCCGTTCGAGACGACGCAGACCGAGCGCCACGACGCAAAGGAGCGCATCGGCCGAGCCGCCGCGCTGATGGTGGCGGACGGCCAGACGATCATGATCGACATCGGGACGACGGCACTCGAGGTCGCCCGCGGCCTGCGTGGCCGCGCGCTGACGGTGATCACCAGCAACCTGGCGGTCGTCGACGAACTGCTCGAGGAGACCGGCATCGAGCTCGTGCTCCTCGGTGGTGTGGTCCGGCGCAACTACCGGTCGCTGGTCGGTGTGCTCGCCGAGGACGCGCTGCGTCAGCTGAGTGCCGACGTCGCCTTCATCGGGACGAGCGGCATCCGGCGCCACGACCTGGCCGTCATGGACACGACGACCGTGGAGGTGCCGATCAAGCGAGGCATGATCGCCTCGGCCACCGACAGTGTGCTGCTCGCCGATGCGCAGAAGTTCTCCTCGGGCGGCGTCGTGCGGATCTGCGGCGTCGAGGAGTTCGCCGCCGTCGTGTCGGACGTCACGCTGGGCGAGCCCTTCGTCCATTCCGTCGAACGGGCCGGCGTCGAGGTCGTCCGGGCCTGATCCAGACCTCGCCGGCCGCGGATCAGGCCTACCCGATCGTGGAGTCGACTGGTACTGTCCCGTGGGTCAGTTGTGACTCATGTGACTTGTGTGGTGGCGGGGGTGCTCGCCCATGTCTGTCGTGATGACGGCCATGTCCGTGATCGTCGGCACGGCCCTCGCCGTGCTGGCATTCGTGACCGTCGTCCGCATCGTCATCCGGGCCCGGGGTCTCCGGCGGCGGCTGCGGGCCCGCTACTTCACGACGGCGGCGTGGTTCTATCGGACCCGGCGCGGCCTTGGCCGGCGGCTGGCGGGCGTCGGTGCCCGCATCGAGCGTCGCCGTGAGCGCCGACTGGCAGTCCCTGCCGCGCCGCCACAGACGCAGACCGCTCCCCGTGGAGCCGGTGGCTGACCGGGGACCGAGGATCACCGGTCGCGTCTGGGAGGATGCCGATCGTGGAGTACCTGGTGGTCGGTGTCGTCGTCGCGATCCTGCTCGTGGGCGGGATCGTCGCGTACGTGGTGCCGCGTCGACGGCGGCCGGAACCCCCGGTCGAGCGACGATCCGACGTCGACCTCGTCCCCGGCGTCGACGACGCAGCAGCGGGGGTGGAGACCACCGGTCGGCGACTGGACACGGTCGCAGAGCCGGACGACACCCTCGTCGAGGGCGCCGAGCGCCTCCCGGCACCGCCCGAACGGCCTGCGCCGGCCGCCGGCCGCCTGGTGCGACTCCGCTCGCGGCTGGCCCGGTCACAGTCGACGCTCGGCAAAGGCCTGTTGGGTCTCTTGTCCAGGGAGCGGATCGACGACGACACCTGGCAGGAGATCGAGGACACGCTGCTGACCGCGGACCTCGGCGTGGCGCCGGCACAGGACCTGGTCGACCGGCTGCGCACCCGGGTGAGAGCGGAGGGCGTTGCCGACCCGGCGGCGGCCCGCACCATCCTGCGTGAGGAACTGGTCGCACTCGTCGACCCCTCCCTGGACCGTTCGTTGCGCACCGACCGCCACGTCGCGGAGAACCGTCCGGCCGTGGTGCTCGTCGTCGGCGTCAACGGCACCGGCAAGACGACGACCGTGGGAAAGCTGGCCCGGGTCCTCGTCGCGGAGGACCGGGACGTCGTGCTCGGCGCTGCGGACACGTTCCGAGCCGCAGCGACCGATCAGCTGACCACGTGGGGTGACCGGGTCGGTGTCCCGACCGTCCGCGGTCCCGAGGGAGGTGACCCCGCGAGCGTCGCGTTCGACGCGGTGCGGGCGGGAATCGAGCAGGAGGCGGACGTCGTGCTGGTCGACACGGCCGGCCGGCTGCAGACCAAGGTCGGCCTGATGGACGAACTGGGCAAGGTCAAGCGGGTGGTCGAGAGGCACGGCCCGGTCGACGAGGTGCTGCTCGTCATCGACGCCACGACCGGCCAGAACGGCATGACGCAGGCGCGCGTGTTCGGCGAGGTCGTCGACGTGACCGGCATCGTGCTCACCAAGCTCGACGGCACCGCCAAGGGCGGCATCGTCGTGGCCGTACAGCGCGAGCTCGGCGTCCCGGTCAAGCTCGTCGGCCTCGGCGAGGGCCCCGACGATCTCGCACCGTTCGACGCCGAGGCGTTCGTCGACGGCCTGCTCGGCTGATCGGACCAGGCCCGCGTTCACCTGGCTGAAACACAGCGGGCCAGATGTCACCGTGCTGCAACATCTCGCGTACCCCTGGGCAACACGGCGTCGCCAGGATCCTGGCTGACCACCGGACCAGGGCCGCATGGCAGCGCCGCCTCACAGCCCGCCCGGCCTCCGATGAGACAAGGAGTCAGCGATGCCCGAGATCAGTGCGGGCGACACCGCGTGGGTGTTGGCCAGCTCGGCGCTCGTCCTGCTCATGACCCCCGGTCTGGCGTTCTTCTACGGCGGCATGGTGCGCTCGAAGAACGTCCTCAACATGCTCATGATGTGCTTCATCTGCCTGGCGATCGTGCCGGTGCTGTGGGTCCTGTACGGCTACAGCATGGCGTTCGACACCGACATCGGAGCGGGCCTGCTGGGCGGACTGGGCAAGGTGGGGCTGTCGGATGTGGGCCTGGACAGCGTCAGCGGGACCATCCCGGAGTTCGCCTTCGTCGCCTTCCAGCTCATGTTCGCCATCATCACCATCGCCCTGGTCAGTGGCGCGATCGCCGACCGCGCGAGATTCGGCGCGTGGGCCCTGTTTGTCGTGCTGTGGGTCACGATCGTGTACTTGCCCGTCGCCCACTGGGTCTTCGCGTTCAGTGAGGGCGAGGGCGGCTGGATCGGCGACCGGCTCGGCGCTCTCGACTTCGCCGGCGGCACGGCCGTCCACATCAATGCCGGTGCGGCGGCTCTCGCGCTGGCGCTGGTGATCGGCAAGCGGACCGGGTGGCGCACCGAGCAGATGCGCCCGCACAACCTGCCGTTCGTCGTGCTGGGTGCAGGTCTGCTCTGGTTCGGCTGGTTCGGCTTCAACGCCGGGTCAGCAGTCGCTGCCAACGGTCTTGCGGCGGGCGCCTTCGTCAACACTACGGTCGCGACGGCGGCGGCGATCCTCGGCTGGCTCGCCGTCGAGGTCGTCCGTGACAAGCACGCGACGACCCTCGGTGGAGCCTCCGGGGCCGTCGCCGGCCTGGTGGCCATCACCCCGGCGTGCGCAGCCGTGAGCCCGATCGGCGCGATCGTGGTCGGGCTGCTTGCCGGTATCGCGTGTGCGCTGGCGGTCGGCCTGAAGTACCGGTTCGGCTACGACGACTCGCTCGACGTGGTCGGAGTCCACCTCGTGGGCGGCCTGGTCGGCACGCTGCTCATCGGGCTGCTCGCGACCGCTGCCTTCACCGGCGGAGCGGAAGGCCTGTTCTACGGCGGCGGCGTCGACCAACTCGGCCGTCAGGCCGTCGCGGCCGGAGCGGTGATGGTGTACTCGTTCGTCGTCACGTACGTCCTCGGCACGATCGTGCACCGTACCGTCGGCTTCCGCGCCTCCCGCGACGCCGAGGCCGAGGGACTCGACCAGACGATCCACGCGGAGACGGCCTACGAACTGCTCGGTGTCGGCGGCGGCACACCGGTCAGCCGCCGCGCTTCGGACACCGAGGCGGCGCATGTGCGCACGGCGACGTCGGAGGAAGGTGTGAACGCATGAAACTCGTCACGGCGGTCATCAAGCCGTTCAGGCTCGACGACGTCCGGTCGGCCCTCGAGACCTTCGGCGTCCACGGTATGACGGTCAGCGAGTCCAGCGGCTACGGCCGGCAGAAGGGCCACACCGAGGTCTACCGGGGCGCGGAGTACACCGTCGACCTGGTCCCCAAGCTGCGCCTGGAGATCCTGGTCGACGACAGCGACGCCGACGACGTCGTCGACGTGATCGCGAAGTCGGCACAGACCGGCAAGATCGGCGACGGCAAGGTGTGGGTCACGCCGGTCGACGCCGTCGTGCGGGTCCGAACGGGGGAGACTGGGGTCGAGGCCTTGTAGCTCCTGCGACGTGTCCGATCCCGCGACGTTCGCGCCGGCGGCGCACCCTCTCCGAGGGAGCACCGCCGGCGCGGCCATGGGTGCGGACCACCGCTTCCTGGCGGTGCGAGCGGCCGTGGTCGACGACGACACGCTGACGGCTGCGCAACGGCGAACGGCTCTGACCGATCTCGCCGACGCGTGGTTGGCGGGGCTGCTCGCAGCGCTTCCGCCCGGGTCCAGTGCAGGAATGGCCGTGGTCGCGGTCGGGGGATACGGCCGGCGCGAGGTCCTTCCGGGCAGCGACCTCGACGTGCTGCTGCTGCACGGCGACTCCGGCGACGTGCAGGCGGTGGCACATGGCGTCTTCTACCCGGTGTGGAACGCGGGCATCGCGCTCGACCACGCCGTCCGGACCCTGGACGACACGCGCGCGGTGGCGGCGGCAGACCTGCCGGCGATGTTGGGCCTGGTCGACGCCCGGCACGTGGCGGGCGACCCTGAGGTCACCGAGGCGCTGCGCTCCGCCCTGCTGGCGGACTGGAGGCGGCGGGCGGGGGTTCGGCTGCCCGAGCTGGCGCGGACGTCTCGCGAGCGGGTGACCCGCGTGGGCGAGCTCGCCCATCTGTTGGAACCGGACCTGAAGGAGGCGTACGGAGGCCTGCGGGAGACCAGCGCCCTACGCGCCGTCGCGGCCTCATGGGTCGCCGACCGACCGCACACGACCGCTGTAGCCGAGGCGCACGAATGGCTGCTGGTCGTGCGCGACGCCTTGCACCGGGTCACGGGTCGCCGCCGCGACCGGCTGGTCTTCGAAGACCAGGACGCCGTGGCGGCGTGCCTGGGCCTGTTCGACGCGGACGCCCTCATGCGCCGGGTCTCCGAGGCGGGCCGGACCATCGCGTATGCGGCCGACGTCACCTGGCGGCAGGTCGACCGGACGCTACGAGGCCGGTCCGATCGCCCGCCACGCCGCCACGGGGTGGTGCGACGGCCGCTCGCCGACGGCATCGTCGACCACGACGGCGAGGTCGTCCTGGCCAGGGACGTCCGCGCGGACCTCGACCCGGTGCTGCCGCTGCGCGCCGCCGCGGCCGCCGCGCAGGCGGGCATCGCCCTCTCGCCCGCGGCGCTCGAGAAGCTGGCCGCACAGTGCCCGCCGCTGCCGTCGCCGTGGCCGGATGCTGCTCGCGACGCGCTCGTGACGCTGCTGGGCGCCGGTCGCCCCACCGTTCACATCTGGGACGCACTCGATGCGGCGGGCCTGATCACGCGGTGGTTCCCGGAGTGGGGCGTGGTCCGGTTCCGGCCGCAGCGCACGCCCGTGCACCGGCACACGGTCGACCGTCACCTGGTCGAGACGGCGGTCGTCGCCGCCGGCCTGACCCGCACGGTGGCCCGGCCCGACCTCCTGCTGTTGGCCGCACTGTTCCACGACCTCGGCAAGGGGTCAGCCGGCGACCACAGCGTCGCGGGGGAGTCGATCGCCGCATCGATCGCGGACCGGATGGGGATGCCGTCGGAGGACGCCACGCTGCTCGGACTGCTCGTCCGTCACCACCTGCTGCTGCCCGAGATGGCAACCCGACGCGACCTCGACGATCCCTCCACCGTCGGCGCGGTCGTCGCGGCTCTCGGCTCGGTCGAGATGCTCGACCTGCTGGCGGCGCTGACGGAGGCTGACGCGACGGCTGCAGGTGCCCTCGCCTGGTCGCCGTTCCGGGCGCGCCTGGTGGGCGACCTCGTCGTCCGCACCCGAGCGGCGCTGGGTGGGGTCTCCTCGCCACGGCCGCCGGCGTTGGAGCCGTGGCAGGAGCGGCTGGCCGCTGCGGGCTCGCTCGCCGTGCGCACGGAGCCGGCCGAGGCGGCCGCATCCTGCCGGGTGACGGTCGTGCTCCCATCGCGCACCGACGCGCTGGCGACAGCGGCCGGGGTGCTCGCCCTGCACGGGCTGGATGTGCGGGCCGCCACGGTCCAGTCCGTCGGTGGCAGCCTCGTCCAGGTCTGGCGTGCCGGCACGAGCTTCCGCGGAACGCCGGCCGAGGCGTCGCTCCGAGCGGACCTGGACCGGGCGTTGACCGGCCGGCTCGATCTGGCCGGCACGCTGGCCCGCAGGGCGTCCGAGCGCAGCCTGCGGGCGGCAGGCCGCGCAGAACCCCTGGTCACGGTGGTGCACGGAGCGTCGTCGGACGCGTCCGTGCTCGAGGTGCGGGCCCATGATGCGCCCGGATTCCTGTTCCGACTGGCGACGGCGATCGGCGCGAGAGGTGCCGTCGTCCGTTCCGCCGTCGTCGACACGCTCGGCGCCGAGGCAGTCGACGTCTTCTACCTCGTGGACACCGACGGCGAGCCCTTGACCGGCCAGGCCATGGACGATGTCGTCGAGGCGGTCGCCGCCGCCCTTGCCCAGGCGCCGGCCGAGCGTCCACCGGGCGAGACTCCTGGCTAGCCGACGAAGATGTCCTCCGGGAGGAACGCCGACACCAGCATGTTCGGGACGTCGACGAGCTGGCTGATCTTGAGGTCGACCGCGACACTGCAGATGACGTAGCTCTGCTGGCGCGTCCATCCACGCTCGACGAGGTGGTCGATCATGTTGAGCAGCGCGTTACGTGCGGCGAGCGTCGCATCCTCGGCGTGATTCTCACCGTCCTTGGTCACCGAGATACCCGTGGTGGCGAAGAACCGGCGCGGCGCAGCGTACTCGGCGGGCAGGTAGTAGTCCTCGCGGGTGAACCGCAGGTCGCGGATGCCCTTGTCAGCGGCTTCACCCTTGTGCAGTGCGAAGCGCACGCGCAGCGTCGCCCGCATCTCGATCGCCGTGCCACAGGTCTCGCTGTCCCCCTGCGCGAAGTGGGCGTCGCCCGCCGAGAACAACCCACCGGGGGTGTCCACGGCGATGAACAACCGCGCTCCCTTGCCGAGCTGCTTGATGTCGACGTTGCCGGCCTGCTCGCGGGGCGGGATGGTCCGCAGCGCCTCCGCAGCGATGCGTGGATCGTCGGGAACGGATGACGCGGTCGACGGCGGCAGCACGAATCCGCCGCGATCGAGCAGCGCCTGCTCACGCCGTGTCGTCGCGGCGAGCAGATCGTGCCCCGGAGTGAGGCCGATCGTGCCCATGAACGGCGAGCCCGGGATCCGGACGCCGGGCAGGTCGGCCGAGGTCGCCCAGCCGTCGGCTATGTCCCAGCTGACCTTGAACGGCTCCGGGAACGCGTCGCGGAGGAAGCCGAAACCGGGCACCTGCACCGTGTAGCCGTATCGGTCCGGCTCGACGTCGACGATCTCCACCTCGAGCAGGTCTCCCGGCTCCGCTCCCTCGACATGGATCGGTCCGGTGAGCGGGTGTACCACGTCGAGGTTCGGTGCGGCGACGGTCTCGAGCGTGGCTTGCGGGCCCATCTGTCCGTCGAAGGCGTCCCGGGTCTCCAACACCACCTCGTCGCCCGGCTCGCAGCGCACGACGGGCGGGATGTCGGGATGCCATCGGTTGTGGCCGGTGTCGGGCTCGTCCAGCAGCGTCTTGCTCCAGTCGACCCGGATCTCGTGGACCGCCATGTCGCCTCCTTCGTGCCGATGCGTGCATGTCCGCTCACGCCATGGCGAGATAATCGTGCAGCAACTGGATGGCGATGGCGCCCGCACCGACGGCGGAGGCCACGCGTTTCACGGATCGCGCGTGGACGTCCCCGGCCGCGAAGACGCCGGGGATGCTCGTCTCCAGCAGCATCGGCGCACGCCTCAGCGGCCACGACGCGGGCGGTTGGCCGTCGCGCAGGAGATCCGGTCCGGTGAGGATGTATCCCCAGTCATCGCGCTCGACGCCGGGCGGCAGCCAGTCGGTACGGGGCTCGGCACCGATGAGGACGAAGAGTGCGGTGGCGGCGATGCGACGCTGGTCACCGGTGGACCGGTCGCGGACGACGAGGGTCTCGAGCCGGCCCTGGCCCTCGCCACCGACGAGCTCTGTCTCGAACCGGACCTGGATGTTCGCCGCGGCGTCGATCTCCTTGATCAGGTAGTCGGACATTCCCGTGGCCAGCGTGGTGCCTCGCACCAGGATCGTCACCTGCGCGGCGTAGTCCGCCAGGTGCAGGGCGGCCTGGCCGGCGGAGTTACCTCCTCCGGCAACGATCACGTGCTCGCCTTCGACTGCCTGGGCCTCGGAGACCGCGGCGCCGTAGAAGACCCCGAGTCCCCGGAAGGCCTCGAGGCTCGGGATGCCCAACCTCCGGTAGGTCACCCCGGTGGCGACCACGACGGCCCTGGACTTCAGCTCGGTTCCGTCGGTGAGGACCGTCGTGTGTTCCCGGGTGCCGGCCCGTAGGGCGGTCACCCCGTGCATCAAGTGGAACTTGGCCCCGAACAACCACGCCTGTTCGTATGCTCTGGTGGCCAGCGCAGCACCGCTGATCCCGGCCGGGAACCCGAGGAAGTTTCGGATCAACGAGCTGCTGCCGGCCTGACCGCCGAAGACCTCCCGATCCACCACCAGGGCGTCCAGGCCCTCCGATGCCGCATACACGGCGGCGCCCAGGCCGGCCGGGCCCGCGCCGACGATGACGACGTCGAATGTGTGCGAGAGCATCGAGGTGTTGACCCCGAAGGCGTTGGCGATGTCGGCATTCGACGGGTTGGCGAGCGGCCTGGCACCGATCACGAACACGGCCGGCAGGTCCTCCTCCGACATCCCCGCCTGCGCCAGCAGCTCCCGCCCGTCGGGGCTGCTCGGCTCGTGCAGCTCGTACAAGGCCCCGGTCCGGGACAGCAGATCGCGAAGCTCGTGCATGCGCGTGGTCGAGTGCTCACCGACAATCCGGACCGGCTTGAAGCCTGCCCCTTGAGCCCGTGCCCAGTCGTAGAGGAACTGGCCGACCAGGAAGTGGAACTGCTCGTCCGGCGAGGTGGTCGGCTTGGGGACGTAGTAGTCGAAGGCACCGAGCGACATCGCCCGCAGGATCGGCTCGGCGGTGTCCCGGTCTCCCCACTGGATCAGCAGTGCCCGCTTCGCGGTGGGGTGAAGGTCGTGAACCTGGGTGAGGAACTCGACGCCGTCCACCTCGGCCATCCGCTGCGCCGCCAGCACGAGTGCCACCGTTCGATCCTGGTCCCGGAGGCGGGTGAGAGTTCCTACGGCCGCGGAGGGCGATCCCTCGCACAGCACGTCGTAATCTTGTCCGTAGCGCTTCGAGAGCTCGCGCTCCAGTATGCGGAGGCTGCCGGCTTCGTCGTCGAGCCCGAGGATCACCGGTGCCTGTCGCTGCGTCGCCGTGTCCACGGCCGAACCCCTTCCGGCCGGGCTGCCAAGGCAGGCAGTCTACGTCCCGGAGGAGGGTGACGCGTGGGGCGTCCGCACCGGAACCGGGTCACGCCCATGGGCGACATCGTCGCCATCGAGTTGCGGGGCGCGTGGCTGGGTAACCGCGGGATCCTGCACGAGGGCACCGACGTGGTGCGCTTTCATCGCAGCGACCTGTGGATCACCTGTCGATTGCAGTACAGGGACTGGCGGTTGCCGCAGTGGGCGCCCGGCCACTTCACCGTCCTGTTCTTCCATGACGAGGCGGTGGCGTTGGCCGCCGGTCACCGGCCCTGCGCGCTGTGCCGGCGGGACGCATACGACGCCTACCGGCAGACGTGGGTGGCATCGCTGGGCGGGTCGGTGCCGCTGGCGCGGCAGATGGACCGCCGGTTGCACGGTGAGCGGATCGTGCGTGGCACCCATCGCCGCCGACTGCATCCGGCGCGGTGGTCGGATCTGCCCGACGGTGCGTTCGTGCTGGCGGACGGTGGACCCGCCGTCGTGTTCCGGGACGTGGTGGTTCCGTGGACGACGCGGGGGTACGCCGGTGCCCGTCAGCGTCCGGCGCGCGGACAGGTCGAGCTGATCACGCCGCCGTCGTCGGTGGCCGTGCTGGCTGCCGGATACAGCCCGCAGATCGACGCGACCGCGCTGCGAGGATGGCGGGCATGACCGACGTCCGCACAGCCCATACGAGCGACCTGGACGCCGCCACGCTCGAAGCGGCGCGAGCGTTGCTCTACGACGTCTTCGACGACATGACCGAGCAGGACTGGGAGCACTCCCTGGGCGGGGTCCATGCCCTGGCATGGGACGGTGCCGAACTGGTCGGGCACGCGTCGGTGATCCAGCGGCGGCTGGTGCACGGCGGACGGGCGTGGCGTACGGGCTACGTGGAAGGCGTCGGGGTCCGCGCGGACCGGCGCGGACACGGTCACGGCGGGGCCATGATGGACGCGCTGGAGCGCGTGGTGCGCAGCGCGTACGACCTGGGTGCGCTCGGCGCGACCGACGAGGGCGCACGCTTCTATGCCGCTCGCGGCTGGAAGCTGTGGCAGGGTCCGTCTTCGGCGCTCACGCCGACCGGCCTCCGGCGAACCGAGGAGGACGACGGTGGCATCTACGTCCTGCCGGTGACGGTCTCTCTCGACGTGATGGGCGAGATCACCTGCGACTGGCGCGACGGCGACGTCTGGTGACGCATGTCCCGGCTGCCCGGGACCATCGGATCTGGTCGTCGGCCCGCGAGTGGATCTTCACTCGGTGGTGACGTGGTGCGCCGCGTCCACGTCGCGACAGGAGGATGGTCATGGTGAGGATCGAGGGGGGCATCGTGATCGGTCGGCCGGTCGAGGACGTCTTCGACTTCGTTGCCGACGAACGCAACGAACCGCTGTACAACCCCCGCATGATTCGAGCCGAGAAGGTCACGCCCGGACCGGTCGACAAGGGGACCCGCTGGGCGGCCACCATCGAGTCGAGAGGACGACCCCTCGACATGGTCATCGAGCTGACCGACTACACCAGGCCCACCCGCCTGGGTAACACCACGACCATGTCGACGGTGGAGATCCGTGGGGCGTTGACCTTCCGGCGTGATCCGGCAGGTACTCGCATGACCTGGTCATGGGATCTGAAGCCGAAGGGAATGCTCAAGCTCCTGACCCCGGTCTTCGGCCGGATGGGACGACGTCAGGAGAAGGAGATCTGGACCGGCCTCAAGCGGTATCTGGAGAGCAACGCGCCGACACGGCCGACAGGCAGCACTGGCTAGGCGAACGCGCCGGCGGCGACATCCTCGTCCTTTGCCCGCATGGGTGAGTGTTCCGATCGCGCGGCGCGCTGATCGCACGGCAAGGCGGCAGGCGCGTCCTCGGCTGGAGGCGTCCTTGCACTCGCCGCCGCCGTCCACAGCTGCTCGAAGATCTCCACGGAATCCGTACCAGACCTGACCCGTGAATTGATGCGCTCGTGGTTGTGGACGAGGACTCATCAGTGTCAGTGACGTCGCCTAGACTCGTACGCATGTTCGAATCGAGCCTCGGCGGCGACGACCAGGGTCCAGGCGACTCCGGCGGCAATGGCGGCACACCGCCGGCTGCTGACGCCGCGGGCCTGGCCGGGTTGGA
>DASRTE010000122.1:0-2116 GCA_035656095.1 Jiangellaceae bacterium
GCGCGAGATGGAGGTCCTCAAGCTCGTCGCCAAGGGCCACAACAACCGCGACATCGCCAAAGAGCTCTACATCTCCGAGAACACCGTCAAGAACCACATCCGCAACATCCTCGAGAAGCTGCACCTGCACTCGAGGATGGAAGCGGTGGTGTACGCGGTCCGCGAAAAGCTGCTGGAGATCAAGTAGCGGCCGCGGATGGCCACCGTTCTGGCACTTGACGTCGGCGGGACCAAACTGGCCGCCGCGGTGGTCGACGACACCGGCCGCATCCTGGGTCGTGCCCGGGTGCCCTCACCGACCGGCACCGACGCCGAACTGCTGTACGAGGCGCTGCTGGCCTGCGCGGTCGCGGCCCTCCGGGGGGCGGACGTCATCCCCGACGACCTCGACGGCGTCGGCGTGGCCGCCGCCGGTCCCATGGTGTGGCCCTCGGGTGAGGTGTCACCGCTCAACATGCCCGCCTGGCGGGGCTTCCCCCTCCGCAAGCGCCTGGCTGAGGAGTTCGCCAGCGACCGCGTGCTGATCCACAACGACGCGGTCGGGCTCACCGTCGGCGAGCACTGGAAGGGCGCGGGAACCGGCACCTCCAACCTGCTCGGCGTCACCGTCTCCACCGGGGTCGGCGGCGGCCTGATCCTCGACGGCCGCCTCTACCATGGCTTCAGCGGCAACGCCGGCCATATCGGCCACGTCGTCGTCGAGCCCGACGGCCCGGTCTGCGCCTGCGGCGGGCGCGGCTGCCTGGAGGCGATCGCGTCAGGGCCCAACGCCGTGCGCCACGCCCTCGACGACGGCTGGCGGCCCAAGCCCGGGGTACTCGCCGACGGGGTCACCCTGGCCGCGGCGGCGGCGAGCGGCGACGAGATCGCCCTCCGCAACGTGGCCAGGGCCGGGCGGGCGGTGGGGACGGCCATCGCCTCGTGCGCCAACCTGCTCGATCTCGAGGTGGCGGCCATCGTCGGCGGGTTCTCCCGGTCCGGCCCGTCCTTCTGGGAGCCGCTCCAGCGGGCGTTCGCCACCCATGCGGGCCTCCCGTTCGCCGCCGCCTGCCGGGTCGTCCCCGGTCAGCTGGGCGACGCCGCCGGTCTGCTCGGGGCGGCCGCCTTCGTGCTCGTCCCCGATCGCTACGGCTGGGACCCCGACCCGGCCCGGGGTCACTAGAATGGGAGCTTGGCTTCGAACTGAACTCCGGTGGGTGATGGTCAGCCCACCGGTCTGAGGAGGATTCCGACCCGTGGTGCTGTCCAAGGTCCTGAGCTTCGGCGAGGGCAAGGAGCTCCGTCGCTGTCAGGCGATGGTGCCCGAGATCAACGCATTCGAGCCGGCGATGCAGGCGCGCTCCGACGCCGAGCTGCGCCAGCTCACCGACATCTTCCGCAAGCGTCTGGCCGACGGCGAGTCCCTCGACGACCTGCTGCCCGAGGCGTTCGCGGCGGTCCGCGAGGCCAGCGTCCGCACCCTCGGCAAGCGTCACTTCGACGTCCAGCTGGTCGGCGGGGTGGCCCTGCACGGTGGCCACATCGCCGAGATGCGGACCGGTGAGGGCAAGACGCTGACCTCGACCCTGCCCGCCTACCTCAACGCCCTCACCGGCGAGGGCGTCCACATCGTCACCGTCAACGACTACCTGGCCAAACGCGACGCCGAGTGGATGGGTGTCATCCACCGCTTCCTCGGCCTGAACGTCGGGGTCATCCTGGCCACCATGCAGCCGCACGAGCGCCGGCCGGCCTATGACGCCGACATCACCCACGGCACCAACAACGAGTTCGGCTTCGACTACCTCCGCGACAACATGGCCGTGTTCACCGAGGACCTGGTCCAGCGCGGCCACGCCTTCGCCATCGTGGATGAGGTCGACTCGATCCTGGTCGACGAGGCCCGCACGCCCCTGATCATCTCCGGGGCCACCGAGCAGGGCCACCGCTGGTACCAGCAGTTCGCCCGCCTGGCGCCGAGGCTCCAGCGCGACGTCCACTACGAGGTCGACGAGGGCAAGCACACCGTGGCCATCAACGAGGCCGGGATCGCCAAGGTGGAGGAGCTGCTCCAGATCGAGAACCTCTACGACGCGATCAACACCCCCCTGGTCCACCACCTGCAGAACGCCATCCG
>DASRTE010000123.1:0-14572 GCA_035656095.1 Jiangellaceae bacterium
GCCCTGACTGGTGAGGGCATGTACGAGCCGCCGCACACCCCGTAGAGCCGTTCGGCACGACAACTACGCGGTCCGCCGGCGGTTGGCGGGTGTCAGCTCACCAGCGTCCACGATCCACAGCGGGCGATGGTGAAGTCGTGGCCTTCCCCCAGTGCGATTTGCGGGCGGCCGCCGGGCAGGTCGTTCTCGATGATGTCCGCACCGTTTGGGTCCGGGTACCCAGCCGGACGGAATCTGGCCGAAGCTCTCCGAGCTCATCACGCCCGTCGCTCGGCCGCGTTGTTCTCCGGCGTGTCCTGCTCGGCGATACGCCGCTCGAGCTCACCTGGTGGCAGCGAGTCGAGGTAGGCGATGGCCTCCTCGAACGCCGCGGACTGTTCCGTGGCCGGGGTCTGGTTACTCATCCGTTCTCTCTCGATAGGACCGTGTCGCGCGCGCGATGGCGCCACTTAGCAGGGGGAAGCGGCGCCATCGGATCTCCAACGTGCCGCCAAACCGCCATGCGGATTACGCCGCGGGGCTGTTGCTGATCCGCATTGGTGCTCAGTGTGCCCGCTCCAGCTGAGACGAACCTGAGAAGCCAACTCACCCGGCGGGGCCGCTTACGCTCCCTGCTGACTAGCGGGACCCGCTCGTTCTGGCTGAGGATCGCACCGCTGGCTACTCGGACGAGGTGTTCACGTGCTGGCCGTTCCGAACCGGCCGACTGGGCTTCGGTCTCATGAGGCAAGGGCACGCAGCGCGGCAGTAGCGGATGGCCGCGTAGCTGTCCTACACGGGAGCTGCCTGTTGCTACGGACGAGCGCGATGACTGACTGACTCACTGAGCGTGCGGCCGTCAGTCTGTAGGAGCTCGATCTGGCGTCGCCGCGATTGCGGACACCTCCACCATCGCACCGGGAACACCGAGTCCGGACACGATCGCCGCGCTGACCAGCGGAGGGGCCTTCGCGGAGCCAAGCGTGGCCGCTGCGGCGGCGTAAGCCGCCTGCACGTCAACGCCCTGCACCAGCATCACCAGTACGCTCACCAGATGCTCGATCCCCGCGCCGGCCGCCTGCAGAGCAGTCACGAGGTTGGCCATCACCTGCCGGGTCTGCGCGGCCACGTCCGTGCCGCCGACAAGCTCGCCGTTTTGATCGACGGCGTTCTGGCCGCCGACGTACACCGTCGTGGCGCCAGGAGGGACGACAGCGACGTGGCTGAAGGCCGGGCTCGCGACGAGTCCTTCGGGACGCAATAACTGGATCTCGGTCATGTCCAGGATGCTAATCACGGATCCGGACAGGATCTGTCCGGAGATCGCCACTAACGCACTGTGCAACGGCAGACGCGCGGACGGCGGCATAAGCGGGCGAGTCCGCACGACGGTGGGCGTCGGAGCGCCTCGTGGGCATCAGCCATCACCGGGAGCCGTCGAGCGCAACCCAGGCCGCACGCTATCGTTGCGGGCAACATGCGTCTGTTGACCTTCTTCTTCGCCTCGCTCCGCGACGACTCGGCCGAGGCCGAGATGGTCTCGCACAAGCTGCTCGGTATGCCGACCATCGTCACCGTCTCGCCGCTCTAGCTCGTGGCCGGCGACATCGAGGTCACCGACGGCGCCTCCGGTGAGCGGTCGGTGCGGCCGATGGTGACGTCGAGGCCGAGTTGCGCGGCGCAGCCTAGGAGCGGTCCGATGCCACGCGATCCCAACATCCCCGACGCGTTCGATGTCTACACGGTCGTAGTCCTGCGGCGGCCGGCCGATGCGCCGGAGATGTCGGACGAGCAGCTCGACGCGCTCCAGGCACGCCACCTCGCCTACCGCGCCGAGCTGAGGCGACAGGGCGTGGTGGTCGTGAACGGGCCGTTCGACGAGCAGAGCGACCCGTCGTATCGCGGGATGTCGATCTTCGCCTGCGACGCCGCCGAGGCTGCCCGGCTGTCGGACGGCGACCCATCCGTCGTGGCGGGGCGGCTCGCCTACGACGTGATGGAGTGGTGGGTCCGCGCCGGCTCGCTCGCCTTCCCGCTCACCGACCCGTCGAGTTGCGCCGCAAAGTAGGAATGAGGAGAGGTGAAACCATGCAGCCTGGCGACCGTGCTCCTGACTTCGAGCTATCGGATGAAACCGGGCAACCGCGTCGGCTCAGCGACTTGCTCCGCGCAGGGCCGGTCGTGCTGTTCTTCTACCCGCGCGCGATGACCAGCGGATGCACCGCGGAAGCCTGCCACTTCCGGGATCTGAGGACCGAGTTCGAGAAGGTTGGCGCCCAGCGCATAGGCATCAGCGTCGACCCGGTCAGCAAGCAGAAACAGTTCTCGGACAAGCACCACTTCGACTATCCGCTGCTATCCGACGAAGACGGCTCAGTGGCCCGCGCGTACGGCGTCTCCCCAGGACTTCTCTCGTTCATCCGACCGGTCAAGCGCACCACGTTCGTCATCGGCACGGACGGGCTGATCTTGGACATGATCAACAGCGAAACACACATGGACATCCACGCCGACCGTGCTCTTCGCACGCTCAGCAGCCTGGCGTGACCACGCCACCACCAGATGGGGCTCCATCGCCGACTACGGTGGAGCAGCGGCGAGCAGGAGGCGACTTGCTGGCAACGCTGATCTATGGACCGCGGGACATCCGCGTGGAAGACGTGCCTGACCCGGAGATCCGGCGCTCGACCGACGTGCTGGTTCGCGTCGTCGCCTCTTGTGTCTGCGGCTCGGATCTGTGGCCGTACCGCGGCATCACGGCGACGAAGTCGGCAACGAGGATCGGGCACGAGTTCGTCGGCATGGTCGAAGAGGTCGGCTCCGATGTCCGAGCCATCCGCCGCGGGGACTTCGTCATCGCGCCTTTCGCGATCAGCGACGGGACGTGCATCCACTGCCGTAACGGGATGCACACCTCGTGCCAGCATGGCGCCTGGTGGGGCGGCAAGGATGAATATGGTCTTCCGGTCGACGGAGGCCAAGGCGAGTGGGTGCGGGTACCCATGGCCGACGGCACCCTGGTAGCGACGTCGGAGACACCTGACGACTCGCTCGTACACAGCCTGCTCACACTTTCCGACGTGATGGGAACCGGCCACCACGCAGCCGTCTCGGCTGAGGTCAGGGTTGGCAGCACAGTCGTCGTCGTCGGCGACGGCGCGGTCGGCCTGTGCGCGGTGCTGGCCGCTGCTCGCCTCGGGGCCGAGCGCATCGTCGCCATGTCGCGCCATGCCGACCGGCAGGCGATCGCACGTGAGTTCGGCGCCACCGACATCGTGGCAGAGCGCGGCCAGGCCGGCATCGCTGCGGTTCACGACCTGCTCTCCGGTATTGGTGCCGATGCCGTGCTCGAGTGCGTGGGTACCAGGGCCTCCATGGAACAGGCCCTTGGCACGGCCCGCCCGGGCGGGAAGGTGGGCTTCGTCGGCGTGCCGAACGGTGGGCCGGAACTGCCCTTGCGGAAGATGTTCGACGACAACATTTCCGTCGGCGGCGGCGTCGCCCCCGTCCGGGCATATCTCGGCGAGCTTCTGGCCGACGTACTCGCCGGGACGATTCGTCCAGGGCGCGTCTTCGACCTCGAGCTTCCGCTGGAGCGGGCCGCCGATGCCTACCGCGCGATGGACGAACGGCGCTCTATCAAGACTCTGCTACGCCCTGACGTCGTCGCCTGAGGTGCGCGAGCTGGAGGTGACTGGCCGGCGCTGGCCCGGCTCCACCGTCCCGGCAATGCCGGCAGCCGATCAGCAGTCGTAGCGCTACGACCCGGCCGCGGAGGGGACCAGGATGCCGCGGCCGCGCAGTCGCCCGGCGTCGAGGTCGTCCATGGCGTCGTTGACCGCGTCCAGCGGATAGGTCTGAGTGAGCATGGTGACCCGGCCGGCGGCATTGAGCGCCATCAGCTCGACGAGGTCGTTGTAACTGCCCACCAGGTTGCCCACCACGTTGCGCTCGGTCGAGATCACGTCGATGGTCGGGATGTCGACCGTGCCGCCGTACCCGATGACGAAGTCGCTGCCCGCCCGCTGCGTCATCGCCCAGCTGTCCCGCTCGGCGCCCCTCTCCCCGACGAAGTCCAGGACCACTTCGGCGCCCTTGCCGTCGGTCAGCTCGAGGACCCGGTCCACATGTGTACCGTCGACAAGGACCGTCTCGTCCGCTCCCCAGTCACCGGTGAGGGTGAGGGCGTCCTGGTTGGGGTCGAGCACCACGATGCGGGTGGCGGTCATCGCCCGCAGACACTGGATGCCGATGTGGCCCAGGCCGCCGGCCCCCATCACGACGCAGGTGCTCCCCGGGTACAGCAGCGGCACCGCCTTCTTCACCGCGTGGTATGCCGTCAGGCCTGCGTCGGCCAGCGCAGCGACGGCGGCCGGCTCGATCCCGGGAGCGAGCTTGACCACCGAGCGCGCCGAGGTCCGGAGGAGATCGGCCATGCCGCCGTCTGAGTCGATGCCGGGGAACGCGCTCGCCTCGCAGTGCACGTCGTCGCCGGCCCGACAGGCCCGGCAGAAGCCGCATGTCGCCAGCGGGTGGAGGATCACGGCGTCACCGGACTGCACGTGCTCCACCGCGGGACCGACCGCGTGGATCCAGCCGGCGTTCTCGTGGCCCATGGTGTACGGCAGCGCGACGTTGCTCTTGGCTGCCCATTGACCCTCGATGATGTGCAGGTCGGTACGGCACAGTCCCGCCCCTCCGACCCTGACGACCACGTCGTACGGCCCACTGGCCTCGGGTTCCGCAACCTCCTCGACGACGGGGCGCTCCTCGTACCGGTGCAACCGAACCGCCTTCATCACGCCTCCCGCCCGGACCTGGACGACGCTCGGTCGTCCTTTGTCAGCACCGTAGGCAAGCACGACCAAGGCGTCCGCACCAGGGCCATCGGACCCTTCCCGGAGCCGACGGGCCGGCGGAGAATCGGCGGATCGGGACCGAGCGAAAGGGGACGACCATGACCGCACGCACTCCGGAGGAGGTCTTCGGACACCACGGGCAGGCGTTGGGCGCAGAGGACCTCGAGGACATCGTCGCCGACTACACCGACGACGCGATCCTCGTCGTGCAGAAGAAGGTCTACCGCGGCAAGGACGGGGCCCGGGAGGTCTTCACTCAACTGCTCGGCGACGTCCCCCAGGCGCAGTGGGAGCTCGACACGGTCTTCGCCGACGACGTGCTCTACCTGGAGTGGAAAGCCACCGGCGGCGGCCGCAAGGTCGAGGACGGCATCGACACCTTCATCTTCCAGGACGGCATGATCCGCGTGCAGACCGTCGTCTACACGGTCCAGCAGGCCTGAGCCACGATCTTCGGCCGCAGGTGAGGCACTGAACGACGACTGCCGCATCAAGTCGTGCGCCGAGCGCCGTGGTTCTTCGGTTGCCTCGCGCTCGGCTGTGCTCGTCCTGACCGAGCCCTCCAGCTGGCCGGCCACGATCTGGGCGCGCGTGCCCCGTGCCCGGAGCACACAGCGCCTAGATCGTGGTGGGGACAGGCGTCGTGAGGTCCGGCGTCGAGTCGGTCTCTTCGTTCGGCATGAGGATCCACAGGACCGGATAGATCAGCAGCTGGCTGCCCGGGATGATGAGCAGGACGAGCACGAACAGCAACCGCGCCATTCCGGCCTCGAGGCCGAAGCGCCGGCCCAGCCCTGCGCACACGCCGCCCAGTATGCGGCCGTCGCGGGGCCGGACCAGGCCCTGCCGCCGGAAGCCGTCGTGGATGTCGGTCATCAGATCTCCTCGTTCGAGATTCGTCGGAACTTGACTACTCCAGCGTCACGCCACGGCACCCCTTTGCCCATCCGGAACCACCCCGGCCCGTCCCTGAGATTCCTCTGGGAATGAGTGGGAAATGACCCTTGCGTCGTCGCGGCTTCGACGGCCTCGAGTCCGTCGGTGGCCCGACCGACCACGTCGATGTGGGCACCGCCTCGAGGATGCTGCGGAACCCCGCGCGGACCAGACGCTCGTCGTCAGTGATCAGAATCCGGATGCGCAGGTGCGCCAGGCAGCCAGCCTCGACCTGCTCGAGGAGTTCGACCTCACCGACGCTGCCGACAGTTGCGTCGAGGAGTCGGACAGTAGGTCAAGCGAATCCCGGCGGCTGAAGGCCGGGGTTCGCAGTGCCGGTGGTTTGCGAACCTGTACGAAGACGCGCAACGGTTACCTGCCATGCCCGATGAACGGCCACAGGGAGGCACCATGCTCAGCAACATCAGCATCCGCCGCCAGACGACCGGCGCCACTGCCACGACGGCCAGCGTCACCGGCGCCCTAGCCGTCGGCGCCCGCATCCTCGGGCCGTCGGCAATGGGGCCTCTCGCGCTCGCCGTCGCCGCGGTCGGCGCGATCGCCATCGGCCGGCTCGCGATCGCCGACGCGGTGATCCGGAAACTGCGCGCCGAGGAGATCGAGATCGGCTCGCTGAAGGTACGCGAGCTCGAGGTGGCCGGCCAGCGCTGGACCGGCTCCACCGTCCCACCGATGCCGGCGGCCGATCAGCAGTCGTGATGATGAATCACCGGTGAGGAAGAGGGATGCCGCGTGCCGACGCCCAGCTGGCGTCGTAGGGCGACCGGGCAGCAAGGGCACCGAAGTCGTCGCTGCTCAGGCACACCAGCGCGCCGTCGACAAGGACGAGCTTGCGGCTCTTGCCGCTCGTGGCGGCGCCGTACAGCTCGTCTGTCAATCTCGAAGGCTGGGAAGTCATCACGGGCCGCCACGAGCAGGACTGGTACCCGCAGCCCAGCGAGCGAGTCTGTGACCTCGGTCGAGCCTGATCCCGACAGGCAGACGATCCCGTCGGCCCTCGCCTCGGCGTCCAACCCCGGCGTAACGCGCTCAGACCGCCGACGGAGCCGCCGACCAGCGCCACCTTCTGGACGCCCATCTGACGCAGCATCGCGGCCGCCTCGACGGTGTCCCTGGCGAACGTGTCCACGGCCGCCGGGATGTCGGTCGTCGGCATGAGAACGCTGTAGTTGAAGAGCATGACGCGGGTCGCCCGGGTCCGTCCGCTTCGACCCCGGTGTCACGACAGGATCGGCCGGGCGCTACAGGAAGTGCATCTCCCGCTCGGGCTCGTTCTCGACGAGCCGGTCACAGGTCGGGCAGTACCACCGTGCCTCGATGGCGGTGCCGCACGCCTGGTGCCGGGGCGCCTCGGCCGGAAGTGTGTGCCGCGCACCCCAGTCGGCGAGGAGGCGAAGGGTTCCGGCCAGTTCCATGCCTGCGGCGGTCAACTCGTACGCCGCGCGGGGTGGGCGCTGGGTGTACGGCCGCGACACCAGGATGTTGTCGCGCTCGAGCCGCTTGAGGCGATCGGACAGCGTGTTCGGAGCGATCCCCGGAATCTCCTCGAGCAGGTCGTTGAACCGGCGGGGTCCACCCAACAAGGCATGCACGACGAGAAGGGTCCACCGGTCCCCGACGCGGCCCAGCGCCTCGGCGAGCGGCGAGGATGCGCCCGCGCGTTCGCGACGATCCTGTTCGCTCATCGCATAGATCGTATCGTGGCCGGCTCGAGGTCCCGGATAGTGAGTTGTAACTTGCAAGTGACTCACTGGTGGGAGGAACCCATGGGAGTGCTCGACGGGATCCAGGAAGAGATTGCCCGCGTGGCGGAACAGGCCGGGGTGGCGGTCGTCGGCATCGGGCAGCGCTGGGGCGTCGGATCGGGCGTCGTGATCGGCCAGGGCACGGTGCTGACCAACGCGCACAACGTGCGCGGCGAGCAGATCCGTGTGACGTTCGCCGACGGACGCACGGCGGACGGCCGCGTCCGCGGGCTGGACGTCGACGGTGACATGGCCGTTGTGGAGGTGGACACGGCAGACTCGCCGGCGATCGAGTGGGAGGGTGACGGTGGTCCCGGAATCGGAACGCCGGTCTTCGCCCTCGCCAACCCCGGAGGACGGGGACTTCGAGTGACCCTGGGATTTGTCACCGGCGTCGAACGCAGCTTCCGCGGGCCCAGGGGGCGCCGCATCACCGGCAGCATCGAACACGATGCGCCGCTGTTGCCAGGCTCGTCTGGTGGGCCGATCGTCAGCGCCGAGGGGAAGCTGCTCGGGGTGAACACGAACCGTCTCGGCGACGGGTTCTACCTCGCAATTCCGGCGGACGAGAGCATGCGGACGCGCGTGGACACGCTGGCCCGCGGAGAGTCGACCGGGCGGGTTCGGCTCGGAGTCGGGGTCGCCCCCGCGCGCGTCGCCAGACGGTTGCGGCGCGCCGTCGGTCTGCCGGATGCGGACGGGCTTCTCGTCCAACACGTGGAGGACGACAGCCCGGCGTCGCGGGCAGGTCTCGCGCCGGGCGACCTGATCGTCCAGGCGGCCGGCCGGCCGGTCAGCGGAGCGGACGACCTGTACCAGGCGCTCGATTCAGCCACCGACGGCGAGATCGAGCTGGCTCTCCTGCGCGGTGCCGACGAACGGACCGTCCAGGTCCGCCTCGGCGGACGGCCCGGAGACGAAGACGGCCGCAATGGCTGACCCACGGCCCGTTTCGAGAGTTCTGGTCGTCGGCGCGACGGGGGCGCTCGGCGGACGCGTTGTCCGCGAATTGGTGAGCCGAGGCAGATCCGTGCGTGCGCTCGTACGCGAGGGTAGCGACGCGATGCCGCTCTCCGAGCAGGATGTCGAGATCGTGCGCGGTGACCTGGTCGACCCGGCCTCGCTCGAGCCAGCCCTCGACGGTGTGGATGCGCTGGTGACGACAGCAGCCGGCTACGTCCGGCGGCGCAAGGGCGACTCGTTGGCCGCCGTCGACGCCCGCGGCAACCGCAACCTCGTCGATGCCGCGCGCAACGCCGGCCTCGGCCGCTTCGTGTTCACGAGCATCCTGACGTGTGACAAGGCGCCGGATGTGCCGCACCTCTGGCAGAAGAAGCTGATCGAGGACTACCTCGAGGCCAGCGGGGTGCCGTTCGTCTCGTTGCGCCCGGGCGCCTTCATCGGCGTGTGGGACTACTGGAAGCGCGGCCTCCGGACGGGACGGCTCATGGCAATGGGCTCGGCGTCCGTCCGCTGGACGTACGTCCACATCGACGACGTCGCCCGCTACCTCGCCATGGCCGTCGACCAGCCCGGCGCCGACGGCCGGCGGATCGACGTCGGGATGGACCGGCCGGTGTCGACGCAGGACCTCGCCACGGTGTTCACCGACATCCTGGGCCGCGACATCACGGTGCGCGGCCTGCCGTGGCCGCTGCTGAATCTCCTGGCGCGACCGGTGGGCATGTTCAGCGAACGTGTCAGCGACATGCGGGCCATGATCGAGTACTTCCACACCGGTCAATACGTCGCGGACACATCGGCGCAGGCGGAGATCTTCGGCGACGTCCCGACGGTCGAGGACACGCTGGGCCGTTACGCCGCCGACGCTGGTCTCATGGCGACCGCTCGGTGACCAGCCGACCGACGGCGACGACGGCTGGGTGTGCGGCGTGCCTGTGACGGGCGGGCTCCGACACGGGACGAAGAGGTCGCCGCCCTTACGCTCGAGCGGGCACAACTGCGCTATGGCCTATGCCGCTCGCGGTGGGTCGCCGGGTGGGTCGGGCAGGGTTGGTTGCTCCGGCCGGGAGCGGCGGGAGGATCTCGCCATCCGCGGGCCAGGTCCGGCGCCATCCACAGCCACGCTTGCTGCTTCGGTATCGCGCGCGTGTGGCCTGCTGGCGGTCTCGGGATCAGCTTGACGCTCGGGGTGTCTGGGGTCGTCGGGTGGCACCATGGGTCGTTTGCCGGTCCCGACGATGAGGGCCCAGCCGTGCCGGGTTTTCAAGTCGTGGTGGAACTCGCACAGCGGGTCGAGCTCGTCCAGCCGGGTGTGCCGGGTGTCCGCCCATGGTTGCCGGTGGTCGTGCTCGACCCGGGTGCGCCAGCAGCCCTCCACGATGCAGCCGGGACTGCTCCAGGCGAGCGCGATCTTCTGGGCGGCAGTGGGGCCACGGCCCAGGTGGGTCACGTTCAGCACGTCGACCCCGCGGGTGATCACCAGCTGCAGCACCGACTGGCCGAGCAGACCTGCGGCTACCGGCACCGGCACCGGCCCGACACCCTTGATCTCGCAGAGCTCGTCCCCGGCGACCCGGCCCCGGCGCAACGTCTCGACGTCGACGCGCAGCAACGCCAGAAACCGCGGATTCGTCCGCGACGGTCGGCCCGGCGGTACCGCCGACGCCGCCGCTGGTGGGGTGACCGGGTCTCCGCCGGCGGCCAGGTCGACGTCGGCGACCGGCAGACCACCAGCAGAGCCAGTGGGCCCGTCGCCGTCGGCGCTGTTCTGCCGGTTGGCGGCGGAACCAGCGGCCTGGTCGCCTGCCTGGTCCGCGAGGCTCATCAGCGCGTCGAAGGCGTAGGCCTCCACCGGCTCGTGCCGGCCGTCCCTGCGGGCCTGGTGGAAGATCTGGTCGGTGACCGCGTCCAACACTGCGCCGAATGCGGCGCCGGCTTGCGGGGTGCCCTTGGCGTGCAGGGTCCAAAACCCCTCCGGGTCCACCCAGCGGCGCAACCGCCGGCGGTGATGCAGCCGCCGGTTGGTCGCCTCCGGGTCCGGATCCGCGGCCGCTTTGACGCGGGCGCACTCCTCTCGGAGCTCCGGCACCGACACCCGCGGCGCCAACTCCACCAGCCTGGCCTCGGCTGCCGGGTCCGCGGCCGCCGCAGCGCTGACCACAGCCGCCTGCGCCGCGGACAGCTCACCGCGGCGCAACGCCTGCTCCACCGCCGGCTGCCTGGGCAGTCGGGCCGAGGTGTCCAGCGCATCCGTCGCCACGCCGGTGGACGTCCCGGCCTTGCGGGCGAGGTGTTCCGCGGCGGTCTTGGCCCCGGCCGTCTCCGGGCGGTGGGTCTGCGCCACCCGGCGGGCCAGCAGGGTCTTCCCGGCCGCGCACAGCCGCTCGGATGCGTCCAACACCGCCCACAGCTCACGAGCGGCGGAGCCGCTGACCGCCTCCGGGTCCAGCCGGTCGACCAGTGCGGCCAACCGGTCCCGGACCTCGAGCGCATCCTCGAACATGCGTTCCATTCTCATGCGCCGCTCTGACACGCCACGAGTGTCACACCAGATCTGTGGACGACGGCTCGAACAGCGGCCACGGAGGTCAACACATCGTTCGGGCATCGCGGCCGACGTTCGCAGGGGCCCGGCCACCACGCACATGGCGCTGATCCATGACCTGGGTAAGCGTTTGTCGGATTGAAGATCCCGCCGATGGTTGCCTACGTCACGAAGCCACCGCCGGGGAACTCACACCACGTCCGGGGGACGCGTGCCGCGGCCCTGGTCGGGATCGCCTCCGGTGTGGCCCGAACCTTGCGCAGCCCGTTCGGCTTCGACGGGGCCTTCATTCGCCGTCGGGCGGGTGGAGTCTGAGAGCGGCAATGGCAGCGCGGGCGTGCTCCGGCTCCGCGCCTTCGGCGATAGCTGCCAGTGCCGCACGCCAGGCCGCCGCGAGCACCCGGCCGAGAAGCGGTGCCGGCGGGACGGCGGTCTGGCTGAGCATCTCGGCCAGCCGGTCATGTTCCGTGCCCGCGGGCGGGTCTCCCAGGATGCGGAGGAAGTCCTCGCGTAGGGCGAAGTCCAGCCCGACCAGCAAGGCGGACGTCACGGCTGCCGAGTGATCCGACTCCGATCCCGTGGCCGCCACTGCGCCTTCCATCCGGTCCAGGAGGCGCCGTTCGACGTCCTCCCGCACGAAGCTGTACAGCCCGAGCTTGCTGCCGAAGTGGTGGTAGAGCGCGCCCGTGGTGACCTCCGCCGCTGCCGCCAGCTCAGCGACCGTGACCTCGTCGAAAGGGCGGGCCCCGAACTCCTTGACCGCGACGAGCACGAGCCTGCCCCTCGGGGAGGTCGAAACCGGAACCCACTCGCGCACCCCACCATAATGTCGTTATGCTCTCCCCGAATCTAGTTACGACACCGAGGGATGCGCCATGAAGCTCGAGTTCTTGTTCGTCCCCACCTCCGACCTGAAGGCCTCGCTCGCCCTCTACCGTGACAACCTCGGCTTCACCGAGATATGGCGCGAAGGCGACGCGACCGTCGCGCTGTCCTTGCCAGGCACCGAGGTGCAGCTCATGCTCGACGCCCACGACCCCGACGCCCCGGTCGGGCCGCTGTTCGTCGTCGACAGCGTCGAGGCCTTCCATGCTGCTCGCCCGGAGACGCTCGCCGTGGTCGAAGAGCCCTCGGAAATCCCCGGCGGCTTCCTGGCCACCTACCAGGACCCGGGCGGCGCGACCATCTACGTCATGGACCAGTCGACAGATCAGAACGCCCCGTAAGAAAACGGATGGTCAGCCCGTAGCCGCAAACGCAGCCCAAGCGTGCTCGATGTCGGCGGAGCGGTCTCGTGTGGAGTTGTACGCGGCTATACGACGTGATGCGCGGGCACCATCCGAGACCGGCACCGACTCTTACCGCCTCGCCCAAGCCACCAAGCAACTCACGAGTTGATCGGTCGACGACACAAGACGTGGTGTCGACACAGACCATCATCGGTCAGCCCGATTCGAACCGGGCGGTGTCGGAACTCACCGACAAACGGTGTCCGACGAGACCCCCGGAGCCACTCCGGAGCCGCCCGGTGCGCCAACTCAGTCGTCCGGGCCTGGGGCGGGTCCGGTGGCTTGCTGGTTCCTCAGCTCACCGCTTTCTTCACGAGCGTGCCGATCCTTGCCTCGTCGGCGGCGGTCAACTCCGTCAGAGCGAAGGCGGTCGGCCACATGGCGCCTTCGTCGAGGTTCGCCGTGTCGTTGAAGCCGAACGTCGCGTATCTCGTTTTGAACTTCTGCGCGCTTTGGAAGAAGCAGACGACCTTGCCGTCCTTGGCATACGCGGGCATCCCGTACCAGAGTCTCGGCGAGAGGGCTGGCGCGCTGGCTTTGATGACGGCATGGAGCCGCTCGGCCATGGCCCGATCCGGTTCCGGCAGCTCGGCGATCTTCGCGAGCACGGCGCTTTCCTCGTCCGCCTTCTTCCCGCGCGGGCTACGGTGCGCGGCCGCCTTCAGCTCTTGGGCGCGCTCCTTCATCGCGCCTCGTTCCTCGTCCGTGAATCCCTCGAACTTCTTGTCGGTCGCCGCGGTGCTCTTCGCGGACTTCTGCGTGTCCTTCATTGCAGGCTTCCTCCCCCTGCGAGTCCTGATGGGGACGACCCTCGTGCCAGGGAGCCGCCGCGGCGGCGGCTTCTCCGAGACTGCTCGGTCGCTACCTGGGTGAGACCAGCGACGATATCGAGGTGGTGGCCGACGACCTGACGACCCCTGCAACGACACGCCCCAGAGCTCGCGGAGATCGCGCTCGGGCCAGTGGCCCAACGGCCGCGAGCATGACGAAACATGGCCTAGGTGTTGCGGGGCCGGAGGTTGGTGACAGGTCGAGCAGGCTGAGGTGATGGGAGGGCAGGCCCTTCGCGGCAAGGATGTGTAGCGCCAAGCGACCCATCCGTGTCGAGCAAACGAAGGGACCTGCCCTGGTGTCTCACCGTAATGCGCCGTTGTCGTTTGAAGGTCGGCTGCGTCTGGTGGAGCGTTGCCGGCGCCGTCCGATCAGCCATGTCGCCGCCGAAATGGGGATCTCGCGGGCGTGCGCGAGCAAGTGGGTCAACCGCTGGCGCCGGTATGGCGAGGTCGGCCTGCACGACCGGTCCTCGGCCCCGCGGCACAGCCCAGGGGCGACTCCGGCGTGGGCGATCGCCCAGATCGAGGCCTGGCGGCGGGAGAGGAAGTGGTCGGCGACCCGGATCGCCCACGAGCTGGCCGAGCTGGGGTTTCGAATCAACGCCCGCACCGTGTCACGGCACCTGACCAGGCTCGGGCTGGGTCGGCGGCGGTTCCTGGACCCCAACGGGCAGAGCAACCGGGTCGCGGGCAAGATCACCGCGCGTTGGCCCGGCCACATGGCGCACCTGGACGTGAAGAAGGTCGGCCGGATCCCCGACGGCGGAGGCTGGCGCATCCATGGCCGTGACTCCGACCAGCACCGCGCCGTCGGCCGGGCCAAGGCCGCCGGCGCACGCGGCGGCTACGTGTACCTGCACTCGATCGTCGACGGATACTCCCGGCTGGCCTATACCGAGCCGCTCGACGACGAGAGGGGCGCCACCGCCGCCGGGTTCCTGGCCCGGGCCAAGGCCTGGTTCGCCGCCCACGGGATCACCCACGTCCACCGGGTGGTCACCGACAACGGCGCCTGCTACCGCTCGACGGACTTCGCCCGGATCGTCGGCAACCGCACCCGGCACCAGAAGACCAAACCGTTCACCCCACGCCACAACGGCAAGGCCGAGCGCTACCAGCGGATCCTGGCCGAAGAAGTCCTCTACGCCCGCGACTACCTCTGCGAGGCCGAGCGCTCAGCCGCCATCGCGGTCTGGAACATCCACTACAACTACCATCGGCCCCACAGTGCCGCGGGCGGAAACCCGCCAGCGTCTCGGCTCAACACCGGCGTCACCAACGTCCGGCCCTCATACACCTAGGTGCGAGTTCAGGCATGCACGCCGCCGACCTCACCAGCGCCGAGCACTCTGTCGAGACTTGCGCCTCTGCCGCTGAGATATCAGCCAGAACGAGATCGACC
>DASRTE010000124.1:0-6339 GCA_035656095.1 Jiangellaceae bacterium
TCCTGACCAACGGCGGGCCGGACAACTCGACGACGACCGTCGTGATGATGATCTACCGGGAGGCGTTCCGGAAGTTCGATCTGGGCACGGCCGCGGCGTTGTCCATCGTCGTCCTGGTGGCGCTGCTGGTGATCAACGTCACCCAGTTCCGGCTGCTGCGCCGCGACGTCGGAGAGTAGCGATGACGAACCAGTCCGTGATCGGCCGCACCTCGTACTACGTGGTGGCGGGCGCGCTGGCGATCATGTTCCTCGTCCCGCTGGTCTGGACCGCGGTGGCCTCGGTCTCGCCGCACGGCGCGACCGCCCAGCAGGTCGGGTACGGGCTCGGCAACTACCGCACCCTGGTGGACTACGACGCCGGGCTGGCCCAGTACCTGTGGAACAGCACCTTCGTCTCGGTGCTGACCGTCGTGTTCACGCTGACGCTGTCGATCCTCGGCGGCTACGCCTTCGGCCGGTTCCGGTTCCCCGGCCGGGACGCGCTGTTCCTGCTGATCATCGCGATCCTGATGGTGCCGTACGCGACCCTGCTGGTGCCGCTGTGGGTCCTGTTCGGCGAGTTCGGGCTGCGGAACTCCCTCGTCGGGCTGGCTCTGGTGCTGACCCTCTACCAGTTGCCGTTCGCCATGTTCATGATGCGCATCTCCTTCGAGGCCGTCCCGCGCGAGCTCGAGGAGTCCGCCTTGGTCGACGGCTGCGGCACGTTCGGCGTGCTGCGGCGCATCCTGATTCGATCGGTCTGGCCCGGGCTGATCACCGTGGGGCTGTTCGCGTTCCTCTACGCCTGGAACGACTTCATCGCGCCGCTGTTCATGATCAACGACAGCTCGCGCTACCCGCTCCCGCTCGCCGTCGCGACCCTGCGGCAGCAGACCATGGGAGCGGTCGACTTCGGTGCCACCCAGGCCGGCGTCGTCGTCATGGCGATCCCCTGCCTGATCCTCTTCCTGTTCCTCCAGCGCCACTACGTGCGTGGATTCATGTCGGGAGCGCTGAAGGGATGAGCCTGCCGGTGGCGCCACGCGCTGGTCGACTGCGACCCCTCGGGCTCGACGAGGTCCGCATCACCGGAGGGTTCTGGGGCGATCGCCAGCAGATCAATGCGTCGGCGACCCTCGATCATTGCCTGAGCTGGGCGGATCGGGTGGGCTGGCTGGCCAACTTCCAGCTGGCCGCCGACGGTGGGTTGCCCGGGGCCCGGCGCGGACGCGAGTTCTCGGACTCGGAGGTCTACAAGCTCGTCGAGGCGATCACCTGGGAGTCGGCCCGCAGCGGCCGGCCGGTGCACACCGTGGACGATCTCGTCGCCGTCATCGGCCGCGCCCAGGATCGCGACGGCTACCTCAACACGGCATTCGGGCGGGCCGGCCAGCCGGCCCGCTACGGCGACCTGGAGTGGGGGCACGAGCTCTACTGTTACGGTCACCTGATCCACGCTGGAGTGGCCCAGGCCCGGGTCGGCGGCGGGCCGCTTCTGGAGATAGCGACCAGGGCCGCCGACCACGTGTGTGAAACCTTCGGCCCGGGCGGAAACGACGGCATCTGCGGGCATCCCGGCATCGAGACGGCCCTCGTCGAGCTCGCCCGTTTCACCGGCCAGGAGCGGTATCTCGACCAGGCGGCTCGGTTCGTCAGCCGCCGCGGGCACGGGCGGCTGGCGGACATCGACTTCGGGCGCGCCTACTACCAGGACGACATCCCGGTCCGGGAGGCGTCGATCCTGCGCGGTCATGCGGTCCGCGCGCTCTACCTCGCGGCGGGCGCCGTGGACGTCGCGGTGGAGACCGGTGACGACGCGCTGCTCGAGGCCGTCGTCCGCCAGTGGGACGCCACGGTCGCGCGGCGCACGTACCTGACCGGTGGCATGGGAGCGCGGCATTCGGGCGAGTCGTTCGGCGAGGACTTCGCGCTGCCGCCGGACCGTGCCTACTCCGAGACCTGCGCGGCCGTGGCGTCGGTCATGCTCAGCTGGCGGCTGCTGCTCGCCACCGGCGATCCGCGGTACGCCGACCTGGCCGAGCGGACGCTGTTCAACGTGGTGGCAACATCTCCCGCCGACGACGGACGGTCGTTCTTCTACGTGAACACCCTGCACCAGCGCCGCCGCGGCACGCCGTGGGATCCCGACGCGGTCAGCCCCCGGCCATCGAGCAGTCTGCGGGCACCGTGGTTCGACGTGTCGTGCTGCCCCATGAACGTCGCACGGCTGCTGGCCAGCCTGGCGGCGTACGTGGCGACGTCCGACCGCGACGGGATACAGCTCCACCAGTACGCCGACGCGGACATCAGGACGACTCTCCATCCGGGGGACGTCGGGCTGCGCATGCGCACGGGGTATCCGGATGACGGGGCCGTGACGGTCGAGGTGACAGAGGCGCCGCCCGAACCGGTGACACTCTCGCTCCGGGTGCCGCCGTGGGCTCACGGCCGCGCGCGGCTGACCGTGCCGGGCGGCGGTCCGCCGCGGATCGCCGATGCGAGCGTGATGGAGGTTCGCCGCGCCTTCCGAATCGGGGACGTCGTCCGGCTCGACCTGCCGGTGGAACCGCGCTGGACGACCGCCGACCCGCGCATCGACGCCGTTCGCGGCATGATCGCGGTCGAGCGCGGACCGGTCGTGCTCTGTGTCGAATCGGTGGACCTGCCCGGCCAGGTCGACGTCGACGCCGTGCGGGTCGATCCACGGAAGCGGCCGGTCGACGACGGCGGACGCGTCGTCGTGACCGGCTCGCTGGTCGAACCGGTCGGTGCCGGCTGGCCCTATCGGGACGTGGACACGGCACCGTCCGGCGCGCGCCGGGACGCGGAGATTCCGATGCAGCCGTACCACGCGTGGGCGAACCGTGGCCCCGCCACGATGCGCGTCTGGCTGCCCACCACCGAGCTGCCTTAGCGGAGACGGCCGAAGGGAGGCTGCAGCGCACGATTCCGGCATCACGTGGGGGGTTCGTGATTGTGAACGCTAACAAGAGACCGGAGGCCTCACATGAGACCACATCCCAGATCCGTCCGACGCGGGCTTGCCGTCCTGCTGGCGACCGGCCTGGTGCTGCCGGCGACGGCCGGCCAGGCGTCGGCGACGAACCACATACCACCCGAGGTCGACCCCGGCACGCCCACGTACAGCGGCCTCGGCGACCCCGTTCCCGACGAGCCGGTCGCCCTCGACCCGGGCGCCAGCATGCTGGAGGACATCTACGACGCGGACGTGGCCGCCGGCGGCGATTCCTACTGGATCGACCGCATCCTGCAGCGGCCCGCCGGTGGCAGCGGAGGCAACAATCTCTACACCCGTGGTCGCGCGTTGTTCATGTACACCCACTCCGCCGGAGCGCTCGGTTTCGGCGGCGGGTGGGCCTACCGGGAGCGCCCGACGGGCTCCAGCGAGAACCTGTACACCATCGGCGTCTCCGGCGCCTCCTTCAGCGAGTCCACCGGTGCCCGGGCGCAGTACCCGAGCCACTGGACCAGCGTCCACAACGCCGCCGGGCTGACCGCGGAGCAGACGAAGTTCATCACGCACAACAACGTGGCCGTGACCCTGCTGACGTTGACCAACACCGGTAGCGCGACGACCAGCCGGACCGTCACGGCGACCTCTCCCCCGACCAGCGAGACGACCGCCGACGGGACCGAGCGGACCGGTACCGTCACGACCCGCTATCAGGTCACCACGGTGACGCCGCGGTTCAGCGGCGACGGGTTCGAGGCCGACGGCGATGACCTGGTCCGGAACATCGTGCTGGAGCCGGGCGCGTCGATCACCCTCAAGCTCCAGTTCGGTGCGACCACCGAGGAGCTCCCGGAGTCCGACCAGGAGTACGAGCGCTACCGCGGCTACACCGCCGAGGAGGCGCTTAGCACCCACCTCGACGAGTACAACCGCTGGTGGGTCGACAACGTCCCGTATGTCGACGTCCCGGACGAGAACGTCAAGAAGATGTCCTACTACCGGACGTTCCTCAACCGCTTCAACTACGTCGACGCGAACATCCCGGGCAACGACTACCAGTTCCCGGTGTCGCTGGAGGGGGTGCTGGGGTACAACAACGCGATCCAGCTGACCCAGCCGATGCACATGCAGGACCTGAAGTACTTCCGGGACCCCATCTACACGTACGGGAACCTGCTGTCGTCCGGCGAGATGTCGAGGTGCGCCGCGTTCACCGACAACCCGGGCTCGCACAGCTGGGGCAACACCTACGAGCAGTACATCGCGCGCGAAGGGTGGAACTCGTACAAGGTCCACGGCGGCGACGACGCTCTCGTCCGCAACTACGCCTTCTACGCCGAGTGCGACATCAAGGGCCAGATCGACAAGTACGACACGAACGGCGACCTGCTCATCGAGTACCCCCACGGCTTCCTGACCGGCAACGACGCCGACTCGATCTCCTTCCGCTGGGCACATCCGAACGCGGGCAACCCGGCGAACCGACAGGACCGTGCGGAGTCCGCGTTCTGGTATGCGGGCGCTCGGGCCGCCGCAGAGGCGTACGGACTGCTCGGCGAGAACGACAAGGCAGCCGAGATGACCGAGATCGCCGACACCATGCAGGACGGGATCCTGAGCCTGTGGGACGACGCGCCGGTCGAGCCCGAAGGCGACGAGCGCCCTGGCCACGTGTTCAAGCACCGGCTGGTGAGCAACGGCGAGCTCATCCCGTGGAAGGACCAGCAGAACTTCGCGCCGTTCATCGAGCGGGTCGCGCCGACGGATGACGTGAAGTACCGGGAGGCATTCCGCTACTTCGCCGACGCCGACGAGTTCCCGATCATGCCGTTCTACACCGCCAACCAGGCCGACAACGCCGAGGCGGCGACGATCGGACGGGGCGGATCGAACAACTTCTCGAACATCAACTCGACCCTGCAGGCGCAGACCTTCTCCGCAGCCATCCGCGACTACCCGTCGGAGTACGTCACCCCGGGGATGTACCGGGCGCTGCTCGAGTGGCTCACCTGGGTGCAGTACGTCGGCGGCAACAACCAGTTGCCCAACAACAACGAGTTCTTCTTCAACTGGAACCCGGCCACGCAGACCTTCGGCCGATCCGGGATCCATCACAACATCCTCGGCGCCTACAACTTCATGATCATCGACGACATCGCCGGCGTCCGGCCCCGGCTGGACAACGTGCTGGAGCTGTGGCCGATCGACGTGGGCTGGGACTACTTCACGGTCAACAACCTCAGCTACCACGGCAAGGACCTGACCGTGGTCTGGGACCGGCCGGGCGTGGACCACTACGGCGGCGCGGTACCGGACGGCTTCTCCGCGTACCTCGACGGGCAGCGGCTGTTCACCCTCGACGAGCTGGCACACGTCACGTTCGACGGTGACACCGCCGAGATATCGGTGCTCGACGACAGCGGCGCCGAGGTCGTCTTCGGCGTCACCGACGAGCCGCCGACCACCCGGAGCCAGTGCACGGGCGGAGGCTGGCAGACGTTCTACAACCCCTCGTTCCGGAGTCAAGGCGTCTGCACTGCCTGGGTCCAGAGCGGCGGCAGCGTCGAGGGTGTCATCGGGCCGCTGCTGTCCGCGAACGACATCAGCCTGCGGCGCAACGATCGCATGGTCGACATGCTGCAGAAGGCCGGCCGTGACATCACCCGCGAAACCGGTGCTGCGGAGAACCTGGCCGAGGGCCGGCCGGTCCAGGCCTCGTTCACGACGACGAGCCCGGCATCGCGTGTGACGGCGCCCGAGTTCGCGGTGGACGGGTTCACGGTCAGCGGCCTGCCCGCGACGGCAGGCGGCAACAACTTCAGCCGCCCCGGCTACGTGTCGCCGAACACGATCTGGGGGACCGAAGGCTCGCCCAACAGCGAGGACTGGCTGGAGGTCGATCTGGGGTCGCCACAGGAGATCGACAACATCAAGCTCTACTTCTACAGCGACAAGGACTACGACCCGCAGCAGAACTCCGACGGCGACACCTACCGGGAACCCCTGATCTACCGGCTGCAGTACCACGACGGGTCGGACTGGGTGACCATCTTCGGTCACCGCAGTTCGGCACGCCCGCTCCCCAACTTCAACGAGTTGGCGTTCCCGCGCGTGACCACCGACCGGGTGCGCCTCGTCGTCGCACCGAGGGACGACTACGGGGTCGGCGTCAAGGAGATGCAGGTCTTCAACACCGGCATCGACGTCGAGCCGCTCACCGCGCCCCAGGTCCTGGCCTTCGGGTCCCCGACCTCCGGTGTGGAGCCGCTGACCGTGCAGTTCACCGGCATCGCCGAACATCCCGAAGGCGACGAGATGACGATCGCGTGGGACTTCGGCGACGGGCAGGGCTCGACCGAGTTGAGCCCCGAGCACACCTACACC
>DASRTE010000125.1:0-7732 GCA_035656095.1 Jiangellaceae bacterium
CGGCGCGAGGAGATCGCCAAGCAGATCTGCGCCGGCTGCGCCGTCGCCAGACAGTGTCGCGAGGCCGCCAACGAGGCTCCCGAGCGCTACGGCATCTGGGGTGGGCGAACCGAGGGCGAACGGGGCTGGTCCCGCCGCTGAGAACGCCGGGGCCGGTGACGGTCAGAGCAGGCGGCGGTCCCGCGGCCTGGTCAGGCGCAACCACCGGTAGCCGTAGGCCTCGAGGGTGAGCTCCGCCCGACCGGATCCGTCTACGTCGGTGCTGCCCACCTGGAGGAGATCGATCAGGCGGCACGAGTCGTCGCCGTCGTCGAGTCGGATCGGCACCGTACGCGGCTCCGGCCCCAGGTTGTGCAGCGCCACCATCGTGCCGTCCCCCCAGGAGCACCGGTGGGCCAGGACGTCGGTGCACGGCTGCTCCAGGACCGTCATGTCGGCCCAGCCCAGCTCTGGACTCTCGCGATAACGCCGGATCAGCAGGGACATGAAGGCAAGCAGGGAGTCCGGGTCGCGCCGCTGGTCGTCGACGTTGACGTACTCCGGCGCGAATCCGTCCGCGGAAAGGGGCGCGACCAGGCGGGAGGGTGGCGCCGTGGAGAACCCGCCGTTGCGTTCCGACGTCCACTGCATGGCGGTTCGGACCGCCATCCGCCCCCCTGCGTCGAGGTTCTCGCCGAGCCCGATCTCCTCACCGTAGAAGAGCACCGGCGTGCCCGGCAGTGAGAACAACAGGCTGTAGACCATGCGGATGCGGCGGGGGTCGCCGTCGAGCATCGGAGGCAGTCGGCGGATGAGACCGCGCCCGAACACCTGCATGCGCTCCTCGGGCCCGAATGCGGCGAAGACCTCCTGCCGCTCGCTGTCGCTGAGCTTGTCCAGCGTCAGTTCGTCGTGATTGCGCACGAAGGTCGCCCACTGGCAGTCGTCAGCGCACACGGGCCGCTTCGCGAGTGCCTTCGCCAGCGGCCTGGCGTCGGCGCGGGCCAGGGACAGGTAGAGACTCTGCATCCCGATGAAGTCGAACTGCATCGTCAGCTCGTCGCCGTCCTTGCCGCCGAAGTACGTCATCTGGTCCTTGTAGGGCAGGTTGACCTCGCCCAGCAGGATGGCGTCACCGGACCGGCGGCCGAGGAACGACCGCAACGCGCGCAGGTACTCGTGCGGGTCGGCAAACTCCTCGACCTCATGGTCGGTGGCTCCGGTCGTCTCGAGCAGGAACGGCACCGCATCGACCCGGAATCCGGACAGGCCGAGTTCGAGCCAGAACCCCATGGTCTTGGCGATCTCGTCGCGGACCGCCGGGTTGGCCACGTTGAGGTCGGGCTGGTGCTTGTAGAACCGGTGCAGGTAGTACTCGCCGGAGCGCTCGTCGTACTCCCAGATGCCCTTCTCCTGGCCCGGGAACACGGTCTGGTCGGAGGTGTCCGGCGGCGGGTCGGAGCGCCAGACGTAGTAGTCGCGGTACGGAGAGTTCTTGCTCGCGCGGGCCGAGCGGAACCATGGATGCCGGTCGGAGGTGTGGTTCACGACCAGGTCGGCGATGACCCGCATGCCGCGGTCGCGTGCCGTTCGGATGAGCTCGACCAGGTCGCCGTGGCTGCCGAGGCGTGAGTCGACGCCGTAGAAGTCGGTGATGTCGTAGCCGTCGTCGCGGTCCGGTGTCGGGTAGAACGGCATCAACCACAGGCAGGTGACACCCAGGTCGGCCAGGTAGTCGATCCGGTGCGCCAGACCCTGCATGTCGCCCACGCCGTCGCCGTTCCAATCCAGGAACGTCTCGATGTCCAGGCAGTAGACGACGGCGGTCTTCCACCACAGGTCGCTGGTGTCGGTGATCCTCATCGGGAGACCTCCGATATGCCGAGTCGGGGAAGGACCTGCTCGCCGAATGCCTCGATGAACTCGCTCTGCTCCTGACCGACGTGGTGGAGGTAGATCTCGTCGAATCCGAGCTCGGCCAGGTCGTGCAGCCACGCCACGTGCTGCCCGAGGTCGCTGGAGACGAGCACGTGCCGCCGCATCGCATCGGGTGGGACGTGCTCACTGACGGCGTCGAAGATCTCGGCGGTCTCGAGGTCCCAGCACACCGGCGGCAGGAAGACGTTGCTGCGCCACTGCTCGTGTGCGATACGCAACGCCGCATCCTCGTCCCGGTCGTAGGACAGATGCACCTGGAGGTAGAGCCGGCCACGACCACCCGCGCCACGGTAGGCGTCGACCATCTGCCGCAGGTGACCGTGGGGCTGGGCGACGGTGATCAGTCCGTCGGCCCACTCCGCAACGTCGGCGGCCGTCCGCACGCTCACCGCTGCCCCGATCAGCATCGGCGGCCGGTCCGGGAGCGTCCAGATCCGGGCCCGGTCGACCGTGACGAGCCCGTCGTGGCTCACCTCCTCGCCGGCGAGGAGAGCGCGGATGACGTCCACGCACTCACGCAGTCGCTGCGTGCGTACGTCCTTGCGCGGCCACCCGCCCCCGGTGATGTGCTCGTTCGATGCCTCTCCGGTGCCGAGCGCGACCCAGAAGTGATCCGGGAACATCGCCGTCAAGGTCGCCGCAGCCTGGGCCACGATCGCCGGGTGGTATCGCTGACCCGGAGCGTTGACGACGCCGAAGCGCAGGCTCGTTCGGGCAAGCGCCGCACCGAGCCACGACCATGCGAAGCCCGAGTGCCCCTGCCGCACGCTCCACGGGGAGAAGTGGTCCGAGCTCATGGCCGCTGCGAACCCGGCGTCCTCCGCGGCGACGACCGCGCGCAGGAGTTCCGCGGGATGGACCTGCTCATGGGATGCATGAAAACCGATGACTGTCACCTGGACTCCTTACCCAACACGCTCCGAACCGACTCGCATGCCCGCTGTCCTGGTGGGTAGAGGTCACGACGAACGACAAGCCGCGGACGAAGGAGCGAGCCAGATGGCAACCATTCGAGAGATCATGACCCCCGACGCCGTCTGCATCGGCGAGAACGAGACCCTGGCCGACGCGGCGCGCAAGATGCGCGAGCTCGACGTGGGTGCGCTGCCCGTCTGCGGCGAGGACAACCGCCTGAAGGGCATGGTCACCGACCGCGACATCGTGGTGCGGTGCATCGCCGACAACGGCGACCCGCAGACCGTCCGGGCCGGCGAACTCGCTCGCGGCAAGCCGGTGACGATCGGCGCCGACGACCCGGTCGACGAAGCCTTGACGATGATGAAGGAGCACCAGATCCGTCGGCTGCCCGTCATCGACGGCCACGATCTCGTCGGGATCATCAGCCAGGCCGACGTCGCCCGTCACATCGAGTCGAGCCGTGTCGGCGAGGTCGTCGAGGCCATCTCGACCTGATCGACGCGGCGACTGCAGCGGGCGGGAGACTTCACCCACGGCTGGATCGGGCCCATCACCGCCGGCCCGGCAAGGGGTGACGTTCGAGGCTGTCAGGACCTGGCGACTGGGCCTGCGTCGCGCAGTGTGTCCAGGCGCCGCCGGTACTCCTCCTCGTCGACCTCACCGCGGGCGAACCGCTCGGCAAGCAACTGCTCGGGAGTGGTTCGGGTCTCACTGCTGCCGGGACTCACCGCTGTGCGATTCAGGTACCGGAACAGCGCTATCCCGCCAGCGATGAGCACCCCCCAGAACACGACCGTGCTCACGATCATCAGGGCAAAGCCCCAGCCACCCATGCCGTCCCCATACCACATCATCGTGATCTCCTCCTCTGCGGAACACTCCGTGCGCTGGCCACCCTCATGTGACTGTCCTCCATGCGATCCCGAGCAGGCAGGGGCTTTCGACCCCAATTCCGTCGTGAGGTGGGATTTGCGCACGCTGCCCGATGCGGATGGCGCAGCGGTTGCCACGCTGAGCGGGTGCCGTTCGGCTCGGCGGCGAACTCCTCATCGGCGAACCGTTCCCCGTGCAGTCGCGGTGTGGCGGAACAACAGCGTGGCGGCGGTGCCGAGTGCGGCCAGCCAGCCGAGGGCGACCAGCAGCGCCCAGGTTTCGTCGAAGCTGGCGGTCAGCGCGCCGTCGATGAACAGGCGGGTGCCGCCGTAGCCGGGCAGGTACGTGGCCCATTCGGCGGGGTCGCCGCGCAGCATGGGGCTTTGTCCGATGCCGATGTCGAGGAACGGGATGAGGAAGGCGATGAACACGCCGCTGACCCGGCCGAAGACGGGTCCCAGCAGGACACCGAGCAGGCCGTAGGTCATGGCGAGCAGGGCGGTGGCGGCGGCGTAGAGGCCCCATTGGTGCGCGTCGAACACGGTCGCGGTCACGGCGAGAGAGGCGCCGGTGACCAGCAGCGCGGCGAGCGCGATGATGCTCAACCGGGCGACGAGCAGGACACCGGGGCGCAGGCCGGCGAGCGCGAGCCGCTGGTCGCCGGTGCGGGCGTCGAGGACGACGAACAGGCCGGTGAGCGTGGCGAGTGAGGCGACGGCGATGGGCGCCATGGTGCCGGCGTGGATGTGGGCGGGGTCGAGCAACTCGACGGCCCGTCGGCCGTCCTCGGCCAAGACCACCGGGGTGAGCCCGTGCGGCGTGATGGCGTCGGAGAGCAGGATGAACACGGCCGGGACAACGACGAGCAGGACCCACAGCACGGGGTTGCGGCGCCATTCGCGAAGCCCCATGGCCATGGCGGTGCCCAACTGGTCCCCGACGGACCCGGGCACGGTGTGCCACCGCCGACCTCTCGCCACCCGCGTGGTGCTGGTAACCACCGCGAAGGCGACGAGGGCGGCGACTATGGTCCAGGAGAGGGCCCAGCCGAGGTCGCCGGGGCGGCCGCCGTGGCGGGAGGGCTGGTCGACCATCCACAGCGAGACGAAGTGCGTGGGCAACACCCGAGTCGCGACGTTGTCCGCTGCGCTGAGGGTCGGTCCGAAGAACACGTCGACAATCCAGATGAACAGGATCAGGACGGTGCCGTTGACGGGGTTGCGCACCGTGGCGCCGACGACCGCTCCGATGGCCAGGTAGATCGCGGCAAACATCACGGTTCCCGCGGCCACCCGGGCCGGGGCGTCGATGCCTGTGCGAAGCGTGAGGGCGACTAGGGCGACGGCGCTGACCAGGGCCGCGAGGGCGAGCCCGGTGAGCAGCCGAGCGGCGACCAGGCGGGTGTTGGGCAGGCCGGCGATGACCAGTCGCCGGTCGGCGTCGCGGGCCGTGGAGACCTGGAAGTACATGGCGACGCCGGCGAGGAACCCGGCGGCCCACCCGGCGGTGGTGGTTTCCACCGCGGGGCCACCACCGGCGCCCCCGAGCAGTCGCGCGGCGTCGGCGAGCGCGCCTGCGGCTACCACCACGAACACCAGCGGTACCAGCACGAGGACGAGGAGGTTGACCGGGTTGCGGGCGTAGTCGGTCAGGAACCGGCGGACGAACATCACGGTCGTCATCGCGGCACCGTCCGCCCGTCTCGGATCTCGACGATGCGGTCGAAGCGGTCCTCGTCGACGACGAAGTGGCTGATGATCAGCACACTGCGCCCGGCACCCCGCCGGGCGGCGACCAGATCCCAGAACTTCTGGTAGGTGTCCCAGTCGAAGCCGGCGTACGGCTCGTCGAGCAACAGCAGGTCGGGGTCGGCCAGCAGCGCCAGGCCGAGGTTGAGCTTGGCCAGGGTACCGCCGGAGAGCTGGTCGGCGCGCGTGGTCGCGTAGCGTCCGAAGCCCAGCGCGGCGTAGAGGCCGGCACGGGAATCCCGCTCGGTCGCTGAAGTCATCTTGTATGCGTGGCCGAATAGCTCGAAGTGTTCGTCACAGGTCAGCCGGCCGTACACCTGCGGCTCCTGCGGGCAGTAGCCCAGCCGGCCCTCGCGGGTGATGGTGCCTTCATCCGCGGCGAGCGCCCCGACGAGGATCTTCATCAGAGTGGACTTGCCGGACCCGTTCTCGCCGACCAGGCCGACGACCTCTGCCGGCTTCAAGGTCAGGTCCGCGCCCCGCAGCACGCGCTGCCGCCCACGCCGCGGCCACGTCCCGCGACGGTAGGACTTCTCGACGCCCTCCGCGGTCAGAACCGCGCTGGCCGTGCTGGTGGGCTCGGCCGCCGCCGCTGGGCCTGTGAGCGTCCCTGGGTCCATCGCGCACCTCCCTACCTGCCTGTCATCACCATCGACCTGCATACCCCTGGGGGGTAAGGGACCAATGACTGGGCGTCACGGGTCGTTGGTCCCTACTTGTTGCTCGGCGGCGCGGCAGGATTGACCGCGCGCAGGGTGAACTCGCTCGGAATCACGCCTTCGAGTGATCCCCCCGGCGCCGGCGTCCGTGAAGAGTATGGCGAAGGATTGCTGGCCGAGGACGGGCGGACGCCCGACGGGTCATGGGAGAAAGGAGATCCGATGGTTACGGGTCGCGTATGCGAGGTTCTGTGCCGACGGGTCCTCGCGGTGATCATTGGTGCTGTACTCCTCACAGCCTGCGGCGGTGGCGACACGACCGAGGAATCGGCGACATCGCCGGGCCAGGCGGAAACGACCGCCGCGACAACCCCGGACTCGGCCGAGCCAACCACGGCAACGTCGCCGGCGCCTGCCGTCACAGGGACCAGGGTGACCGCGGAGTTGGCCGAGTTCTCGATCGAGCTGTCGCAGCAGACGTTCGCCCCGGGGCCGTACGAGTTCGTGGCCGAGGAGCAGGGTCAACTCCCGCATGCCCTCTCGATCGAGGGACCGGGCGTCGACAGCACTTCGACGTCGGTCATCGATCCGGGTGGTGAAAGCCAGACGCTGAACGTCACACTTCAGCCGGGCACCTACGAGCTCTGGTGCCCGGTCGGGAACCACCGGTCGCAGGGCATGGAGACGACGATCACGGTGGAGTGAGTGTGATCCAACGAGCGTCGGGCCGTCGGGCCGCATCGCCTCGGACAAGGCGGTCGAAGACCGGCCTTTCCCACCGACCGGTCCTGAGCAGGGTCGCCCAGGAGGCATCGGCTTGGTCGCATGGCGGGGACATGGGTGCCCAGTTCGAAGGTGACCTGTTCAAGGGTCGCGCGCGCAACTTCCTCGAAGGCGGGCACCTGTTCCACTTCAATCTGACCGGGAACCGCGCAAAGATCGGCGTCGACGACCCCCGGCTCGAGGACCACCAGGGCACGAGCCACGAGATCTCCCGGGGGTAGGCCCGAACCGGAAGGAGAAAGGGATGCGCAGGACGATCGTGCTCGTCCTCACGGCTGCACTGGCGGTACTCGCGCTGGCGCCAACGGCCTCGGCCGGCGACAACTTCGTGGCGCCGCTGTCCGGCGACAATGAGGTGCCGGCCCGGGACACCCAGGCGGTCGGCGTGGCGACGTTCAAGCTCCGCGAGGACGGAACAGCACTGCTGTACAAGATCAACGTGGCCAACATCGACAACGTCGCCGCAGCGCACATCCATTGCGGCGCGGCCGGAGTCAACGGCCCGGTCGGCGTCACCCTGTTCAGCGGCCCAGCCGCCGGAGGTGCGACAAACGGCACCCTGGCCGAGGGGACGATCACCGCGGCCGACACCGGCAACGCGTGCGGCTGGACCGACCTGGCCTCGGTCCTCGCCGCCATCCACAGCGGCAACACCTACGTCAACGTGCACACCAACGACGGCGTGGCGCCACCCAACACCGGACCCGGCGACTTCCCCGGCGGCGAGATCCGCGGCCAGGTCCGGTAGCGAACCCACCAGTCGAGGCGCGCACACCGCCTCCTGGCCGACGCTTCGGACGACGACGTTACCAGCGGCGCGGGTCGGTCATGCGG
>DASRTE010000126.1:0-49709 GCA_035656095.1 Jiangellaceae bacterium
CTGGGACAACGAGTTCTGCCTGAATTGATGCGCCGTGCCGCGAGGCCAGGTTCCCGGAGCAGAGGCCCGGGGTTCTCAACCGGCGCGACGACGACGACCCCAAGCGTGAGCCACGTTCACCGCGGCGATACCGCCCCACGCCACGATCAGGGCCGCCAGCCCGGATGTGCTCGTCGTCATCGCCGTGACCGGGATGCCGGCGATGACCGACACGACGCCGAGCGTCGGGCCCGGATCGCTGCGGGCCGGCGCCCCCGCCGCGCGCCGACGGCTGCGGTCAGGGCGTCACGGGTGGGCTGTGCGTCCTCGGCTTTTCGCCAGGATAGGGCCGCCAGATCTCCGCGCCGTGGCCGCCGCTCGGCGCTACGCGCGCGACTGGGACAATACGCGCGTGACCCATCCCTACCGCGCTCCTCGCAGCGCCGCCCTGTTAGAGCGGTCGCTGGAGGTCACTCCCGGCGGCGTCAACTCGCCGGTGCGGGCGTTCCGGGCGGTCGGCGGGACACCCCGGTTCATCAGCCGGGGACGAGGACCGTACATCTACGACGCCGACGGCACGGAATACGTCGACCTGGTCTGCTCCTGGGGTCCGCTGCTGCTGGGCCACGCCCATCCGCAGGTCACCGAGGCCGTCACCCGACAGGTCGCGCTCGGAACGTCATACGGTATGCCGACACTGCAGGAGATCGAGCTCGCCGAGGAGATCGTCGGGCGGACGTCGGTCGAACAGGTGCGGCTTGTCTCCAGCGGCACCGAGGCGACGATGAGTGCGATCCGTCTCGCCCGCGGTGCGACGCGGCGGGCCATTGTGGTCAAGTTCGCCGGCCACTATCACGGGCACGTCGACGCGTTGCTGGCCAGCGCGGGCAGCGGAGTCGCCACGTTCGCCCATCCGGAGACACCTGGGGTCACCGACGCGAGCGCCCACGACACGATCGTGCTGCCCTACAACGACCGGGGCGCCGTCGAGGCCGCCTTAGCCGAGCACGCCGGGAAGGTCGCGTGTGTGATCGCCGAGGCGGCAGCCGGCAACATGGGTGCGGTCCCACCCGCGGCCGGCTTCAACGATTTCCTGCGCGAGACCGCGCACGCCCACGGGGCCCTGCTGATCCTCGACGAGGTCATGACCGGCTTCCGGGTCGGGCGGTCGGGGTGGTTCGGACTCGACGGTGTCCGTCCCGATCTGACGACCTTCGGCAAGGTGATGGGTGGTGGATTGCCTGCGGCGGCATTCGGAGGGAGCGCCGCCCTGATGGATCTGCTCGCTCCGGCGGGCCCGGTCTACCAGGCAGGCACACTGTCCGGAAACCCGGTCGCGACGACTGCCGGGCTCACGACGCTTCGGCTGGCCGACGACGCCGTGTATGCCCGGGTCGACGAGGCGGCGCGGACGATCGGCGACCTGGCGACGAAGGCCCTGACCGCCGAGGGCGTTCCGCACGTCGTGCAGTACGCCGGGAACCTGCTGAGCGTCTTCTTCGTCGATCCGGAGCGGGACGGCGACGTCGTGGCCGACTTCGCCGGTGCGAGGCGTACCGACACAACCCGGTTCGCGGCCTTCTTCCAGGCCATGCTTGCCGGTGGGGTCCACCTGCCGCCGTCGGCGTACGAGGTCTGGTTCGTCTCGGCGGCACACGACGACGCCGCGATCGACCGCGTGGCGTCGGCGCTACCGGAGGCGGCCCGTGCAGCAGCCCGGTCGGGTACGGAGGAGCAGTGAGACCGTCGGTCACGCGGGTCCATTTGCTGCGGCACGGAGAGGTGCACAACCCGGGCGGTGTCCTGTACGGCCGCCTGCCCGGCTACCACCTCTCCGAGCGCGGTGTCGCCATGGCCGAGCGGATCGCCGAGACGATGGCGACCCGCGACGTCGTACGCATCGTGTCGTCGCCACTCGAGCGTGCCCTGCAGACAGCAGCGCCTGCCGCCACGAGGCTCGGGCTCGACGTCGCGACGGACGAGCGGTTGATCGAGGCGCGCAACGTCTTCGAAGGGCTCACGTTCGGCCTCGGCGAGGGCTCCCTGCGGAACATCGGTCATTGGCGGCATCTCCGCAACCCGTTCCGGCCGTCGTGGGGTGAGCCCTATGCCGAGATCGTCGCTCGCATGCAGGCGGCCATGGCCGATGCCCGCAAGGCCGCAGACGGCCAGGAGACCCTGCTCGTCTCGCACCAGTTGCCGATCTGGGCCGTCCGCTCGGCGGTCGAGGGGCGACGGCTGTGGCACGACCCGCGCAAGCGCGCCTGTTCGCTGGCCAGCCTGACGACCTTCACCTACGAGGACGAGGACATCCTGTCGGTTGCCTACAGTGAACCGGCCGCCGACCTGCTTCCGCCGCTTGGCAAGCGCTTCGCAGCAGGAGCGTGATCGGGTGCGCATCCGGCCTGTGGTCGTGACCCTCGCCGCCGCGGTCATGGCCGTCGGAGGGTGCTCCGACGGCCAGGTCGGGCGTACCGACGGCGGCCAGACCCGCTACATCGAGGGCAGTGGCGCGGTCACACTGGTACCGGCGGACAGCCGCGATCCGGCTCCCGACTTCGGCGGCCCGCTGCTCGGCGGCGGCGAATTCGACCTGGCCGCCGCCCGAGGCGACGTCGTCGTGCTCAACGTCTGGGGCTCGTGGTGCCCGCCGTGCCGCGACGAGGCGCCGGACCTGCAGGCGGTCAACGAGTCCCTCGAGGCCCAGGGCGTGCGTTTCGTCGGGGTCAACGTCCGTGACAACGACGTCGACGCCCAGGCCTTCGAGCGGGAGTTCGGCGTCACCTACCCCAGCGTGGTCGACGAGAACGGCTCGCGCCTGCTCGCCTTCCGGGACACGCTGCCGCCCACGTCGATCCCCAGCACGATGGTCGTCGACCGCCAGGGCCGGATGGCTGCCAGCGTGCTCGGTCAGATCACCGAGGCATCGCTACGTGACCTCGTGACCGCGATCGCCGCGGAGCAGACCTCGCCAGACGGCGCTGCCCCCGCCGCCGACGATGGGTGACACGTTCCCGGAGACCGTGCTCTCCGGGTCCCTGCTCGCCGCGGTTCCGATCGCGGCGCTGGCCGGACTGGTGTCGTTCCTGTCTCCGTGCGTGCTGCCGCTCGTACCCGGCTACCTGTCGTACGTGACGGGGATGTCCGGTGTGGAGTTGGCGGGCGGCCGACGGACGAGGGTGGTGCTCGGCGCGCTGCTGTTCGTCCTCGGCTTCTCGGTGGTGTTCGTCTCCTACGGCGCGCTGTTCGGAGGGCTGGGATCCGTCCTGCGCGAGTATGCCGACCCGATCACCCGGGTCATGGGCGTGGTGCTCATCGCCCTCGGCCTGGTCTACGCCGGTTGGCTGCCGGGAGCCGCACGTGAATGGCGCTGGCACGTGTCGCCGGTGGTGGGACTTGCCGGCGCACCGCTGGTGGGCGCGCTGTTCGGCATCGGGTGGACGGCCTGCACCGGCCCGACCCTCGCGGCCGTCCAGGCCCTGGCGTTCGACGACGGCAGCGCGGCCCGTGGAGCGTTGCTCTCCCTGTCGTACTGCCTCGGCCTCGGACTGCCGTTCGTGGTGGCGGCTCTGGCCTACCGACGGGCGCTGGGTGCCTTCGGATGGGTACGCCGGCACCAGGTCTGGGTGCTGAGAGTCGGCGGGGCCATGCTGGTCGGGCTCGGGCTGCTCCTCGTGACCGGGGTCTGGACGGAGATCGTGTCGTCGCTGCAGAGCTGGATCAGCGGCTTCGAGGTGGCGGTGTGACCGTGCGCGACGTCGAAACCGCTCCCGGCCCGCCGGAGCGGGGGCGCCCGCCGGCGTTGTCGGCTCGGGAGTCCGCGGCCTGGGTCTGGCGGCAGCTCACCTCGATGCGGGTGGCACTGGTCCTGCTCTTCATGCTGGCCGTCGCCGCCATCCCGGGCTCGGTCGTGCCGCAGAACGACATCAACCCGCTCGCGGTCGGCGACTTCCGAGCGCGCAACCCGGCACTGTCGGAGTGGTACGACCGGCTCGGCCTGTTCGACGTCTACTCCGCCCCGTGGTTCGCGGCGATCTACCTCGCGCTGCTGGTCTCGCTGGTCGGCTGCATCCTCCCTCGCTCGGTGCAGCACTGGCGGGCGATGCGGGCCGCGCCGCCCGCGGCTCCGCGTCGCCTGTCCCGCATGCCCGTGTACCGCCGATTCGAGGTGACGGCTACGCCCGGTGAGGTGCTCGACGCGGCTCGGGCGGAGTTGCGCGGGCGCCGGTTCCGGGTGGCACCAGCCGATATGCCTGAGCGGAGTTCGGCCGGACGCGGAGGCGGGCGTCCAAAGAGCGATCTGTGGCTTGCTCCTCCGCCACAGATCGCGGAGCCCGCCGAGCGTGCGGTCGGACTCCGCTCCCACCGCGACGCCTTCGTGGACGCCGCCGAGAGTGCGGCCGAATTCCGCCCCCACCTGGAGGCCGGACGCCAACGCGGCGGCTCGGTGGCGGCGGAGGCGGGGCACCTGCGGGAGACCGGCAACCTCGTCTTCCACCTGGCGGTGGTCGTCGTGCTCGTCGCGGTCGCCGCCGGCAGCCTGTTCGGATACCGGGCGACGGTGCTCGTACCCGAGGGCTCGGGATTCGCGAACTCCGTCATCCAGTTCGACGGCCTGTCCAGCGGAGCCCTGTTCGATGCCGGGGACCTGCCACCGTTCTCGCTCGAGGTGGACGAGTTCGACATGCAGTTCGTCGAGGTCGGGCCGCAGCTCGGAACGCCGGACGAGTTCGAGGCGACCGTCCGGTTCACCCCGGAGCCGGGCGCAGCCGAGCAGACCCGCACGATCCGCGTGAACGAACCGCTCGAGGTGGACGGGACGCTGGTGCACATCCTCAATCCGGGATACGCGCCGGAGATCACCGTCCGGGACGCCGACGGCACGGTGCTGGCCGAGGGGCCGGTACCGTTCCTGCCCCAGGACAACTCGTTCACCTCGACCGGCGTGCGCAAGGTGCCGGTCGGGCCCGAGTCCGGTCTCGGCGAGGACATCGGCATCCAGGGGTTGTTCCTACCCACGGCCGTGGTCGACGACCGCGGCCCGCGGTCTATCTTTCCCGAGCCCAGGAACCCGGCGCTGTTCCTCACCGCGTTCCACGGTGACCTGGGCCTCGACGACGGGAAGCCGCAGTCGGTCTACCGGCTGGACACGTCGGGCATGGAACAGTTCCGGGCGGATGACGGCGAGGCCTTCCGGGCCGCCCTCGCCGTGGGCGAGACGGTGCAACTCCCCGACGGGTACGGCAGCGTGACCTTCGACGGTTACGTCACGTGGGTGAACCTTCAGATCGGGCGCAATGCCGGCAAGGAGTTCGTCCTCGCCGGTGCCCTGATGGCACTAGCCGGCCTGCTGGCCTCGTTGTACGTGCGGCGCCGCCGCGCGTGGGTACGGGTCGAGCCCGGCGTCGGGGCCGCTACCGTGGTCGAGATCGCCGGCCTGCAGCGGTCCGAGGGCGGCGATCTCGAGGCTGAGGTCGACGGCATCGCCGAGGGCTTGCTCGGCCGGTTGCCCGCGGTCCAGGTCGCGAGGGGCATGTCGCGGGCAACCCCGGCCGGGACGGCTCGACCGGACACGTGACCGAGTTGGAGACATGGATGGACGCCGCAGCGCTGGGCGAGTGGAGCAGGTTCGTGGTCGCGGGTGCGATTGCGGCCTTCATCGTGTCCTGGCTGGCGTACTGCGCGGAGACGGCGTACCGCTTTCGCGGCCGTCGGGTCGTCCCGGGTAGCGCGGGGTCGGCTGCGGTGGGTGCGCCGGCCGCGCCGCACCTCGCCCGCGTCGGTGGCACCGGCGCGGCCGAGCCGATCGGCGACCGCTCGGCGGAGCGCGGATCGGAGCCGGCCGTCGCCTATGACCAGGCCGCCCGGATGGCAGGTATCGGCTACTCGGTCACCGTGCTGGCCACACTGCTGCTGGGCACCGGCGTCGTGCTGCGAGCCCTCAGCGTGTCGCGGCCGCCGTGGGGCAACATGTACGAGTTCTCGATCACGGCCGCGCTCGTGGCGTCGATCGCCTTCCTGACGCTGGCCCGGACGAGGGCCGGACGTGCTCTTGCGGTGTGGGTCGTGCTCCTGGTGTTCGTCACGCTGAGCCTTGCGGTCACGGTCCTCTACCTGCCGCCGGGTCCGCTCGTCCCGGCGCTGCGTTCGTATTGGCTGGTCGTCCACGTCGGGGCGGCCGTGCTGGCCTTCGGACTGTTCACGGTGGCGGCCGTGGTCAGCGCGCTGCAGATCGTCGCGGAACGAGCCGAGACCAGAGGTGTCACCAGCGGGCTCGGCGCTTCACTGCCCGCCGCGACGACGCTCGACCGCCTCGCCTACCGCATGATCGCGATCGCATTCCCGATCTGGACCGTCGGGCCGCTGATTCTCGGTGCGATCTGGGCCGAGGCGTCGTGGGGACGCTACTGGGGCTGGGACCCGAAGGAGGTCTGGGCCCTGATCACGTGGCTGGCCTACGCGGCCTTCCTGCACGCGCGTGCCACCGCCGGCTGGAAGGGCTCCAAGGCGTCGGCCGTGTCGCTCATCGCGTACGGGACCGTTCTGTTCAGCTACTTCGGCGTCAACATCGTCTTCAACGGCCTGCACTCCTACGGCGGCCTCTAGGATCGGCCGACCAGCCGGCTGGTCAGGCGTGCCTGCGGGCTGGTTGCCAGCAGGGCCTCACGCAGCGCGATCCCCGCAGCGTCCAGGTCGTCGTCGGACAGCGGGTCGAGAGCATCCAGCACGAAGACCGCGCGGGTCGTCCGTTCCGTCAGCCGGGTCCGCGTGCATTGGCGCCAGTTCCAGCGCCGGCACGTGACGCCGCTGTCGTCGCGCCACACGACCTCACCCGGCTCTGGGTGCTCGACGACGGGTTCGCCGCCGGCGGTGGTCTCGAAGGGTTCGTCGCCGGTCGCGCGGGTCAGCCGCAGCGGGCCGCGGTAGCGGTCGACGTCCTCGCCACCGAGCGGAAGGAGATGGGAGACGGAGACGGCGTTGTAGGCGTCGGTGAGCTTGTCGATGCGTGGCAGACCCTCCGGCACGCGCCGAAGTAGGGCCTCGACGCTGGAGCGGGTGCGCTGGGGCTTCGCGCCGAATGCCCGGAAGGCATCACGCCAGGCGGCGACGTACGGGTGTAGTTCCGGGGGCGATCCGTCCAGACGGACACGGGCGCGCTGCTCGGCCGCGACGAGTAGGCCATCGCTGGCGATGTCGCTCGGGCCCGCGGCCAGGCCTTCGGCGAGGACGAGAAGGGCGCGGTAGTCGGGTCGGAGCGCATGGACGGCGGGGTCGATGTGGGCAGCGTCGAGCCAGGCGCTCACCGAGGGTCGTCGTCGCCGTCGGGACGGTGGCGATTCTCCTCCTCGCGGCGGCGCAAGTCGGCCTCCCACTGCTCGAGCATCTGCTCGTGGCGATCGTCGATCTGCTTGATCTCGCGGAGGAACTCGGGGTTGTCGTCCGGTGCTACCGGCCGAGGGACCCGGCGCTGAGTGGGCCTGGCCCGACCACGACGGGCCTTCGCGATGATCCACGCGACCGGGCCCACGACCGGCACGAGGACGATCAGAGCCAGCCAGATGCCCCGGCGCGGGCCCGGCTTCTCGGCGGGATCGGTCTGGATGCAGTCGATCAGCGCGTAGACCGCGAGGACCACGGCCGCCACGATGGGCAGGGCTCTGGTCACGGTTCCAGCCCCGGAATAGTGCACGCGAACATGAGACCAAGCGTAGGCGACGGCGCGACCCGCCGCCCAGCGGTGCCGGTCGCTCGGCGAACCGGACGGCGATGCCGGAAGGATGCCTGCCATGGACGGACTCGATCGCCGCACCGGCGCAGGTGGTGCACCGGTGAACCTGGTCGGTCTCGGCGGCATCCGCGCCGCGGCCGACAGAATCGCCGGTCAGGTCGTGCGAACCCCGCTGCTGCCCTGTCCGTGGGCCGACGAGCGGCGCCCACTGTGGCTCAAGCCCGAGAACCTGCAGCCGACGGGCTCGTTCAAGATGCGCGGCGCCCTCAACGCCCTCGGCGCACTCGACGCGGGCGTTCGCGCCCATGGCGTGGTCACCCATTCCAGCGGCAACCACGGGCGTGCCCTCGCCTGGGCCGCTCGGTTGTACGGAGTACCCGCAGTCGTGGTGATGCCGGACACCTCGCCGACGGTGAAGATCGAGGGCATCCGTGTCCTCGGCGCCGAGATCGTGATCGTCCCGCCGGCCGAGCGGGAGGCGCGCGTGGCTGTGCTCGCGGCCGAGCGCGGTCTCGCCGTGGTCCCGCCTTTCGAGCACCGGGACGTCATCGCCGGACAGGGCACGATCGGACTCGAGATCCTCGCCGACCTGCCTGCCGCCGGCACCGTTCTGGTGCCGGTCGGCGGTGGCGGCCTCGTCTCGGGAGTCGCCGTGGCGCTGAAGGCCCTCAGTCCCGGCGTGCGCGTGATCGGCGTCGAGCCGGAGCTCGCAGGCGACCTGGCCGAAGGATTCGCGAAGGGCCGGCGCGTCGTCTGGGACCCGGTGCTCACCTATCGGACGGTCGCCGACGGTGTCCGCCTGCCGGCGGTGGGCGAACTGAACTGGCGCCACATCGAGCGCTACGTCGACGACGTCGTCACGGTGAGCGAGCAGGGCATCCTGGACGCGATGAGCCGGCTCGTGTGGGGCAGCCGCATCGTCGCCGAGCCCAGCGGTGCGGTCGCCGTCGCCGCGTACACCGAGCGCCCGGACGTCACGACCGGGCCGACGGTCGCCGTCGTCACCGGCGGAAACGTCGATCCCGCACTGCTTGTCCGCGTGCTCAATGCCTGACATCGCGCTCAGGTCAGGGCGGGGATCACCTCGCGTTCGAACAACTCGACGCCGTGCTGGTCGCGGGCAAGCCCGGGAAAGTAGCAGATCGCGTAGGTCATGCCGGCGTCGTACAACGCCCGCAGTGCCTCGACCACCTGCTCCGGCGTCCCGACGGTAGGGCTCTGACGAAACGGCTTGAGTTCAGCCTCCACCAGGTCGGCCGGCACGTACCTCCCGTAGAGGTCGGTCAGCCGGGCGAACTGGTCGTCCACGTCGGCCTGGGTCTCGCCGATGATGACGTTGTAGTTGGAGGACCGCGTGATCGCGTCGAAGTCGGTCCCGAGATCGAGGCAGTGCTGAGCGAGGATCTCGGACTTACGCCGAAAGATGCCGAGGATGCCGGCGAAGTTCGTGTACCGCGCGTAGGTCGCGGCGATGCGCAGCGTCTTTCTCTCGCCGCCGCCGGCAACCCACAGCGGAGGACCGCCGTCCTGCAGCGGGAGTGGGCGGCAGATCGCGCCGTCGACCTGGTAGTGCTCACCGGTGAACGTCGCACGACCCTCTGTCCAGAGCCGGCGCATGATCTGGATGCCCTCGTCGAGCATCTGGAGGCGGACGCCAGCGGTCGGGAAGCCGTAGCCGTACGCGCGCCACTCGTTCTCGTACCAGCCGGCGCCGATGCCCATCTCGACCCGGCCGCCGGAGACGAGGTCGACGGTGGCGGCGACCTTGGCCAGGTAGGCCGGGTTGCGATAGGCGACGCACGTGCACATCTGGCCGAGGCGGACCCGACGGGTCGATGCGGCGAGGGCCGCCATCAGCGTCCAGGCCTCGTGCGTGGCCTCATCGGTCGGGACGGGAATGGTGTGGAAGTGGTCGTAGACCCACACCGTCTGCCATGGGCCCTCGTCCGCCCGCCGGGCGAGTCCCAGCACGGTGTCCCACTGCTTCGCCGGGTCGATCCCGACCAGGTCGACCCGCCAGCCCTGGGGCAGGAACATTCCGAACCGCATGTCGACGCTCATGACCATACGTGGGCTGCGGCGTCGCGCCGTTGGACTGACGGCATGCCACGACGGCCCACGTCGGTCACCGGATGCTGGCGGGCGGTCGGTTGCGTCGCACGAACAGGAAGCCAGGCAGGCGACAATCCGCGACGACGGAGCATGTCGGCGCCCCGCAACCTGTCGCGGTCCGAGCGGTGGGTGAACGCGAGGCCGTCCACGACCCTGTTCATCAGGTTGAACAGGAAGGCGATGTACACCGCCTCCGCCAGGGCTGCTTCCGTGACGCCGGCAGCTCGAGTCGCATCAACGTCGGCCGGACCCATCGTGTCAGGGGCCGTGGTGAGCTTCACGACGAATTGGGCTGCAGCGGTCACCGGAGGCTCGGCGGCGCCGTCACGCCAATCTTCGAAGGTCGGCGCGGGCAACGCACGATCAGCGATCGATGAGTGCGTAGCGATGCAGAACGAGCACGAGTTGGCTTGGGAAACGACGGCGGCGAGAAGTTCCCGTTCACCGACAGTCCAACTGGACGGACCCCGCAGCACCTCCTGAGCAAGCGCCAGCATCGGTTTGCCCCATAACTCGGGCCGTCGCAGACACGATTGGCCCACATGATCGAGCTCCGCACCGACAAGTCGAGTCAAGCCCAGGAAGGCGCGTTGCCGTAGCAACGGCAGCCGCCGATACCCGGACAGCCGCATGGTGGCTACTGCCCCAGCAGCGAGAGGCCAGTCTCCAACCGATGCTCCGCCTCACCGAGCGCAGCAGCCACCGTCACCTCGAAGATCGCGTCGTCGCTCAGTCCCTTAGTGGTGAGCGCCTCGACGTCGGCATCGACAACCCGATAGGCGTGCTGCCTGACCTTCGCAAGATAGGGCCCGAACACCTCGTCGCTGGCATGACCATCGCGCGCTTCTCGGCGCACTGCGGGAGTCGTGGCCCCGGGGGAATCCAAGACGGCCCTGACGAGGGCCTCCACATGCGGCCCGAGCCTGGATACCACTCCGGCCGCAGACGGGCTTCCCATGAACCCAGAGTCGACTCCTGGCTACCCTTCGTCAAGGGACGTGGCGTGGCAGCCTCGATGCACATCCGATAGTGCTACAGGTCGCCGATGAGTCTGACGGCCGACTCTCAGCAAGACACGGCGGTTGGTCCCTTTCTGGCGGACACCTGCTTATACCCGAGTTATTGGTCCTGGATAGGGATCCGAGCCACGAACGCCTCAACCTTCTTCTGCCAGTCCTCCTCCAGCGGCCCCTTGAGCCCGGTCACCAGGACCTTGTCATCGGCAACCTTGACAAGGCCCTTACCCTGCAAGATCTCGTTCATGATTGGGATGACATGCTGCCACCTGGCCATATCCTCTTCGGTCGGCATTCGCCCCGTCTTCTTGTCCGGCTGCGGGGCGAGCTCAGTGGTCAGGATGGCGTACTTCGTGGCAGCAGGCAGCCTGGCCTTCTTCAGGAAGCGGCGCATGCCGCCGATAGGCTTGCCCATGCGGCCGGGCGAACTGAACAGGTACAGGTCGGCTGGCGGCAGCTCCTTGGGGCTCGCCTCTCGGATGTGATGGACGTTGACCGTGACGCCCTCGGCCGCCATCTGCTTCTTGAACTCGTCCGCGACTGCGGCCCCGTTTCCAAAGTTGGAGGCGTGAAAGTACTCGATCTTCATGGTGACCCCCTGTGAAACGGTTCGGATGAATTAATCGGCCACAGTGACGTTGGCGCTTGGCAATACCGACCCAAAAGAGCACCCCAGCACGCAGACCATGGACGATACATTTCCCCTCGCCCTACCGGCAGATCGCGAATCTGCGATCAGGATAGAGCGGCTCTGTCCACGGGGTTAGAGTCAAACGTCCCGTTCAGGCACACCTGATCGACGCACGTATTCGGCAGCTGAACCCGGCCGCCGTGCCAGGCGTGCGATGCAGCCGGCCTCGCCGCGTACGCTGGCCTTGTCATGGCCTTCCTGCGTTACACGCTGCTGCGCATCCTGCTCTTCCTCGTCGTCGCAGCGCTGCTGTGGATCGTCGGTGTCCGTGGCTTCTGGCTGCTGCTCCTCGCCATCTTCGGGTCCGGAGTCGTCAGCGTCTTCGTGTTGAGCAGGAGCCGCGATGCGGCGTCGGCATCGCTGGCGAACCGCGTGTCGGTGATGCGGCGGAGGATGCGGGAGCGCACGGCAGCCGAGGATGCCTGGGACGATCAGCGTCGGGCGGCGTCGCCCGAGCGGCGACGACCGGATTCCGCGGCCGCTGACGAGTAGACACTGCGGGCCGGTGCTTCGGTCAGACCGTGGGTGGCCCCGCGCGCACGCGTTCGAGCACCTTGTCGTGGTCGTCGCCGTAGTCCCAAGGCGACTCGATCCACCAGGTGGCGCCGGCGTCGGCGTACGGGCGGACCTTCGCCGCCGCCGCGGCCGGGTCGTCGCCGGGTGTGACGTCCTCGACGACGATGTCGTACGGCCTTGCCGATGGATCGCGGTCGGCGTCGGCCGCGGTCCGCATCTGCTCGACGAGTGCGGGAGTGAGATCGGCGACGTGTGGCAGCAGGCCGTCGTAGCGGAGGGCCCGGGCCATCGACTTCGGCCTTCCCCACGCCCCGACGACCCAGATCGGGATGCGCGGTCGCTGCACGGGCGGCGGCGGGGGCATGAACCCAGTCGGCTGCACCGTGTAGTGCACGCCCTGGAAGGAGAACGGCTGGCCGGCCCACAGACCGGTGAGGATGGCGAGGCCCTCGTCGAGCATCTCGGCCCGGGTCTTCCGGTCGGTGGCCTCACCGAACTCGGCGAAGCCGGTGTCGAGCGCGCCGAGCCCGACGGCGAGGATCACCCGCCCGCCGCAGAGATTGTCCAACGTGGCCGTCTCGCTGGCGAGCTTCCACGGCCGCATCCGCGACAGCGGAGTGAGCATGGTGCCCAGGCGGATCCGCTCGGTGCACATGGCGGCGGCAGTGAGACTGACCCACGCGTCGACGCCCCAGACCGGTTCCCACACGAAGAACGCATCCCAACCGGCGCGTTCGGCCAGCGCGGCCGTCTCGGCGGCCGTGCGTGCGTCGCCCCGCGGCAGCACGAAGCCGTACTCCATGGCGGGCTCCTTCCCTCAGCAGGCGACGCTACGAGCGGTCGCCGACACGGCGACGATGAAGTCGCGCGATCGGGGGTATGGGTCCTGCATGACCGAGGACAGACGCACGAGGCAGAATGTCACTGCTGGCGAGGACCCCCGGGAGATCGACCGGGAGAGGGCGTCGGCCGAGGCGCTGGAGGAGTTGGCGGAGCAGGAAGGCCTGACTCACGAGCGGCGGCGGAGCGGCGAAACGGGCACGACCGCCGACGCGAAGGGTGCGGACCTACCTGATCTCGACGACGCGCCGGACGTGCCGTACCTGCGCGACCAGGCCTGAGCTCACACAGCGGCTGTCGTGGGGCGTACTCAGGGCTTGCGGGCGACCCCGCCCCAGTAGTACGCGGCGTTCGGATCCTCCGGCGGGCCGCCGGCCGGGTGCCATGCCAGCACCGGCACCACGCCCGGCTCGACGATCTCGAGTCCGCTGAAGAACTGCTCGATGTCGGCCTTGCTGCGCGACACCAGGGTGATGCCGGCATGTTCGGCCGCAGCCGCAGCGCCGGCGAACGCCGCGGGGTCGAAGTCGGCGGTCGGATGCGTGATCGCCATGTAACTGCCCGACGGGAGCGCGTCGAACAGCGTGGAGACCATGCCCTGCGGGTTCTCCGAGTCGCGGAAGTACATGAGGATCGCGACCAGCATGAGGGCGACCGGTTGTTCGAGGTCCAGCGTCTTCGCCAGTACGGGGTCGGCGAGGATGCCCTCGGGGTCGCGGAGGTCGGCCATGATGAACTCGGTCTGGCCCTGGGACGTGCTCGTCATCAGCGCACGCGCGTGAGCCAGCACGATCGGATCGTGGTCGACGTAAAGGACCCGGCTCTCGGGCGCCACCTCCTGGGCAACTTCGTGGACGTTGCCGGCCGTGGGTATGCCGGTGCCGATGTCGAGGAACTGCCGTACGCCTGCCTCGGCGGCGAGATAGCGCACGGCACGCGCGAGGAACTCACGGTTGGCCCGGGCCATCATCGGCAGGTTGGGGATGACCTGCACCATCGCTTCGCCGAGGGCCCGGTCGGCGGCGAAGTTGTCCTTTCCACCGAGCCAGTAGTCGTAGACCCGAGCAGCGTGCGCGACAGAGGTGTCGATGGGCGCCAGGGGATCCGATGCCATCGGGGCTTCCTCCATGGAGGTCAGGGGACGGTCCGTCCCACCCTAGCTTCGTGCCCATCGGGGGAGCACGCGTGGGGGCGACGTCGACACGATGGTGGACGGAGGGGTCGTGGTCACGTGTCCTGGGCGTCGAGTTCGTTGAGCAGCCGATGGAGGATGTCGGACGTACGCGACGGGCGGTCGGCCTCGACGCACAGGCGTTCCATGGCCGTGGCATACAGGTCGACGTCTTCACGCTTGTCGAGGTAGAGCGCGCTGGTCAGTTGTTCGACGTAGACGACGTCGGGCAGGTCCTGGTCCGGGAAGCGCAGGATGCTGAAGGACCCGCCCGCGGCGGCATGCCCACCGACCCGGAACGGGATCACCTGGAGCCTGATGTTCGGCTGCTTGGTGGCGTCGATCAGGGCGGTGAGCTGGGCCCGCATGATCTCCGGCCCGCCGACCGGCCGGCGCAGCGCTCCCTCGTCGACCACGACCCAGAGCTGCGGTGGGTCGGGTCGCGTGAGCAGCTTCTGGCGGTTCATGCGCAGGCTGACCCGGCGCTCGACCTCCTCCTTCGACGCGGCCCCGTGGCCGAGCAGGATGACGGCCCGAGCGTAGTCGGCGGTCTGGAGCAGACCCGGCACGAACTGGACCTCGTAGGTGCGGATCAGGGCAGCCGCCGCCTCCAGTCCGAGGTAGGACTGGAACCAGCTCGGCAGGATGTCGCCGTCGCGGTGCCACCAGCCGGGGGTGTTGGCGTTCTTGGCCAGTTCCAACAACGCGGTGCGTTCTTCGTCGTCGGTGACGCCGTAGAGGGTGAGCAGGTCGGCGACGTCACGTTCCTTGAAGCCGACTCGACCGAGCTCCATCCGGCTGATCTTGGACTCGGAGGAACGGATTTCCCAGCCGGCACTCTCGCGGCTGACACCCTGCGCCTCACGCAACCTGCGCAGATGAGCACCCAGCAGCATCCGGAGAACGGTCGGCCCGCCGGTCGACCCACCTTCCGGTTGTGCGATCGTCACCTGCTGACCCCCACGTGCCAACTCGGCCCGACGCGGACCGCTGCGGTCCTGTGGATCAACATGCTATGACCGCGAGTCACGATAAGGGAACAGATACCCGTGTCTCGGGTATCGCGGGTCGAGGTGGAGCTACCCGGGGCTACGGGACGATGTTGTCGAACTCGCCGGCCTTCGCGCTGCGAAGGAAGGCGATCATCTCGTCGTCCGTGTAGACGAGGGCCGGCCCGCGAGGGTCACGTGAGTTCCTGACCGCAACACCGCCGTGGGGTAAGCGCGCCACCTCGACGCAGTTGCCGCTCGGATTGCTGAGGCGACTCTTCTGCCAGGTGACCGTGGTCAGCTGGTGGGCGGGCATGCCGTTGTACGCCTGGCTCATCGGACTCTCTTCGCAGGTGTGGATGCGACGGTTGCACGCGAGGACGGCCGCGAATCGGCCGACGCCCGCTGCACGGACGGATAGCATGTGCACTGGCCCTTGCGTTTGCACGCCATGAGGAGCAGGATAGCGCACGTGCACCTGCACGTGGAGAACTAAATATCACGTCCTTTCGCTCCTCGATGGCATGCAGAGAACGCTCCAGGCCATCGAGTGAAAGGGTGGACGTACCGCGGCGCGGCTGTGTTGGTGCAGATCCCCTGCCTGCGCCGCGGTGCGGACGCCTGAGCGGACCGTCCATGTGATGCGAACTGGGGAACGATCAGACGCCGGTGACAGCCAAACCGACGGCGAGCAGCACTGCGAACACCAACTCCGTCATCGCCGTGTCGCGCAGCACCGGGACGAGATCTGAACCCCGTGCCCTCCGTGCGACAGGCGCGGCCGCGCGAACGGCCAGCGGCACCGAGAGCAGCGCCAGGCCCGCCCAGGCCCGGCCGGCCACGGCGAGCGCGATCACCAGCGCATACGCGGTCGTCACGAGCAGCAGGTAGAGGATCCGGGTGCGCCGCGAGCCGAGGAAGACGGCGACGGTCCGCTTGCCGCTGCGGGCGTCCCCGCGCACGTCTCGCAGGTTGTTGGCCACCAGAATCGCGCAGGCCAGGCAGCCGATGGCCATCCCCGAGACCACGGACGACGCCGTCACCCGGCCGACCTGGACGTAGGTCGTCCCGACCACCGCCACCAGCCCGAAGAAGACGAAGACCGACAGCTCGCCGAGTCCTCGGTAACCGTACGGCCGCGGACCACCGGTGTAGAACCAGGCGGCCGCGACCGCCAGGGCGCCGACACCGAGCAGCCACCACTCGCCCGTGATCAGCACGAGAGCGAGGCCGGCCACGGCGGCGATCGCGAAGCAGGTCCAGGCCGCTGTGCGGACCGCTCGGGGTGAGGCGGTGCCCGATCCGACCAGACGGAGCGGTCCGACCCGGTCGTCATCGATGCCGCGCACACCGTCGGAGTAGTCGTTCGCATAGTTGACGCCGACCTGAAGAGCGACCGCGACGACAAGGGCGAGAAGAGCGCGGGGGAGGACCGCCGAACTCACCGCTGCCGCGGCGCCGGTGCCGACGAGGACGGGTGCAACCGCCGCGGGCAACGTCCGTGGGCGTGCACCTGCCGTCCAGAGGCCGGCGGTGGCCATCAGGTCGTGGCGGCCGGCTGCAGATGTGCCGCCAGCCCGCGGCGGTCGACCTTGCCGGTCGGCAGCATGGGCAGGGCGTCGACGATCACGAGCGACTTGGGCGCATGTGCTGCCGGAGCCCGTCGCATGACATGAGCTCGCACCGACTCCAGCGTCGGCGGGTGGTGGGGGTCGCGAGGGACGAGGACGGCGACAACCCGCTGACCCCAGTCGGCATCGGGCACGGCGACGGTCGCCACCGCTACGACACCCGGGTGGTCACCGACGACCGCGTCGACAGCGGTGAGGGGCACGTTGACGCCCCCGGAGACGGCGACGTCGTCGGCCCGCCCGCACACCTCGAGGCGGCCGTCGGGATGTATCCGGCCGATGTCGGCGGACGTGAACCAGCCGTCCTCGAATGCCTCCCCGGTCAGGTCGGGGCGCAGTCGGTAGCCGCGGGCGAGCACCGGCCCGCGGATCCGGACACGTCCCTCGTCGGTCGTCGCGAGCCGGACGCCGTCGAGGGGGAAGCCGTCGTAGACGCAGCCACCGCACGTCTCGGTCATGCCGTACGTCGCGACCACGCGGACCCCGCTGTCCCGGGCGCGGTCGAGCAGTTCGGACGCCGCCGCCGAACCCCCGACCAGAACGGCGTCGTACGCGGTCAGTGCGTCCACGGCGGCTCCGCCGGCGTCGAGGATCACCGCGAGTTGCCGGGGCACCAGCGCGGTATAGCGCCGGCCGGCGCTGCCACCGAGGACGTGCACGCTCGCCGCCGCAAAGGACTCGGGGTCGAAGCCGTCCGTGAGATCGACGGCGACCGGCTCGGTGCCGGCGACGACCGAGCGGACGAGAACCATCAACCCGCCGATGTGTGTGGCAGGAACCGCGAGCAGCCAGCGCCCGGGCCCGCCCAGCCGCGCATGAGTCGTCTCGGCCGCGGCGGTGACCGCTGCGGCACCGAGCAGCACCCCCTTGGGCTCCCCACTCGATCCCGAGGTCGGGACCACCAGGGCCACGGCGTCGCCCTCGAACTCCTCGACCGGCGTGCTCGGACGCAGCGCCGTCAGCATCGCGTCGCGGACCGCGGGGGGCCGCTCGGGCACCGGCAGCAGCGCCGGTCCGCCCTCGAGGGCGGCGGCGATCGCGGGGAAGATCCGGCGGAGCACGGCCGGCCCGAGGGGTACCCGGAGAGCATCGAGCGGCCGCGTGGCCGAAGAGGTCGAGGTCTGCATGCCGCGGTTCAGGCTACGGACCCTGAGACCATCCGTCACGTCCGCCCGCAGCACCGAACGGTGTAGACCACCCTGCGGCTGATGAGTGCGCCGGGCGAATCTCGGTAATGCGATTTGGGGTGCGGGCCATGATGGCCGTGGGCACCATGGTGATGTGCTGCCGTGAGGAGGGGATGTCGCCATGAGACCACGTCACGGACTCCGGGTGCTCACCGCGCTGTGTCTTGCCGCGACGTGCATCGCCGCGGGTGCCTCGATCGGCAACGCGGCCGGGACCTGGCCGGATAACGGTCGAACCGCGACGCCGAAGAGTGCGGAACAGATGCTCGATTATCCGGTCACGCTGGAGACCGAGGCGTGTCCGGCGCCGTTCGATGCGACCACCAGTTGTGGTGTGGCCACCGTCCCGGCGGATTGGGCGAAGCCTGATGGCCGCACCCTGGAGGTCTGGTTCGCGTGGGTCCCGGCGCCGAGCGGCACATCGACGGGGGTGACGGTGCCGTTCATGGGCGGGCCCGGTGAAGCGATCTCCGCGGTTGCCGAACTCTTCCTGGCGCTGGTGCCGGCGCTGCCGGATCGTGACATGTTGCTGGTCGACCTGCGCGGCAACGGCCGGTCCGGCCGGTTGGGCTGCCCCACCCTGGATACCGCCCAGTGGCGCGCTGATGGCCAGGAGCAGGTGGATGCGGTGGGCCGCTGCGGACGGGAGGTCGGTCCGCGCCGCGATGACTACACCACGGTGGGCAGCGTGCTGGACGTGGAGGCGATCCGGCGGACGCTGAACCTGCCGGAGCCGTCGCTGCTGGGGGTGTCGTATGGGACCTGGGTGGTGCAGACCTATGCGGCCCTGTTCCCGGACCTGGTGCAAGCCGCGGTGATCGACGGGATCATTCCGTTCGATCACGATCCCTGGGGTCGCCCCTACACCGACGCGATGCAGCGGGTCCTTCGGCTGCGCTGCGAACGAACCACGCTGTGCGACCCGGCCGAGGCCGACGCGCGGGTGCGCGCCGTCGCCGCCAACCTCGCCGCGCTGCCGGTGCCGTTCCCCAACAGCACGCGGCTGCTGACCGAAGGGACCTTCTCGGGCGTGAGCGCCTTCGCCATCCAGTTCGCCTTCGCCGACTACCTCACCGCGGTCGACCGGGCCCTCGACGGCGACTACGGGCCGCTGCTGGCGTTGACCGAAGCGATCACCGCGCTGACCCCGCCGGACCCGCTCGGTGACGGCAGGGCGCTGAGCGCCGTGGTGGCGTGCCACGAGTACAGCGCACCGTTCGACCTGGACCACAAGCTCGCGAAACGAACAGCCGACTTCGAACGAGGGCTGGGCGAGCTGCCCGCCGACGCATTCGGGTGGTTCTCCAAACAGGGCTGGGTCGACTCCGGGCTGGAACAGGTCGACTTCTGCCTCGAATACCCCAAACCAGGGTTCTCGTCCAAGCTGCGACCGCCCTACGACGGGCCCTTCCCCAACCTGCCGGTGCTGATGCTCAACGGCGACATCGACCTGCAGACCCCGTTGGAGATGGCCGAGCAGGCGAAGACGGACTGGCCGAACAGCGTCTTCCTGACCATCGAAGACGCCACCCACGTGACCCTCCGGACGAGCGATTGCGCGCTGGTCACCGCACTGAGCTTCCTGCACAACCCGGTACTCCCCGACGAAGGAGCCTGTGACAGCCAGCCCGCACCGAATTGAAGGGTCACAGCCGCGCTGACCCTGCGGCCCCTACGCGACCCCGGCTAGAAGTACCAGGGGAAGCGCGACCAGTCGGGCTCGCGCTTCTCGAGGAACGCGTCGCGGCCTTCGACGGCCTCATCGGTCATGTAGGCCAGCCGGGTCGCCTCGCCGGCGAAGACCTGCTGGCCGACGAGGCCGTCGTCGATGGCGTTGAACGCGAACTTCAGCATCCGCTGCGCCGTCGGGCTCTTGGCGTTGACCCGGCCCGCCCACTCCAGCGCCACGTTCTCGAGCGACTCGTGCGGAACGACGGCGTTGACCATCCCCATCTCGTGTGCGGCCTGGGCGGAGTGCTCCTCGCCGAGGAAGAAGATCTGGCGGGCGAACTTCTGCCCGATCTGGCGAGCGAGGTAGGCCGAGCCGAAGCCGCCGTCGAAGGAGCCGACGTCGGCGTCGGTCTGCTTGAACCGGGCATGCTCGGCGCTGGCGATGGTCAGGTCACAGACGACGTGCAGGCTGTGCCCGCCTCCTGCGGCCCAACCCGGAACGACGCAGATGACGACCTTCGGCATGAACCTGATCAGGCGCTGGACCTCGAGGATGTGCAGCCTGCCGGCCCGTGCCGGGTCGACCATCTCGCGTTCGGCGTCGCCGGCCCCCTCCGGCATGGTGTACCGGTATCCGTCACGACCGCGGATGCGCTGGTCACCACCTGCGCAGAACGCCCATACACCGTCCGTGGGTGACGGGCCGTTGCCGGTGAGCAGCACGCAGCCGACGTCGGTGGTCGTCCGCGCATGGTCGAGGGCTCGGTACAACTCGTCGACGGTGTGTGGGCGGAACGCATTGCGGACCTCGGGGCGGTCGAAGGCGATCCGCACGGTGCCGTGGTCGGCGCCGTCGACGACATGGCGGTGATAGGTGATGTCGGTGAAGTCGAAGCGGTCGACGGTGCGCCACAGCGAGGGATCGAACGGTCCGGACGTCATGCGCGCTCCTTCGCCGCGGTCATCCGAGGATAGGACTCCTCCACATTGCACGCGGCACGGCTCACACCGGGGTCATGACCGGACTAGCCTCGGAGAGCCAAGGCTGGCGTCGAACCTTTCTCGGGGAGTTCCTCGATGGGTCGTCTTGTCCCGTGTGTCGTGTTCGGCGTCCTCGCCGTCGCGGCGTCGTGTGGGGTGGACGGGCGGGCCGAGTCGGCCGACGGTTGGGCGACGGTCACCGACGGGACGAGCGGCGCCCGGATAGACCTGCCCGAGGCGGCCGAGTCGACAGCCGACACGGCGACCGCCGCCAACGGGCCCGCGGTCACGCTGCGCAACTACACGGCGTCGGCGGCCGGCGGAGCGCTCGAGGTCGGCTTCAACGTGCTCGACAGCCGGGGCGGCCATTACGACTTCGATGCGGGCGTCGAGCAGGTCGCCACCAGCCTGGACGGCCGGATCGTCTCGTCGCGGCCCACGGCCGTCGACGGCCATGCCGCAGTCGACGTGGAGGTCTCGTACGGTCGTGGGCAGCTTGTGCTCTTCCAGCTCGTCGACGCCGACGACCACGTCCTGCAACCGTTGGTCGCCGGACCGGCCGACCGGCGAGACCTCGTCGAGAAGACTTTCGACCACCTGACCGGCTCCCTCGACGTCGAAGCCTCGTGACCGGGCGCGGGCCCGGAGCCTCGGTGGTGGCCGACGACCTTCTCGTCTACGCCGTTCCGCTGCGTGCCCGGTTCCGCGGCATCGACGTCCGGGAAGGAGTGCTGGTGCGCGGGCCGGCCGGTTGGGGCGAGTTCTCACCGTTCCGTGAGTACGACGACACCGAGGCCGTCGCCTGGTGGACGGCGGCCCGCGAGGCGGCGGACCAGGGTTGGCCGTCTCCAGTGCGGGAGCGGATTCCGGTCAACGCGACCGTTCCGGCTGTGAAACCGGACGAGGTGGCGACCGTCCTGGACCGCTTTCCCGGCTGCCGCACGGCCAAGGTCAAGGTGGCCGCAGCCGGTCAGCATCCGGACGACGACGAGTCCAGGTTGGCGGCCGTCCGCGACGTGCTCGGGCCCGGTGGCCGCATCCGCGTCGACGCCAACGGTGCCTGGGATGTCGACACCGCGGCGCGGCTGCTACGGCGATACGACCTCGCGGCGGGAGGGCTCGAGTACGCCGAGCAACCCTGCCCGGGCATCGAGGACCTGGCGGCGCTCCGGCGCCGTGTGGACGTGCCGATCGCCGCCGACGAGTCGATCCGACGCGCCGGCGACCCGTTGGAGGTCGCCCGGCTGGAGGCCGCCGACGTCGCTGTGCTCAAGGTGCAGCCTCTGAGCGGGGTCCGCGCCTGCCTGCGCATCGCCGAGAGCATCGGGCTGCCCGTGGTGGTGTCGAGCGCGCTGGAGACGTCGGTCGGCATAGCTGCGGGTATCGCCCTCGCGGCCGCCCTGCCGGAACTGCCGTACGCGTGCGGCCTCGCGACCGCAGGGCTGCTCGCTCGCGACGTCGTCGGCGACCCACTGCTCGCGATCGACGGGTCGCTCGCCGTCCGCCGTCCATCGCCGACTGCGGCAGCCATGGCCGCCGCACGCGCGGACGACGCGACGGTCGAGTGGTGGCGGGATCGTGCCACCCGAGTCGCCCGGCTCGTGGCCTGACACCCCGGCCAGGCACCTCCCGACCTGCCCGGGAGAATCGGATCCGTGAACCCGTCGACGGCGCTGGCCCGCGTGCTGGTCGATGAGCTGGCCCGCAACGGCGTACAAGACGTTGTGCTCGCACCGGGTTCGCGTAGCGCTGCACTCGCGTTCGCGCTCCATGCGGCCGATGCGGCAGGGCGGCTCCGCCTGCACGTGCGCATCGACGAACGGTGCGCGGGCTTCACCGCGGTGGGCATGGCCAAGTCCGACGGCAGACCGACGGCGGTCGTCACCACGTCCGGCACCGCGGTAGCCAACCTCCACCCATCGGTGCTCGAGGCACATCACTCGGGCACACCCGTGGTCGTGCTCACGGCGGACCGACCCGACGACCTGCGCGGTGTGGGCGCCAATCAGACCACGGATCAGGTGCACGTCTTCGGCCCTGCGGTCCGGCTGTTCCACGAGATCGCGGCACCGGACATCCGACCGGGCCAGGTCGCGTACTGGCGTTCGACGGTCTCACGCGCCTGCATCGCCGCGCGGGGGGGCGTCGACCGAGACCCGGGCCCGGTCCACCTCAATGTGGCGTTCCGCAATCCGCTGGTTCCCGACGGCGACGAGTCGTGGGTCGAACCGCTCCAGGGTCGCGACGGCGACCGGCCGTGGACCGCGGCCGGTGGATCACCGTCCCTCGGCACCGGGCCGGGCGACGGTGGGCGGAGGCTGGTCGCCGACGACGCGACGGTCGTGGTGCTGGGCAATGCGCCTGCCTCGGCGGTGACGGCGACCTGGGAGCTCGCCTCCGTCCGTGGCTGGCCGGTCATCGCCGAGCCGTGGGCGCGGCGTCCCGCCGGGGTGCCGTGCGGCCGGCTCGTGGTGGGAAGCAGCGAGTGGTTGCGCAGGAACGCTCCCGACCGCGTGCTCGTGGTCGGCCGGTCGACCCTGTCCCGTCAGGTGGCGCACCTGATCGGCGGGTCGGTTGCCCCTGTCGACGTCGTGACCTCCGGTCCGCGGTGGCCCGACCACGCCCACGGGGCCCGACGTGTCTTCGCGGAGCGGGACCTGTGGGATGCCACCCAGGTCCGTGGCGGTCCGGGCGACGCCGGGATGCGGCCGGCCCTGCTGTCCGCGTGGGTCGCCGCCGGCGAGCGAGCGCGCGACGCCGCCGGCCTGGTTCTCGACCGGTCGCTTGCCGCCGGTGCGCCCCCGAGCGGGACGGCTGCCGCCCGCTCGGTTCTGCGCGGGATCCCGCAGGACGCCGTGCTGTTCCTGGGATCGTCATCGGTGGTGCGCGACGTCGACCTGGTCGGGGAGCGCCTGCCGACCCACGTCCTGGCCAATCGCGGCGTCTCGGGCATCGACGGCACGGTGTCGGCGGCGGTCGGCGCGGCACTCGCGCGTGGCCGGGCCGACGACCTGCCGGCCTACGCGGTGATGGGAGACCTGACGTTCCTGCACGATTCGAACGGGCTGGTCCTCGGGCCGGACGAACCTCAGCCGGACCTGTGCATCGTGGTGCTCAACGACGACGGTGGCGGGATCTTCGCGTTGCTCGAACAGGGAGCGCCGGAGCACGCGGCCGTCTTCGAGCGCGTCTTTGGAACCCCGCACGGCACCGACCTCGCAGCACTCTGCGCCGCCACCGGAACGCCGCACGAGCGGGTCGGACTCGACGACCTCGACGGCGCGCTGGCGCCTCAGAAGGGCCTGCGCGTCGTGGAGATCGCCGTCGACCGCTCCACCCACCGTGAGCTCCACGCCCGAATCGAACATGCCGCGGCCGCAGCCCTCGAATGATCACGTGAAGAGGGTCTCTCTGTCCGATGCCAGGACTGCAGACCTGGCAAAGGGGGGACAGACCCTCTTAACGTGATCATTTGTGCCCGGGGAGGTCCGGCCGGCAGCGGTCAGCTGGTGAGGGCGTCGCGCATGGGGACGAGCTTGGCGACGCTCTCCGCCAGCTCTGCCTCGGGGTCGGATCCGGTGACGATCCCGCACCCCGCGAACAGCCGCAGCCGGGCGGGATCGCGGGGGTCGATCTCGGCGCAGCGCAGGGCGATGCCCCACTCGCCGTCGCCGGACGCGTCGATCCAGCCGACCGGCCCTGCGTAGCGGCCCCGGTCCAGCCCTTCGATCTCACTGATGAGCGCAGCGGCCTCGGTGGTGGGAGTGCCGCACACCGCGGCCGTCGGGTGCAGCGCCGCGGCCAGCGTCAGCGAGCTCGACGAGTCGGCAGCGACGCCGGTCACGTCGGTCGCGAGATGCATGACGTTCGCCAGGTCCAGGACGAACGGCGTCTCGGGGACATTCATGCTCGAGCAGTGCGACGTCAGCGCGCCGGCCACGGAGCTCACCGCGTACTCGTGCTCCTCGAGGTCCTTGCTCGAGTGTGCAAGGGAGGCGGCCAGCGCGAGGTCGTGGGCGTGGTCGCCGGTGCGGCGGATCGTTCCGGCGAGGACCCGCGACGTCACCAGGCCGCGCTCGAGACGCACGAGCAGTTCTGGCGTCGAGCCGAGGAGCCCGTCCACGCTGAACGTCCAGCACCGGGGGTAGCGCTCGGCCAGGCGTGCTAGGGGCCAGCGCGGGTCGACCGGCATCGGAGACTCGGCGACCAGGTCGCGGGCCAGCACGACCTTGTCGAGCTTGCCGTCGGCGATCCGACTGACGGCCTCGGCCACGACCAGCTCCCACTCGGCGCCGCTACGGGCACCGTCGGCAAAGGCGACCGGATCGGGTCGCCGGAACGGCATCGAGCGATGGAGCGCGGCGCCGGGCGGTAGCGCACCCTGGACGCCGACCGTCGTCACCCACCATCGGCCGGCGCGGTGGCCGACGACCACGTCCGGGAGGACCAGGACCGAGGAGGTGCCGCCGTCGTCGAAGGCGAATGACCCGAAGGCGACCGGGCCGCAGCCGGGCAGCCCCACCTCGTCGCGGACGACCGCCGTGCCGACCAGCTCACGCCACCACAATTCCGCATGCCCGAACCGCCCGGAACCCCGGGTGCGGAACGACGCAGCATGGCCCCAACCGACCAGGCCTTCCCCGCGCCGGATCCAGGCCAACGGGCTCGCCTCGGGGAGCAGCCCGAGAAGCGGTCCGGGATCGGAGACCGCAACGGTGCGGACGACCAGGGACGCAGGGCCGCGGATCGGGGCCCGAAGGGTCGTCACGGCAGACGAGCGTACGTGGCTCGATCGGGCTTCCCCTGATCGGCCCGCCGCGGCCCATCCTCCGCGCACATCTTGACATGTGAGACCGGCCACAGCAGGCTCCCGTGGAGCCCCTCCCAGCGAGGGCCTTTCTGTCTGTCGAGGGAGAAGCCGATGAGAGTGACACGACGCAGACCCGTCGCCGTCCTTTCCGCCCTTGCCCTGGTCGGAACCGCGGCGGTGGCAGTACTGCCGGCCGAGGCTCAGCAGGGGGAACCGCCGGGAGTGGGTCTCGAGGTCTACGTGGGCGAGGTGGATGCCGCAGGCGTCGAGAAGATGCGGGAGATGGGGCTGGACGCCGACAGCTTCATCGTCGAACAGGAGGCCGGCGGCACCACCCAGGTAGAGGCCGTGCTGAGCGAAGCACAAGCCGCCAAGCTGAGCGACGCCGGCGTCGACCTCGAGGTCAAGCAGGTCGACGGCGTCGATGCTTCTGAGGCCCTCCAGGCGCAGGCTGCCCGGGGTTGGGAACCGTTCCGCTCCTACAGCGAACCCGGTGGGATCAGGGACGAGATCCAGGCGACCGCCGCGGACAACGACGCTCTCACCAAGGTCGTGGACATCGGTGACTCGGTGAACGGTCAGGACATCCTCGCGGTCAAGGTGACCGCGGACGCCGACACCGAGACGGACGGGAGCCGGCCGGCCGTGCTGTACGCCTCGGCCCAGCACGCTCGTGAGTGGATCACGCCGGAGATGACCCGCCGGCTGATGCACTACGTCCTGGACAACTACGGCACCGACGCCGAGATCACCGAACTGGTGGACACCACGGAGCTGTGGTTCCTTCCGGTCGCCAACCCGGACGGGTACGACTTCACCCACGCCGAGGACGGAGATCGGTTGTGGCGGAAGAATCTGCGCGACAACAACGGAGACGGCGAGATCACGGTCGGCGACGGCATCGACCTGAACCGCAACTTCGCGACGAAGTGGGGCTACGACAACGAGGGCTCCTCGCCGGACCCGGCAAGCGAGACCTACCGGGGCCTCGGGCCGAACTCGGAGCCGGAGACCCAGGCGCTGGACGGCCTGTTCGGCGACGTCGAATTCGAGTTCTTCATCAACTACCACTCTGCAGCCGAGCTCCTGCTCTACGGGATCGGCTGGCAGGTCAGCACGCCGTCGCCGGACGACGTGATCTACGAGGCCATGGTCGGCACGGACAAGAACCCGGCCGTGCCCGGATACGACCCCGACATCTCGGCTGAGCTCTACACGACCAACGGCGACACGGACACGCATGCCACCGTCGCGTACGGAACCCTCGGCTTCACGCCGGAGATGTCGACCTGCGAGGCCGCGTCCGACTCGGTGTCCAACGACGAGTGGCTCGCCGAGGACTGCGTGAGCGGCTTCATCTTCCCCGACGACGAAGATCTCATCCAGGCCGAGTTCGAGAAGAACATCCCATTCGCGTTGGCGGTGGCGCAGTCGACCCACGACCCCGACGACCCCGTCGTGCCGTCGACGGTCCCGGGATCGGACGCGGCCGACCTCGTGTCCGACCCGTTCACGGTCTCGTACGGGACCAGCCAGCAGGTCGCCGTGACGGCGAAGCGGTCACTGGTCGACGTCGCGCTCAACTACTCGATCAACGGCGGCACACCGGTTGCGACCGAGGTCGAGGAATGGCAGGGCGGGGAGCGTTACGGAGACACCCACGACGACTACTACGGCGAGTTCCGCGGCACCATCGAGGCACAGCCGGGTGACGAGGTCGAGGTGTGGTTCTCCGGTGTCAACGCCGGTGCCGGCGGACAGGACGCGGTCGTGAGAACGGCTCCGTTCACGTACACCGTGCACGACGACATCGGCGGCGACGTGCTCATCCTCGCGGCCGAGGACACGACCGGCATCAGCCCCGTACAGGGCGTCCGGAGCGCGCAGTACGTCGACGAGTACGCGAGCTCACTCGACGCGGCCGGCTACACCAGCGACGTCTACGACTTCGACACCATGGGTCGCCAGGCGCCGCACCATCTCGGCGTGCTCTCGCACTACGACGCGGTGGTCTGGGAGACCGGCGACGACATCATCCTGCGGTCGCGGGGTCAGGTCCCGGGAACGACGGCCAAGGCGGCCCTCGACATCGAACTGGCGGTGCGCGACTACGTCAACGAAGGAGGCAAGCTGCTCCATGCGGGCAAGTACTCGCAGTTCGCCCAAGCGGCGAACGGCGCCTACTACTACAACCCGTTCGCGCCTCCGGAGTGCAAGACCCCGGGTCAGTACCCGTGCCTGCCGGTGCTCAACGACTTCCAGCAGTACTGGCTGGGGGCCTACGTCAACGTGAGCGACGGCGGCACGGATCCCGACACCGGCGAACCGTTCGCGCTGATCGGCGTCGAGGACGAGTTCACGGGCTTCACCGGAGATCTCAACGCCGACGGCTCGGCGCAGAACCAGGACCACACGGGCCTGTTGCTGACCACGTCGAGCTTCCTGCCGCCGGATGACTTCCCGCAGTTCGCGAGCGCCGCGCCGCTGGACTGGGACATCCCCGGCGGGCCGTTCGATCCACGCACCGGCGATTGGTACGTCTACAGCCAGCAGGCGGATGTGAGCTACAAGCGGCTCACCCGGACCGTCGACCTGACAAATGCGGGCTCGGGCGAGCTGAGCTTCTGGAGCTCCTACGACACCGAGCTGGACTGGGACTACCTGTTCGTCGAGGCACACCCGGTCGGTTCCGACGACTGGACCACCCTCCCGGACGCCAACGGCCACACCCAGACCGGCACGGGCGACAGCTGCCCCGAGGGCTGGAGTGAGCTGCACCCGTTCATCACTCACTACCAGGGACCGAACTGCGAGCCGACGGGCACGACCGGCGACTGGAATGCGGCCACCGGGTCGTCGCAGGGCTGGTCGGAGTGGTCGGTCGACCTTTCGGATTACGCGGGCCAGCAGGTCGAGTTGTCCATCGCCTACGTCAGCGACTGGGCGACACAGGGAATCGGCGTCTTCCTGGACGACGTGTCAGTGCTGGTGGATGGCTCGAGCATCGATGCCGACCCGTCCTTTGAGGCCGGCCTCGACCCGTGGACCGTCAGCGGGTCGCCGGAGGGCTCGGTCGACAACACCAATGACTGGATCCGCACCCAGCTGGGATTCGAGGAGGGAGCGGTGACGACCACGGCGGACACGGTGTTCGCCGGGTTCGGGTTCGAGGGGCTCGCGCAAGCCGAGCGCGATGACCTCATGGCTCGGGTCATGTCGCACCTGCTGCCCTGACAGTGGACGAATGGGGGGCGGCCGGTATCCCGGTTGCCCCCCATTTCGCGCCACTCAGTCTTCGGCGTCTCGCGCGCGGGAAGGTTGGGCGGTGGGGCGAGTACGTCGCCTCCTAAGGTGGGGAACCGTGACGCGCGCCTCGCTGGACAGGCAGCCCCACGATGTCGCGGGGATGTTCGATGCGGTCGCAACCCGCTACGACCGCACCAACGACGTCTTGTCGCTGGGCCAGGACCGGCGGTGGCGGGACGCGGCGGCACACGCCCTGGCGCCGGCGGGCGGTGAGCGGGTGCTCGACCTGGCCGCCGGCACCGGCACCTCGAGCGAGCCTTTGGCGGCAGCCGGGGCGCTCGTGGTCCCGTGCGACTTCTCGACCGGCATGCTGCTGGAGGGCAAGCGTCGGCGGCCGCAGCTGCCGTTCGTGGCCGGCGACGCGCTGAAGCTTCCGTTCACGGACGAATCCTTCGATGCGGTCACGATCTCTTTCGGACTGCGCAACGTGCAGGACCCTCATTCCGGGCTGCGTGAGATGGCGCGGGTGACCCGGCCAGGCGGCCGGCTTGTCGTCTGCGAGTTCAGCCAGCCGACGTGGACGCCTTTCCGCCTGGTCTACGTCGAGTACCTGATGCGCGCCCTCCCCGCGCTGGCGCGGCGGGTGTCGAGCAGTCCGGACGCGTACGTCTATCTCGCCGAGTCGATCAGGGCCTGGCCGGCCCAACCCGGGCTCGCCGCGTGGATCGCCCGGGCCGGCTGGGCCGGTGTGCGCTGGCGGAACCTGTCCGGCGGGGTCGTGGCCCTCCATCACGCCGTCCGGCCACCCGCAACCGCCGGCGACGGCGCGGAACATGCACGGGATCGGAGTGGTAAGTCCGCAGGTCAGGACCTCGAAGACGACCGGTCAGGAGGTGGCGCCACCCCACTCGAAAGCCCCCGTGGAGTGGTCCTAGACTGACCCGGACGTTTGCTCGTGAACGCGTTCACGAGCAACCACGACGACCGTGAGGTAGCAGACCGGATGAGCCGAGCGGCCAGCGACGCCGACGTCATCGTCGTCGGCGCCGGACCCGCTGGCTCGACCACCGCGTACTACCTCGCCAGGGCCGGCATCGACGTCCTGCTGCTGGAGAAGGCGGCGTTCCCCCGCGACAAGGTCTGCGGCGACGGGCTGACTCCACGAGCCGTCCGCCAGCTCGTCCGGATGGGCATCGACACCTCGGCGCCGGGCTGGATCCGCAACAAGGGGTTGCGCATCGTCGGCGGCGGCATGCGACTGCACATGCCGTGGCCCGATCTCGCCAGCTATCCCGACTACGGGCTGGTCCGCACGCGAACCGACTTCGACGAGATCCTGGCCAGGCACGCCCAGAAGTCCGGTGCCCGGCTGCAGGAGCAGACGGCCGTCACCGGACCCGTCGTCGACGAGCGCACGGGTCGCATCAGCGGCGTCAGAGCGCGCCCGCTCGACGACGACCTGCGGCCGACCGGCCCCGAGGTCACCTACCGGGCGCCGCTGGTGGTCGCGGCCGACGGCACGTCGTCCCGGCTGTCGACTGCCATGGGCATCCACCGTCGTGGCGATCGGCCGATGGGCGTCGCCGTGCGGACGTACTACACCACGCCCCGCCATGACGACGACTGGATGGAGTCGTGGCTCGAGCTGTGGGAGGAGAACGAGCGGGGCGAGCTCGACCTGCTGCCGGGCTACGGCTGGATCTTCGGCACCGGCGACGGCACCAGCAACGTCGGCCTCGGGGTTCTCGACACGTCCACGGCGTTCGGCCGGGTCGACTACAAGCGGCTCCTGCGTCGATGGGTCGCTCAGACGCCGGAGGAGTGGGGCTTCACCGAGGAGAACCAGGTGGGCGAGATCCGAAGTGCCGCCCTCCCGATGGCATTCAACCGCCAGCCCCACTATGCGAGGGGGCTGCTGCTGGTCGGTGATTCCGGCGGCATGGTCAACCCGTTCAACGGCGAGGGCATCGACTATGCGATGGAGGCCGCGAACCTGGCTGCCACCGTCGTCGCCGACGCCCGGGGGCGAACCACCGAGGCGGCCCGCGAACGCGTCCTGCAGCAGTACCCGGCGGTGCTCAAACAGGAGCACGGCGGTTACTACACCCTCGGCAGGGTCTTCGTGAAGCTGATCGGGGACCCTCGGATCATGAAGCTGTGCACGCGCCACGGCCTGCCGCACCCGACGCTGATGCGATTCACCCTCAAGTTGCTGGCCAACCTCACCGACCGGCGCGGCGGTGACGCGATGGACCAGTTGATCAACGCCATGACGCGGCTGACCCCGGCGGCGTGATGGGGGCCACAGAAGTGATCCACCTCACTACGATGGGCACCCGTGCGTCTGCGGTCGTCGCGTGTGCGGCGGCCGCCACCGGCGGGAGAGCTAGAGAGGGGAACGCGTGAACCCGTACGTCCCGATCATCGTGCTCGGCGTCGTCGCCGGCGGCTTCGTGGTGACCTCGATCGTGCTGGGCGCTCTCACCGGCCCCAAGCGCTGGAACCGGGTCAAGGTCGACTCGTACGAGTGCGGCATCCAGCCGACGCCGCAGCCGGTCGGGGGTGGCCGTTTCCCGATCAAGTACTACCTGACCGCCATGCTGTTCATCATCTTCGACATCGAGATCATCTTCCTGTACCCGTGGGCGGTCAGGTTCGACGCGCTCGGCCTGTTCGGCCTGGTCGAGATGGGCCTGTTCATCCTCGCCGTCTTCGTCGCCTACGCGTTCGTCTGGCGGCGTGGCGGCCTGGAGTGGGACTAGGGGTCGACATGGGTATCGAGGAGAAGCTTCCGAGCGGAGTGCTGCTCACCGGCGTCGAGAAGCTGGTCGGGTTCATGCGCAAGAGCTCGGTCTGGCCGGCCACGTTCGGCCTGGCCTGTTGTGCGATCGAGATGATGGCCTTCGGCGGGCCGCGGCACGACTCCGCCCGCTTCGGCATGGAGGTCTTCCGGGCCTCGCCGCGCCAGGCCGACCTGATGATCGTGGCCGGGCGGGTGAGTCAGAAGATGGCACCGGTCCTGCGCCAGATCTACGACCAGATGCCCGAGCCCAAGTGGGTCATCGCCATGGGGGTCTGCGCCAGCACCGGCGGAATGTTCAACAACTACGCGATCGTCCAGGGCGTCGACCACATCGTGCCCGTCGACATCTATCTACCGGGCTGTCCGCCGCGGCCCGAGATGCTCATGGACGCGATCCTCAAGTTGCACGACAAGATCCAGCACACTCCGCTCGGCGTGAACCGGCGGGAGGCCGACGCCGAGCGTGAGCGCGCGGCCATGGAGGCCGTGCCTGCGCAGGCGATGAAGGGCCTGCTGCGGTGACCGGCCGACCGTTCCGGATGGTGGGTGCGAACCGATGACCGACGACAGGTCGCCCGCGCAGGACGAGGCCACCGCCGCTGCCGCGGGTGCGGAGGAGTCGCCGGCCGACCAGAAGGCTGCGGCACCGTCCGCGCCGGGACGGCCGAGCGCCGAGGCCGTCGTGGCCGGGCCCGGCGACCTCGCCGCCGATGTGGCCGCCGCCGAACTGCCCGCACCGCCTCCGGCCCACCCGTCCCGGCGCGGCATGTTCGGCGCGGAGAGTTCGGGAGACACCTCCGGCTACGGGCGGCTGGTGGTGCGGGACACCAGCCCCGTGCGCCACGGCTCGACGCCTCGGCCCTGGGGGCCGGGCTTCGACCAGGTCGGCGACGCACTCGGCACGGCACTCGAGACCGCGGGCAAGTCCTTCGACGAGGCCGTCGAGAGGTCGCTGGTTCATCTGGGCGAGCTCACCCTCTTCGTTCGCCGCGAGCATCTGGTCGAGCTGGCACGGGCGCTGCGCGACGACCCGGCCCTGCGCTACGAGATGTGCATGGGCGTCAGCGGTGTGCACTACCCGGAGGAGGCCGGGCGCGAGCTCCATGCGGTCTACCCGTTCCTGTCGATCACTCACAACCGCCGGGTGCGGGTGGAGGTCGCCTGCCCGGACGACGACCCGCACATTCCCTCGATCGTCGAGCTCTACCCGGCGAACAACTGGCACGAGCGAGAGACGTTCGACTTCTTCGGGATCGTCTTCGACGGGCATCCCGCGCTGACCCGGATCGAGATGCCCGACGACTGGCCCGGTCATCCGCAGCGCAAGGACTACCCGCTCGGCGGCATCCCCGTCGAGTACAAGGGTGCGACGATTCCCCCGCCCGACGAGCGGAGGGCCTACACGTGACCGGGACGAGCGGCATGGACGACGTCACCTTCACCGCGCCGGTCGACTCCGGCGCTCCCGCCGATGCCTACGCCGGCATCCGCGAGACGACGGAGGGTGCGGTCTACACCGTGACCGGCCAGGACTGGGACGACGTGGTAGGGGCCGCGGTCGCCGGCCAGGAGCGGGTCGTGGTCAACATGGGCCCACAGCACCCGTCGACCCACGGTGTGCTCCGCCTCATCCTCGAGCTCGACGGCGAGACGGTCACCGAGGCCCGCTGCGGGGTCGGCTACCTGCACACGGGCATCGAGAAGAACATGGAATACCGCACGTGGACACAGGGCGTCACGTTCTGCACCCGGATGGACTACCTGTCGCCGTTCTTCAACGAGACGGCATACGTTCTCGGCATCGAGCGGCTGCTCGGCATCACCGACCAGATCCCCGAGCGCGCCACCGTCATCCGGGTCATGATGATGGAGCTCAACCGGATCTCCTCTCACCTGGTCGCGATCGCCACCGGCGGCATGGAGATCGGCGCCCTGACCATCATGACGATCGGCTTCCGCGAGCGCGAGCGCACGCTGGACCTGTTCGAGCTCATCACCGGCCTGCGGATGAACAGCGGCTACATCCGGCCGGGCGGTGTCGCCCAGGACCTGCCGCCCGGCGCGGTCGAGAGCGTCCGGGAGTACATCCGGTGGATGGACACGCACCTGCCGGAGTACGAGGACCTGCTCAACGAGAACCCGGTGTTCCGTGGCCGCTCGGTCGGCATCGGTCACCTCGACCTCACCGGATGCACGGCTCTCGGCATCACCGGTCCGGTGCTGCGCTCCACCGGCCTGCCCTACGACCTGCGCAAGGCCCAGCCCTACTGCGGCTACGAGACCTACGACTTCGACGTCCCTGTGCGTGACACCTGCGACGCCTACGGTCGCTACCGCATTCGGGTCGACGAGATGCGGGAGTCGTTGCGCATCGTCGAGCAGTGCCTCGACCGGCTCGAGCCCGGCCCGGTCATGGTCGCCGACAAGAAGATCGCCTGGCCGGCGCAGCTGGCTCTGGGTGGCGACGGGCTCGGCAACTCCCTCGACCACATCCGTCACATCATGGGCGAGTCCATGGAGGGTCTGATCCACCATTTCAAGCTGGTGACCGAGGGCTTCCGGGTACCGGCCGGCCAGGTCTACCAGGCGGTCGAGTCGCCGCGGGGCGAGCTGGGCGCCCACGTCGTCTCCGACGGCGGCACCCGCCCGTGGCGTGCACACTTCCGCGACCCGTCGTTCAACAACCTGCAGGCGGTCGCCGCCATGTGCGAGGGGTCGATGGTGTCCGATGTGATCGTGGCCGTGGCCAGCCTCGACCCGGTGATGGGGGGTGTGGACCGGTGACACCGGAGCGGCTGGCCGCCGAGCGAGCGGCGTGGTCGGCCGAGCGAAGCCAGGCCGCCCGCGGAGCGAGCGAGAAGGCAAGCGCGTCCAGACCAACCCAGCTGGACGAGACCGCCAGGGCCGAGATGCGCGAGATCATCGCGCGGTACCCGCAGCCGCGGTCGGCTCTGCTGCCCATGCTCCACCTGGTGCAGGCCTATGAGGGCTACGTGACCCCGGCCGGCATCGAGATGTGCGCCGAGGAACTGGGTCTGACCGAGGCCGAGGTGTCCGCGGTGGCGACGTTCTACACCATGTACAAGCGCCGGCCGATGGGCGAGTACCACGTCGGCGTCTGCACCAACACGCTGTGCGCGATCATGGGCGGCGATGCGATCTGGTCCGAGTTGACCGGCGAACTGTGCATCGGACATGACGAGACCACCGACGACGGCACGGTCTCCCTCGAGCACATCGAGTGCAACGCGGCCTGCGACTTCGCTCCGGTCGTGATGGTCAACTGGGAGTTCATGGACGACCAGACCCCGCAGTCGGCCCGCGAACTGGTCGACAAGCTCCGCGCCGGTGAGCAGGTCCAGTCGACGCGAGGTGCCGCCATCTGCACCTGGCGCGAGGCCTCCCGTGTGCTCGCCGGCTTCCCGGACGGCAGAGCGACCCAGGGGCGGCAGGCCGGGGCCGCCAGCCTCGCCGGGCTGGTCCTGGCGCAGGAGAGGGGCTGGCAGGCGCCGGAAGGCGGCACCCCGGCCCTGGAGGCCGCGCCGGGGGAGGGTGCGCAGTGACCACGCTGACGCCGGTCCTGTCGCAGCACTGGAACGACACCGACTCGTTCTCGCGCGCCGGCTACGAACGGCGCGACGGCTACAAGGGCCTGCGCGCCGCCCTTCAGCGCCAACCGGGCGACATCACCGAGATGGTCAAGGAATCGGGCCTGCGTGGACGGGGTGGCGCCGGTTTTCCCGCGGGCATGAAGTGGAGCTTCATCCCGCCCGACAGCCCGAAGCCTACCTATCTCGTCGTGAACGCCGACGAGTCCGAGCCGGGCACCTGCAAGGACATCCCGCTCATGCTCGCGACCCCGCACCTGTTGGTCGAGGGTGCGATCATCGCGTCGTACGCGATCAAGGCCAGCCACGCATTCATCTATGTCCGCGGCGAGGCCCTGCATGTGGTGCGGCGACTCCAGCACGCAGTGCAGGAGGCCTACGACGCGGGATACCTCGGAAGCGACATCCTGGGCTCCGGCTTCGATCTCGACATCGTCGTGCACGCCGGTGCGGGTGCGTACATCTGCGGCGAGGAGACCGCACTGCTCGACTCTCTCGAGGGACGCCGGGGCCAGCCGCGCCTACGCCCACCGTTCCCGGCCGTGGCGGGCCTGTACGCGTCGCCCACAGTGATCAACAACGTCGAGACGATCGCGTCGGTGCCCTCGATCATCGCGCGCGGTGTCGACTGGTTCCGCTCGATGGGCACCGAGAGATCCCCGGGTTTCACCCTCTACTCGCTGTCCGGTCACGTCACCCGGCCGGGGCAGTACGAGGCCCCGCTGGGCATCACGCTGCGCGAGTTGCTCGACCTGGCCGGCGGCGTACGGGAGGGTCACGAGCTCAAGTTCTGGACACCCGGTGGGTCATCGACGCCGTTGCTGACGGCCGAGCACCTCGACGTCCCGCTCGATTACGAAGGCGTAGCGGATGCGGGCAGCATGCTCGGCACCAAGGCGCTGCAGATCTTCGACGACACGACCTGCGTGGTCCGTGCGGTACTGCGGTGGGTGGAGTTCTACAAGCACGAGTCCTGCGGCAAGTGCACGCCCTGCCGCGAGGGCTTCTGGTGGCTGGTACAGATCTTCGAGCGGCTCGAGGCCGGGGAGGGAACCGCAGCCGACCTCGACAAGCTGCTCGACCTGTCCGACAACATCGCCGGCCGGTCCTTCTGTGCGCTGGCCGACGGTGGAGTCGCCCCCATCACGTCGTCGCTGCAGTACTTCCGCGACGAGTACGTCGCGCACTCCGAGTACGGCGCCTGTCCGTTCGACCCGGCGGAGTCCACACTGTTCGCCCAGAGTGCGGGAGCGAGCTCCTGATGACAGTGACGTCCAACGCCTCCGACCAGGCTGTCGAGCCGGCGCCGAAGCTGGTCACTCTCACCATCGACGGCTTCGAGGTCAGCGTTCCCGAGGGGACGCTGCTCATCCGGGCGGCCGAGACGATCGGCATCCAGATCCCCCGGTTCTGCGACCACCCGCTCCTGGACCCGGTGGGCGCGTGTCGGCAATGCCTGGTCGAGGTCGTCGACGCCGGGAACGGGCGCGGCATGCCCAAGCCGCAGGCGTCGTGCACCATGACCGTGGCTCCCGGCATGGTCGTGCGCACGCAGCTGACCTCAGCCGTGGCCGACAAGGCCCAGCAGGGGATGATGGAGTTCCTGCTGATCAACCACCCGCTGGACTGCCCGGTCTGCGACAAGGGCGGCGAGTGCCCGCTGCAGAACCAGGCCATGAGCAACGGTCGCGGTGAGTCCCGCTACGAGGGTAGGAAGCGCACCTATCCCAAGCCGATCGCGATCTCGGCCCAGATCCTGCTCGACCGTGAGCGGTGCGTACTGTGCGCGCGCTGCACCCGGTTCTCGACCGAGATCGCCGGCGACCCGTTCATCGAGATGCTCGAACGCGGTGCGTTGCAGCAGGTGGGCATCTACGAGTCCGAGCCGTTCGAGAGCTACTTCTCGGGCAACACGATCCAGATCTGTCCGGTGGGTGCGCTGACATCGGCCGCCTACCGCTTCCGGTCGCGGCCGTTCGACCTGGTCTCGGTGGCATCGGTGGGTGAGCACGACGCCTGTGGCAGTGCGATCCGGGTCGACCACCGCAGGGGCACGGTGATGCGCCGGCTGGCCGGCGACGACCCCGAGGTCAACGAGGAGTGGATCTCGGACAAGGACCGCTTCGCGTTTCGCTACGCCGCGCTCGACGACCGGCTGACCCATCCGCTGGTGCGAGACGAGGAGACCGGCGACCTGGTCACCGCCTCCTGGCCCGAGGCACTGACGCTGGCGGCTCGTGGCCTGTCCTCCGCACGCGACGGCGCCGGCGTCGGTGTGCTGACGGGTGGGAGGCTCACGCTCGAGGACGCCTATGCCTACGCGAAGTTCGCTCGCATCGTGCTCGGCACGAACGACATCGACTTTCGCGCACGCGCGCACTCCGCGGAGGAGGCCGAGTTCCTCGCCGGGGTGGCCGGCGGCGGAATGGGCGTCACCTACGCCGATCTGGAGACGGCCCCGGCCGTCTTCCTGGTCGGGCTCGAACCGGAGGAAGAGGCGCCGACGGTATTCCTCCGGCTGCGCAAGGCCGTGCGGCGTGGGACGACCGCCGTCCATGCACTGGCGCCGTTCGCCAGCCACGGGTTGGAGAAGCTGTCCGGATCGCTGATCCCCGTGGCCCCTGGCAGCGAGGGCGAGGTGCTCAATGCTGTCGCCGACGGCGACCGGCGGGTCCGTGATCTGGTAGCGGCACTGGGCGATGCCGGCGCGCTGATCCTCGTCGGCGAGCGTCTCGCCATGGTTCCGGGCGCCCTGTCGGCGGCGTCACGGGTCGCCGAGGTCACTGGCGCCCGGCTGGCCTGGATCCCGCGCCGGGCCGGCGAACGCAGTGCGCTGGACGCCGGCGCCCTGCCCACGCTGCTCCCCGGGGGACGGCCGGTGTCCAGCGCCGAGGCACGCGTCGACGTCGCCGCCGCCTGGGGAGTCGAACACGTGCCATGGCGGCCCGGCCGGGACACCTCCGGTATGATCACCGCGCTCGCCGACGGACAGTTGGCCGCGGCACTGATCGCGGGCGTCGAGTTGGCCGATCTTCCCGATGCCGCTGCAGCATATGCGGCGCTCTCGGCGGCCCGGTTCGTGGTGAGCCTCGAGGTGCGGGCCGGCGACATCACGGCGCTGGCCGACGTCGTCCTGCCGGTGGCACCGGTGGTCGAGAAGGCCGGCACGTTCGTCAACTGGGAGGGCCGCGAGCGCCCCTTCCCGGCCGTCCTCGCCGACACCGGCGCGATTCCCGATGTTCGCGTGCTGTCCGCCCTTTCCGACGAGCTCGAAGTCCCGCTCGGTCTCCCGACCGTCGAAGCGGCGCGTTCGGAGTTCGCAGAGCTCGGCCGGTGGGACGGCGCGCGGGCCGCAGCACCGACGACTGCCGCCGTGGAGCCCGCGAGCCCGCGCCAGGGGGAGGCCGTGCTGGCCACCTGGCGGCTCCTGCTCGACGCCGGCCGCCTGCAGGACGGCGAGCCCTACCTGGCCGCCACCGCTCGAGGCCCGGTCGCCCGGCTGTCGGCCACCACGGCGGAGGAGGTGGGCGTCACCGACGGCGCGATGCTCGCGGTGGGCACCACCCACGGGTCGATCATCCTGCCTCTGGAGGTGACCGAGATGCCCGACCGCGTGGTCTGGGTGCCGCAGAATTCGCCGGGTTGCCGGGTCCATCTCGATCTCGGCACGGGCGCAGGGACGGTCGTGACGGTCGCCGCCGCCGCGGCTGATGCCGTCCACCCGGATCAGCGGTCAGGAGGTGTCGTGTGAGCTCGCTCGGTCAGGTAGCCGCTCAGGCCTCCGACCAGATCGAGGGCTTCGGCGACGATCCGTGGTGGCTGATCCTGCTCAAGGCGGTCGCCATCTTCGTGCTGCTGCTGGGGTTGACGCTGTTCAACATCGTGTTCGAGCGCAAGGTGGTCGCCCGCATGCAGCACCGCGTGGGGCCGAACCGCACCGGACCATGGGGCACGCTGCAGAGCTTGGCCGACGGCATGAAGCTGATCTTCAAGGAGACGATCACGCCCAAGGGTGTCGACCGCGTCGTCTACCTGTTGGCACCGGTCATCGCGGCGATCCCCGCGTTTCTGATCTTTGCCGTCATCCCGATGGGCCCCGAGGTGTCGATCTTCGGGCAGACGACCCGGCTGCAGCTCACGGACCTGCCTGTGGCGGTCTTGTTCGTCCTTGCCGTCGCCTCGGTCGGCGTCTACGGCATCGTGCTGGGCGGTTGGGCGAGCGGTTCGACCTACCCGCTGCTCGGCGGGGTGCGCTCGTCGGCACAAGTGATCTCCTACGAGATCGCGATGGGCCTGTCGTTCGTGGCGGTGTTCCTGTTCGCGGGATCGATGGCGACCTCGCAGATCGTGGCCGCGCAGGAGCGGTTCTGGTTCGCGGTGATCCTGCTGCCCTCGTTCGTCGTCTATCTGATCTCGATGGTCGGCGAGACGAACCGTGCCCCGTTCGACCTGCCCGAGGCCGAGGGCGAGCTGGTGGCGGGATTCATGACCGAGTACTCGTCGGTCAAGTACATGATGTTCTTCCTGGCCGAGTACATCAACATGGTCAACGTCGCCGCGCTCGCCACGACGCTGTTCCTCGGCGGCTGGCGGGCGCCGTGGCCGATCTCCGCGATCGGTGACGGCTATTTCAACACCGGCTGGTGGCCGCTGCTCTGGTTCCTGGCCAAGGTGATCCTGCTGATCTTCGTCTTCGTCTGGCTGCGCGGCACGCTGCCACGGCTGCGCTACGACCAGTTCATGAGGCTCGGCTGGAAGGTTCTCATCCCGGGCTCCGTCGCCTGGATCCTGGCTGTGGCGGCGATGCGGCTGGCCTTCAACGAGGGGGTCGAGCGTCGCGACATCCTGATCTGGGGCGGTGCCCTGGTCGCGCTGTTGATCGTCGTGAGCCTGATCATCCCGGAGAAGAAGCCCGACGTCGCCGAGGCCGAGGCGGCCCGACCCGAATCGTTCGACCCCTTCGCCGGTGGCCACCCCGTGCCGCCGATGCCGGGTCAACGGTCGGAGCAGCCGGTGGCAACCGGCGCACGGGCCGGCGACTCCCCACCGGGCGACGGCCCCGTCGTACAGAGCAACGGCCCCGAGGAGGGCACAGGTGCCTGAGTTCCTCGACCCGATCGCCGGCTTCGGCGTCACCTTCCGGACGATGTTCCGGTCGGTGGTCACCGAGCAGTACCCGGAGCAGCGACACACCGTCGCGCCGCGGTTTCACGGCAGACACCAGCTGAACCGGCATCCAGACGGGCTGGAGAAGTGCATCGGCTGCGAACTGTGCGCGTGGGCCTGCCCTGCCGACGCCATCTACGTCGAGGGCGCCGCAAACACCGAGGAGGAGCGGTTCTCGCCGGGGGAGCGATACGGCCGCGTCTATCAGATCAACTATCTGCGCTGCATCCTCTGCGGGCTCTGCATCGAAGCGTGCCCGACCAGGGCGCTGACCATGACCAACGAGTACGAGCTCGCCGATGACAGCCGCGAGAGCCTGATCTACGAGAAGCAGGACCTGCTGGCGCCGCTGCTGCCCGGCATGGAGGAGCCGCCGCACCCGATGCGACTGGGCGACACCGAGCGCGACTACTACCTGCGGTCCGGGACCCGACTCCGCTCCACCACCGTCACCACCGTTGATCATGGCGAATCGGGGCAACAGTGGGCCGAATCCGCCCCACTTCGCCATGATCAACAGGGCTCGGGGGGGAGTGGGTCGTGAACGTCGAGATCCCGGCGACGGCGACCCAGGTGCTCGCCCAGGCTGCCGAGGCAGGCAGCAACACCGGCGAGACGGTGCTGTTCTGGCTCGTGGGTCCGATCGCCGTGCTGGCCGCGCTCGGGCTGGTGATTTCACGTAAGGCGGTCCACGGAGCGATGTTCGTCGCGGTGACGATGATCTGCCTGGCGATCCTCTACATCGCTCTCGAGGCGCCCTTCCTCGGCGTCGTCCAGGTCGTCGTCTACACCGGCGCGATCATGATGCTGTTCCTCTTCGTGATCATGCTGGTCGGCGTCGACGCCAGCGACTCGCGGGTCGAGACGATCCGGGGTCAGCGGGTGGCGGCCGTGCTCGCGGGCGTCGGACTGGGCATCCTGCTCGTCGCCGTCGTCGGCAACGCGCTCGTGCCGCAGCCGACCGGCCTGGCCGAGGCCACACCCGACGGCAACGTCCCGGGAATCGCCGACCTCATCTTCTCCCGGTACGTGTGGGCGTTCGAGGTCACCAGTGCGCTGCTGATCACTGCGGCACTGGGCGCCATGGTGCTCACCCACCGCGAGCGCCTGTTCCGGCGGGCGAGTCAGCGCGAGCTGTCCGAGGCCCGCTTCCGCGCCGGTGGCATCGCCGCCTCGCCCTTGCCGAGCCCCGGTGTCTACGCCCGGCACAACGCGATCGACACGCCGGCGCTGCTCCCGGACGGCACCCCCAGCGAGTTGTCGATCTCGAACGTCATCGTCGCCCGGGGCGCCGTCCGGGCCACGGAGGAGGATGCGCTCGACGTGTCGCGGTTGGAGCGACAGGTCGACGAGCTCACCGGCGAGCAGCCTGACGCCGGGGAGGAGGAGCGGCCATGAGCCCGACGCCCTACCTCGTCCTCTCGGCACTGCTGTTCACCATCGGCGGCGCCGGCGTGCTCCTCCGGCGCAATGCGCTGATCGCGTTCATGAGCGTCGAACTGATGCTCAATGCGTGCAACCTGGCCTTCGTCACGTTCGCCCGGATGCACGGCAACCTCGACGGTCAGATCGTCGCCTTCTTCGTCATGGTCGTCGCCGCCGCCGAGGTGGTCGTCGGCCTGGCGATCATCGTGACGATCTTCCGGACCCGCAGGTCCGCGTCGGTCGACGACGCCAGCCTGCTCAAGCTCTGACGTGGTGAGGGAACCGTGACATTCGTGTCGACGCTCGGTGCTCAGGCCGCCGAGCAGACGCCCGGTGCCGCCGAGGGCGTCTTCTCGGCGACCTGGCTGCTCATCGCGTTGCCGTTGCTGGGCGCCGCCGTGCTCGTGCTCGGCGGGCGCCGGCTACGGGGCGTCGCGCCGGTGTTGGGCTGCATCGGCCCGGCAGCGGCGTTCGTTCTCGGCCTGGTCCTGTTCACGGCGATGCTGGGCCGCGGCGAGGACGAGCGCGCCTTCTCGGTACCGCTGTGGGACTGGTTCTCGGTGGGCGGCTACGAGGTCTCGGTCGGGCTGCTGTTGGACCAGCTGTCCATGGCGTTCGTCCTGCTCATCACCGGTGTCGGCTCGCTCATCCACGTCTACTCGATCGGCTACATGGCCACCGACGAGAACCGTCAGCGGTTCTTCGGCTACCTCAACCTGTTCGTCGCCGCCATGCTCCTGCTGGTGCTGGCCGACGACTACCTGATCCTCTACGTGGGCTGGGAGGGCGTCGGACTCGCGTCGTATCTGCTGATCGGGTTCTGGCAGCACCGGCCCGCGGCAGCGGTCGCCGCCAAGAAGGCGTTCGTCGTGAACCGGGTGGGCGACTTCGGCATGTCACTGGCCATGATGTCGATGTTCGTCGTCTTCGGCACGACGGCGTTCGCGGGTGTGTTCCCCGCTGCCCTGGACGCGTCGGAGGGCTGGCTGGTCGCCATCGGGCTGCTGCTGCTGCTCGGTGCGTGCGGCAAGTCCGCGCAGTTCCCGCTGCAGTCCTGGCTGCTCGACGCGATGGAGGGCCCGACGCCGGTGTCGGCGTTGATCCATGCGGCGACGATGGTCACGGCCGGTGTCTACCTGGTCGTCCGTTCGGCGGCCATCTACGCCGGTGCCGAGGTTGCTCAGACGGCCGTCGTGATCGTCGGCGCCGTCACGCTGCTGATCGGTGCGATCATCGGCTGCGCGAAGGACGACATCAAGAGGGTCCTGGCCGCATCGACGATCAGCCAGATCGGCTACATGATGCTGGCCGCCGGCCTGGGCCCGGCCGGATATGCACTGGCGATCTTCCATCTGCTCACGCACGGCTTCTTCAAGGCCGACCTCTTCCTCGGCGCCGGTTCGGTCATGCACGGCATGAACGACGAGGTGAACATGCGGCGCTACGGGGCTCTGCGCGCGGCGATGCCGGTGACGTTCCTGACCTTCACCGCCGGCTACCTGGCGATCATCGGCTTCCCGCTGTTCTCCGGATACTTCTCCAAGGACCGGATCATCGAGGCAGCCTTTGCCGACAACCTCGTCTTCGGGCTCTGTGCCCTGCTCGGCGCGGGCATCACCGCGTTCTACATGACCCGGCTGATGCTCATGACGTTCTTCGGGGAGAGGCGGTGGGCCGGAGACGCCCACCCGCACGAGTCGCCCCAGATCATGACCGTTCCGTTGTGGATTCTCGGGGTGCTGTCGGTGATCGGGGGCGCCGGCCTGCTCTACCTGGGCGGAGGGATCATCGACTGGCTCGAACCCGTCACCGGCGAGGAGCCCCACGAGCTGGGCATCCCGGTCTGGGCCATGACCGTGATCATCCTGGCGGTCGTCGCCGTCGGCGTGGGGCTGGCGTGGCAGGTCTTCGGGCGCCGGCCGATCCCGGTGACGGCACCGCAGGGCTCGGTCGTCACCGTGGCCGCCCGCCGCGACCTCTACGGCGACGCCGTCAACGAGGCATTGTTCATGCGACCCGGGCAGTACCTGACCCGGTTCCTGGTCTACGCGGACAACCGCGGCATCGACGGCGCGGTCGCCGGCACGGCGGCGGCGGTCGGCGGCCTGTCCGCCCGGCTCCGCCGATGGCAGACCGGGTTCGTCCGCTCGTACGCGCTGTCGATGCTCGCCGGCGCGGCGATCGTCGTCGTTGCCATGCTCCTGGTGAGGCTGCCGTGACCTTCCCCTGGCTGACCACGCTCATCGCCATCCCGGCGCTCGGTGCCGTACTGACCGCACTGGTACCGCGTGGGCTCGAGCTCGCCGCGAAGAAGCTGGCGCTGTTCATGTCCTGTGTGACGGCCATCCTGGGCGCCATCGCCGCGGTGGCCTTCGTCGCCGACGGCGCGCCGGTGCAGTTCGTCGAGGAGTACGGCTGGGTCGAGTCGTTCGGCGTGTACTGGTCACTCGGTGCCGACGGAATCTCGCTCGTGCTCATCCTGCTCACCGTGGTCGTCACGCCGATCGTGGTCATGGCCATGTGGCGGGAGGCCGAGGCGGAGCGGCGCAACCCGAAGCCCTTCTTCGCCCTGCTGCTCCTGCTCGAAGCGATGATGATCGGCGCCTTCGCGGCACGGGACCTCCTGCTGTTCTACGTGCTCTTCGAGGCCATGCTCGTGCCGATGTACTTCCTCATCGGGCTCTACGGCGGCCCCCAGCGCCGCTACGCAGCGGTGAAGTTCCTGCTCTACAACCTCGCCGGTGGGCTGCTCATGCTCGCCGCAGTGATCGGGCTGTATGTCCATTCTCGTGGCGTCGGGACCGGCACGTTCCTGTTCGCGGATCTGATCGCCCTCGACATCCCGGTCGACCTCCAGCGGTGGCTGTTCCTGGGGTTCATGATCGCCTTCGCGATCAAGGCGCCGCTGTGGCCGTTCCACACCTGGCTGCCCGACGCCGCGGCGGAGGCCACGCCGGCCAACGCCGCGTACCTGTCCGGCGTGATGGACAAGGTCGGCACCTACGGCATGATCGCGTTGGTATTGCCGATGTTCCCCGACGCCACGCGGGAGTTCGCTCCCGCCATCGTCGTGCTGGCCGTGGTCAGCGTCATCTACGGCGCGTTGGTGGCGATCGGCCAGACCGACATGAAGCGCCTGATCGCCTACTCGTCGATCTCGCATTTCGGCTTCATCGTGCTCGGCATCTTCGCCCTGACCAGCCAGGGCGCGACCGGCGCCACGTTCTACATGGTCGCCCACGGCTTCTCGACGGTGGCGCTGTTCGTCATCGTCGGCTTCATGATCACGCGCGGCCGGTCGCGCATGGTGGCCGACTACGGCGGTGTGTCGACGCCGGCTCCACTGCTGGCCGGGTCGTTCCTGTTCGCCGGCCTGGCCGGGCTGGCACTGCCCGGACTGGCGACGTTCACCGGCGAGTTCCTGGTGCTCGTCGGGACGTTCAGCCGATACCGCGTGGCGGCCGTGGTCGCCACGGTCGCGACCATTCTCGCCGCGGTGTACATCCTCTGGCTCTACCAGCGGACCATGACCGGACCGGTGCGCGATCAGACCGCGGGCTTCGTCGACCTGCATCGTCGTGAGCTCGTGATCGTCGCCCCGCTGGTCGCGCTGTTGCTGGCGCTCGGGTTCTTCCCGAAGCCCGTGCTCGACGTGATCGACGATGGCGTCGGGGCCAGCCTGGCCGAGGTCGGCGTGAGTGATCCGCCCGCCGAGGTCGATGCGACCACCACCGCCGAAGGGACCGCACCGTGAGCGCCCCCACCATCGAGTACTCGGCCATCCTGCCGATGCTCATCGTCCTCGGCGCGGCGGTGCTCGGCGTACTGATCGAGGCGTTCGCACCGAGAGCCCCGCGTCACGCGTTGCAGGTCTGGCTCGCCCTGCTGGCCATCGCCGCCGCGTTCGTCCAGGTGGTCCGGCTGGCGGGTACGTCGCTGATCGGCGCCGAAGGGTCGGTGGCCATCGACGGACCGGCACTGTTCCTGCAGGGCGCGATCCTCGTGTTCGCCGCGATGAGCGTGCTGTTCTTCGCTGAGCGGCGGATCGAGGGTGGCGGCGACACGTTCGCACCGGCGGCCTCGTCGTTGCCGGGTGGCGAGGCCGAGCGCACGCTCGTGCAGCAGGGCGTGCTGCAGACCGAGGTCTACCCGCTGATGATGTTCGCCGTCAGCGGCATGCTGCTTTTCCCAGCAGCCAACGACCTGCTGACCATGTTCGTCGCGCTCGAGGTGCTCTCGCTTCCCCTGTACCTGCTGTGCGGCATGGCGCGCCGGCGTCGCCTGCTCTCGCAGGAGGCGGCGCTGAAGTACTTCCTGCTCGGCGCGTTCTCGTCCGCGTTCTTCCTCTTCGGTTCGGCGCTGGTCTACGGCTTCGCCGGGTCGCTGCTGCTCTCGGACATCGACGCCGCGCTCGGCGCTCGAGTCGGTCAGGAGGGGCTGCTGCTCGCCGGTGTCGGGCTGATCGCGGTGGGGTTGATGTTCAAGGTGGGTGCGGCACCGTTCCACGCCTGGACACCGGATGTCTACCAGGGGGCCCCGACGCCGGTCACCGGGTTCATGGCGGCCTGCACCAAGGTCGCGGCGTTCGGCGCGATGGCGCGGATCTTCTATGTCGCCTTCGGCGGCATGCGTACGGACTGGCAACCGATGTTCTGGGCGATCGCCATCCTGACGATGGTGGTCGGCGTGGTCATCGCGCTGACGCAGACCGACGTCAAGCGGATGCTGGCCTACTCCTCGATCGCCCACGCCGGGTTCATCCTCACCGGACTCGTCGCCGCAGACTCGATCGGAACGGCCGCGGTGCTGTTCTACCTCGCCGCATACGGCTTCGCGACCCTCGGTGCGTTCGCCGTGCTGACGCTCGTGCGCGATGCCGGCGGAGAGGCCACCCACCTGGCCAAGTGGGCGGGCATGGGCAAGCGCGCGCCACTACTCGCAGCGAGCTTCGCGCTGTTCCTGCTGGCATTCGCCGGAATCCCCCTGACCAGTGGGTTCGTCGGCAAGCTTGTCGTGTTCTCCGCGGCGATCGAGGCCGGTGCGCTACCCCTGGTGATCGTCGGTGTGGTCGCCAGTGCCGTGGCCGCGTTCTTCTACGTCCGCGTCATCGTGCTGATGTTCTTCTCCGAACCGGCATCCGACGGCCCGACGGTCGCCGTGCCCAGCGCGTGGACTACGGTCGGTATCGCCCTCGGCGTCGCCGCCACCGTCGCCCTGGGTATCCTGCCCGGTCCACTGCTCGAACTGGCCCAGCAGGCGTCCGTCTTCGTCCGCTGACAGTCGTGAGGAGCGCCGTGGTGTCCTCGCCCGTCCTCGGCATCCCCGCCGTCGACCCGGCCCTCGAGGCATCGGTCACGGCCGGACTCGAGGAGGTCGAGGAGCGGCTCGCCGAGGCGGTCAAGTCCGACCACGCGCTGCTGGCATCTGCATCGCGCCACCTCGTGGCGGCGGGCGGCAAGCGGTTCAGGCCGTTGCTGGCCCTCGTGGCGGGTCACTTCGGTGACGCCGATGCCCCTGGAGTGGTCCGGTCTGCGGTCGTGGTCGAGCTCACCCACGTCGCGACGCTCTATCACGACGACGTCATGGACGAGGCCGCTCTGCGTCGAGGCGAATCCAGCGCGAACGCCCGATGGGGAAACACGGTCGCGATCCTCGCCGGCGACTTCCTGTTCGCCCGTGCCTCCGACGTCGCCGCCGACCTCGGCACCGAGTCGGTCCGCATCCAGGCGCGGACATTCGAGCGGCTGGTGCACGGGCAGCTTCGCGAGACGCTCGGACCGCGCGACGGCGAGGACCCGGTGGCCCACTACCTGGGCGTGCTCTCGGACAAGACGGCGTCGCTGATCGCGACGTCGGCCCGGCTGGGTGCGTTGCACTCGGGCGCGGCCGACGACGTCGTCGACGTGCTCGCCCGCTACGGCGAGCGCATCGGCATGGCCTTCCAGCTGGCCGACGACCTGCTCGACATCGCCAGCGACGTCACCGAGTCGGGCAAGACGCCCGGCACCGACCTGCGCGAAGGGGTGCCGACGCTCCCGGTGCTCTACGCGCGGCGCTCGCTCGACACGTCCGGCGACCGCCTGCGGATGCTGCTGGACGGACCGCTCACCGACGACGCTGCACACGCCGAGGCGCTCGCGCTCCTGCGTCGCCACCCGGTCATGGCGGAGGCGAGCGCCGAGGTCCGACGGTGGGCCGCGGAGGCGCGTGCGGTGCTGGCGCCGTTGCCGGACGTCCCGGCCAGGTGGGCGCTCGAGGCGCTCTGCGACTCAGTGGCCGACCGGACCGCCTGAGCCGGCCGAACGAGGTCTCAGCCGCCGGAGTTGCCGTACACGGTGACGTGGACGTGGTCGTAGTGGTTGGCGGTGGCCGATCCGCGGTCCTCCATCCACCGCCAGCCGTCGCCGCTGCGTTCCACGGACCAGATCCGCTGCGACCAGATCACCTCGCTGACGCCCAGCTCGTCGTAGTGCTCACGGACCCACGCCGCGATGGCGTCACCGAGCGAACTGCTCGACACCATGATGTCGAGTGCACGGCCCTGACCGTGCTCGCCGCTGTCACCGGAACGGAGCCCCCCGTAGGAGCTGACGTCGGGAAACTCGGCGCAGACGGCCCGGTGGACCCGGATGGCGTCCGGCGTCAGCCCTGACTCGACCGCGGAACCCGACTCGCATTCCGCGAACGAGATGCCACCGGCGGCCTCGGCCGGCGGCTCCGTCTCCGACAGGTAGTCGCCGCTGACCCACGCGGGCGCGTCGTCGTAGATGATCTGAACCCACGAACCGTCCGTGGTGCCGGTCACGCCGACCTTGGTACCTCGCGCGAGCACGGCCAGCACCTCGGCGTCCTCTGCCGCAGCAGTGCGCACGTTCAGTCCCGTCGTGACGTACATGTGGCCCACCACGGTCGGTTCCGGGGTGGGTGTCTCCGTGGGAGTCGGCTGCGGTGTCGTGGGGGTGGGCGTCGGCGTCGGCGAGGGAGACAGCGGCGGCCGATCGCTCAGACCACGGCTGAGGGGGACGGGCCGTTGAACCTCGCCCAAGCCCGAGATCGCCTCCTGGGCGGATGCGTCATCGGCGGAATCGGGCCAGGCGGCGACACCGACGGGTGCGATTGCCACCACGGCCGCAGGGATGGCGAACGTGACGATTCGGCGCTTACGGGGAAGGGTCTTGCCGCGCCTGTGACGGCCTCTCGGCACCTGCGCATCACCCTTGTCGTCGTCGTGGACCCCCGTACACCGGGGAACAGGCAATCACACCTGCGCCGCGTTGTCACACCAGGCCGGCGCGGAGGTGCCGGTTCGATCGTCGCGCCTGCCCCGGCGCGCGCCCTTGTGCCCAGGCGGCGCGACCAGTGGCCGTGGGGCCTGCTTTGCCCGTTTCACGCCGCGGCAATCCCGGCATATCGGACGGATTCGCGCGTACAGGTTGGGGCGAAGCCCGGCCCAGGAGGTGGGCGCCGAGGTCAGTTGACCGTCCACGGGTCGGAGCCGGCGAGCAGGCCGGCCAGGTCGCCACGGCCGCGCTTCTCGACGTCCTGGTCGAGCTGCGCGATCATGAGGTCGCCATAATTCGCCCGTTCGACCTGGCGGAAGACGCCGATGGGTGAGCGCGCGAGCGTGCCCGGGTCCGCGAGCCGGGACAGGGCGAACGCCTGTGAGGGATCCTCGGCGTGGGCGTCGTGAACCACGACCTCGGGGTCGTCACCGGCGCAGACCTCCAGCGCGCCTGTGGCGCGGTCGCGGCGAATCCCACGGTCGAGTTCCGCGCCGAATCGAACCGGCCGGCCGTGCTCGAGCCGGATGAGTGTGTCGTCGCGCGTCTCGGGGCTCTTCAGCAGGTCGAACGCGCCGTCGTTGAAGATGTTGCAGTTCTGGTAGATCTCCACGAGGGACGTGCCGCGGTGCGCGGCCGCGGCACGCAGCACCGAGACCATGTGGGCCCGGTCGGAGTCGATGGTGCGCGCGACGAAGCTGGCCTCGGCCCCCAGCGCAAGGGACACCGGGTTGAACGGGGCGTCCAGCGAACCCATCGGGGTCGACTTGGTGATCTTGCCTTGCTCGGAGGTCGGTGAGTACTGGCCCTTCGTCAGCCCGTAGATGCGGTTGTTGAACAGCAGGATGGTCATGTTGA